>NZ_JBBCBW010000016.1:0-129351 GCF_037204085.1 Variovorax sp. CCNWLW235 | reverse complement strand
AATAAAGGAGGAGGGGCGCAGCCCCGGGGGACATTCGCGGAGGGGAGTACCCGGTGGCCTTTGCACCCGCCCTGAATAACAGTGTGACCAAACAAGCCCCCGACAAATCAAGTCGCAGCGTACCGCCCCGGCTTGTGATTGATCCACAAGAAAAGCCCCATCACCACAGCCGCCAGTACCGACCAGCCCACGCGCTGCGGCGGAATCACGAACAGCGCGAGCAGCACCACCGTGCAGTCGATGCCGATCTGCACCTTGCCGGCAGGCCAGCCGCGCTTTTCCTGCAAGTACAGCGTCAGCACCGTCGCACCACCCAGACTCGCGCGATGGCGGGCGAGAAACAGGCATCCGGTGCCCAGCAGCAATCCGCCGAGCACGGCTGCGAAGGCCGGGTGCAGCGAATCGATGGAGATGTAGCGAGGCGCCCAGTCGGTCATGACCGAAAGCAGTGCAATGGCGGAGAAGGTCTTGATGGTGAAGGCCCGCCCCATGTGGCGCCAAGCGAACCAGTAGAACGGCAGGTTGACCAGGAAAAACAGTTTGCCGAAGCTCACCCCGGTGGCGTAGTGCAAAAGAAACGCAACACCGGCCGTGCCGCCCGTGAGCAGGCCCGCCTGGCCGAACAGCATCATGGCAATGGCGACGAACAAGGTGCCTGAAAAGATGGCCTGCGCGTCGTCGAAGCGGGAGTGCCGCAAGAAATCCGCCGGGGTTCTGGGTTGTGGCGCGTTCATGTGAGGCAGTTTGACGCAAGTCCCGCGCCACCCCCGGGGTAGTGTCATACCAGGTGGGTTGCCAGCATTTCCCGGGCCCGGGTCACAAACTCCGTCTCGCCCCGGCGGCCGGGCAAGAACTGGAACGCGACCCGAGGCAAAGCCGGCAATCCGTGCGGCGGCGCCAGCCGCCCCACGCCTTCGCAAACGGCAGACTCGTTCAGGCACGCCACCCCGAGCCCCGCGGCCAGCGCCGACTGCAACCCCGCCACGCCCGACGCCACATGCGCCAGCACATACGGCACCTTGCGCCGCCGAAGCAGCGCCACGGTGTACTGATGCAACGAGCAGGTGTCCGGCAAGGCCAGCAGCCGAAGCGGCTCGCCCTTAGCCAGCCGCATGCCGGCTGCGCCAAGCCACACGAGCGATTCACGGCGTATCACCGGTGCCTTTAGGCCCTGCTCCGGCGAAGAGGCCGCACCTGAGATATTCATCGCCAGCCCCACGTCGAATTCGCCGTTCGCATAAGCCGCCCGCAACGCGTCGCTCTTCAGGATGCTCACATTCAGCCGCACCTGCGGATAGCTCTTGCCCAGCCGTGCCAGCAGCTGCGTCAGATCGCCGGGCCGAAAGTAGTCCGTCACGGCGAGCCGCAGCTCGCCCTGCAGGGTTTCGCCGTGCAGGTTGCGAAAGGCCTCGTCGCTGAGCGCGAGGAGGCGGCGCGCATAGGCCAGCAGCCGCGTGCCCGCCTCGGTCGGCGCCACGCCGCTCTTGCTGCGTGTAAGCAACGACTGCCCTGCCCGCTCTTCGAGCTTGCGGATCTGCTCGCTCACCGACGACTGCGAAAGAAAAACGCGCGGCGCGGCCGCCGTCAGGCTGCCGGCATCGATTACCGCGGCAAGGGTGCGAAGCTGTTCCAGGTCGAATGTCTGCATGGCTTATCCATCCGTTAATCCGATGATTACCATCATATCTTCCCGCTTTTCCGATGGAACCGCAGTGACCAGAATAGCCCCATCGTTCACTCATTCACGGAGTTCCAGATGCCGCATATCGTTGTTCATCTCTCGGGCGAGCCAGATGCCGATCTCACCCGCAAGACCGTCGACACCGTTGCCGAGCTCACCCAGAGCGTGCTTGGCAAGCAGTTGCCGGTGATCGCCATCACGGTGCAGTACATCGCCGCCGACACGTGGTTCATCGGCGGGAAGTCGCTCGCCTCCCTTGGCAAGTCGGCGTTTCACCTGGACATCAGCGTCACCGACGAAACCAACACCAAGGCGGAAAAGGCACGTTACTTGCGCGAGGTGCATGCTGCCATGGCGCGCCTGCGGCCCAACCTGCACGAGGTGTCGTACATCCACGTGATCGACGCTCGCGGCGCGGCCTATGGCTACGGCGGAAAGACGCAGGAGTACCGCCACCAGCAAGCGGGCGTTTGAAGCCGGCGGCGGGGCATGGCACCATCCGGCCATGCCCTCCGCAACCCTGCATGTCGACAGCTTCGGCAACCCGCTCACGCTCGACGACGCCGCCAGCCTGCCGCTTGTCGACGACTTCGTCATGGGCTTCGTGTCGACCGAGGCGCGTGCCGTCAACCTGCTGGCCTTGGCCGACAGTGACTCGAGCCCCCTCGTCCAGGCCTATTGCGCAACGCTCCACCTCTTCGCCGAATCGCGCGATGCCGCGGCCAATGCGCGCCCCTATCTCGCCAAGGCCCGTGCCGCATCCTCGCGTGCCACCCCGCGCGAGCAACGCTACATCGCAGCGATAGAGGCCTGGGCCGACGGCGACATCGCCAGTGCCATCGCCCTGCATGCGGAGCAGGCACGCGAATATCCGCGCGATCTCGTGTCGGTGAAACTGGGCCAATACCACTGCTTCAATACCGGCGACTGTCCGGGCATGCTCCGGCTCGCGCTTGCCGCGTTGTCCGCCGCGTCCGACGTGCCCTATGTGCACGGCATGGCGGCCTTCGGCTACGAGCAGTGCCACCTGATGCGCGATGCCGAGGCCAGCGCCCGTCGCGCCATCGGCATGTGCCGCAAGGAGCCGTGGGCGCATCACGCGCTGGCGCATGTGATGCTCACCGAAGGCCGGCTTTCCGAAGGGCTGGCATTCATGCAAGGCGTGAGCGACACCTGGACCGGGCTCAACTCGTTCATGGTGACGCACAACTGGTGGCACGTCGCCCTGTTTCTCATCGAGCTCGACCGTGCTGCCGAAGCGCTCGCGGTGTACGACCGCGAAGTGTGGGGCGTGGTGAAGGATTACTCGCAAGACCAGATCGGCGCGGTCTCGCTGCTGGCGCGCTTCGAGCTCGCGGGCATCGATGTCGGCACGCGGTGGAGCGACGTGGGCCGCTATCTCGTGCAGCGCCAGGCCGACCATGTGCTGCCTTTTCTCGATCTGCAATACCTGTATGGCTTGGCCCGCGCGGGCCGGCCCGAAGCGGATGCACTGCTGCGCAACATCGAGGCCCACGCGCCGCGCGCACCCGTCTCGACCCGCGCCGCGTGGCAGCACGTGTGCGTGCCGGCCGCTCGCGGTCTCATTGCCCATGCGCAAGGCGATTTCGCTTCGGCCATTGACGGGCTCGGTAGCGCCTTGCCTCGCCTCGTCCAGATCGGCGGCAGCCATGCGCAGCGCGACCTCTTCGAGCAGGTGTACCTCGACGCCCTCGTGCGTGCCGGCAGCGAAGCCACGCTCACGGGTGCGCAGGGCATCCTGCAGCAGCAGCTCAACGGCCAGCCCGAATCGCTGCGGCTGCGGCGCCAGGCGAGCGATGTCTATGCGCGACTCGGACTCGAGCAGCTGGCTTCTCGCCTTTGAGGGGCAAGCGAGGTCATGCCTTCCAGTCATGGGGCGTGTCGCAAAAGGAATTAACAGGCACGCGGGAGCGACTTCTAAACTGGTCGCTCCACATCGATCCAGTTACGTTCCATGCAGAAATCAGTTGTCGTGCTCGCCGTGCTCGCGGCCCTCGCAGGCCTTTCTACCGCGGCACATGCCGCGACCGATGCCCCCGTCGAACTCGACCTGCTGCTGCGCGGCGGCACCGTCTACACGGGCGACTCGAACGAGCCCGCGGTGGGCGATGTCGGCATCGTGGGAGACCGCATCGTCTTCGCGGGCAGGAAGACCCCGGCACAGTTCGTTGCACGGCGAACCATCGATGCAACCGGCATGGTCGTGGCGCCGGGCTTCATCGACGCGCACACCCACGCCGATGCCGACCTGCATTCCACCGATCCGCGCAAGCGCCTGAACATTCCGTTCCTGACTCAGGGCGTGACCACGGCGGTCATCGGCAACGACGGTTTCGGCGGCTTCGACATTGCCGCGCAAACCCAGCGCCTGCGGTCGGCACCCGTTGGAACCAACGTTGCGATGTATGTCGGCTTTGGCCCCGTGCGCATCGACCAGCTCGGCGAAGCCAATCGCGCGCCGACGCCCGAGCAGCTCGACGCCATGCGCCGGCACGTGAGCCGGGCCATGTGCGATGGCGCGCTGGGGCTCTCGACCGGGCTTTTCTATCCGCCGCAGAATTTCTCGAAGACCGAGGAAGTCATCGAACTCGCGAAGGTTGCGGCTCGTCACGGCGGGCTTTACGACAGCCATATCCGCGATGAGTCGATGTACAACATCGGGCTCAAGGGCTCCATCGAGGAAGTGATCCGCATCGGCCAGGAGGCGCGCCTGCCGGTGCACGTGGCCCACATCAAGGCACTGGGCGTGGATGTGCAGGGCCAGAGCGGCGACATCATCCGCCGTATCGAGAAAGAGCGTGCCGCCGGTCTCGACATCACGGCCGACCACTATCCGTGGACGGCGTCGAGCACACGTTTTTCGGCGGCGCTGGTGCCGCCCTGGGCGGTCGACGGCGGGCGCGAGGCAATGCTCAAGCGCTTCGACGATGCGGCCGTCCAGGAGCGCCTGCGAACCGGCATGCGCGAGAACCTGCGCCTGCGCGGCGGTCCGGAGACCATATTGTTTTCAGCCGGCAGCACCAAGTACGTAGGGAAGACGCTGGCCGACGTGGCCACGGCCTCGAACGCTGACCCGGTGGATGCCGCCATTGCCGTGCTACGTGACGGCGACCTGAACATCGCCTCGTTCAACCAGAGCGACGACGACGTGCGCGCATTCATGAAGCGGCCGTGGGTCATGACGTCGTCCGACTCCTCGCTGGGCCATCCACGCGCCTACGGCACCTTCGCACGCAAGTACGACCAGTACGTGGTGAAGGAGCACACGATCTCGCTGGGGCAGTTCATTCGCAGCAGCTCGTCGCTGACCGCCGACACGCTGGGGCTGAAACAGCGCGGGCACCTGCGGCCGGGCTACTACGCCGACGTGGTCGTGTTCGACCCCGCTCGCTTTGCCGCCAAGGCCACTTACACCCAACCGACGCTGCTGTCCGAGGGCGTGGTCACTGTGCTGGTGAACGGCCACCTGGCGGTAGACGCCGGCAAGCCCACGGGCGTTGGTGCTGGCCAGCCTTTGCTGCGCACGCCGAAGGCCGGCAGCTGCACCTGAGGCGAGGTGCCCGCGCGGGCGGCTCAGTTCTTCTCGAGATGCCGCCGCTGGTCGTACACCGGCTGCGGCGGCAGGTCGGCAAGATGCCGCGTGTCGGCCCAGTCGACGATCTCGATCGCGTCCGGCATGGCGGGGTCGGCAATGCGGATGCGGTTGAAGCCCGCATTGGGAATGTCGCTCTGCCGCGGCCCGCTGAGACTGAGGCCGCGCGCGGTGCGCCACACCATGTCGAGCACCCCGCCGTGGGTGACAACCACCAGGCGTTGGCCGCGGTAGGTGGCTGCAAGATTGCCCAGCGCCGCGACGATGCGCGTGTGAAATTCGCGTGCCGACTCGCCCTCCGGCATGGCGTGGTCCTCGCGGAACTGCAGCCACTCTTCCCATGCCCTGGGGTGCAGGGCTTGTATTTCGTCGGCCCGCATGCCTTCGACCACGCCGAAGTGCTGCTCGCGCAAGCTGGCCGACGTGACCACCGGCAGCGACAGCTGCAGCGATGCCGGCGCCGCGGTTTGCTGCGCACGAAGGAGGTCGCTGCTGACGATGTGCTGCGCCGTTTCGCCCGCCATTCGCAAGCCCAGGCGGCGTGCCTGCTCGTGCCCCATGTCGTTGAGCGGCACATCGGCATGCCCCTGGAAGCGCAGTTCGCGGTTCCAGGCCGTTTCGCCGTGGCGGATCAGGATGAGTTCGGTCGCGGAGTCGGGTGTGGGCGTTGGCATGGAACGCCCATTCTCCACCGCATGCGTGACGCTCAGAGCCTCGGCGGCACCATCTGTTGCATGGCCGCCACCTGCACCGCGAACGGTGCCGCGCCCACGCGGGCCGGTGAAGGCGTAAGAAGCGAGAGCACCCAGGCGATCACCACGCCGCCGATGATGGCGCAAACCACCACCACCGCCGTGTATGCCAACGACTTGTCGGGCGGGCACTTCATGAGCACCGGCAGGCCCACGTAGATCAGGTAGATGCCGTAGAGCGCCGCGAGCGCGCCCAGAATCGAGAGCGAGGGGATCAGGCTGAACACCCCGCCCAGAAAGCTCGCCGTGCTGGCATAGGCCGACAGCTTGAGCGCGCCGATCTGGCTCTTCGAGCCCTCGAAGGTCGGTGCCAGCGCATCGATGATCAACGCCAGCACAAACACCATGACAAGCGAGAGCACGTAGCCGACGACCATGTTCACCAGCCCCGTGACCACGGGCACACGAAAGTTGACACCGAAGGCGCCGAAGCCGATGACCGACAGGCCGATGAAGCCTGCCACCGCCGGTATCAGCGCCAGGATCATCACGTAGTTCTTGTAGAGCGACGCGGTGTCCGCGGGCTCTGCGTCGATGGCGGGCCAGGTGGCCTTGGGCTTGAGCAGGATGTCCTGCACGCGTTGAACCAGGTTCATTTTCTTGTCCTCGGTATGAAGCGGAAACGCGCGAACCGCAGATCGCGCAGCAACGGAAAGTATGTCGATTCCGCCGCCAGATGGCTTCTGGCCAAGCAGCCTATGCCGTTACGCCGGAGGGCGCGATGACGCAAAATCCGCCCATGCCACACCTTGTCTTGCTGCCCGGCCTCGCCTGCGACGAGCGCCTCTGGGAGGCCCAGCTTCCCGTTCTTCCGGCCATGTTCGAAGCGCGCGTGAGCGATGCCCACATGCGGCACGACACCATCGAGACCATGGCCGCGGCCGTGCTGCGCGAGAACCCCGGCCCGCTGGTACTGTGCGGCGCATCGATGGGCGGCATGGTCGCCATGGAAGCCGCGCGGCAGGCGCCCGGGCGTATTGCGGGGCTCGCGCTGCTGGGCACCAACGCCCGGCCCGAGTCACCCGACATGTACGAGCTGCGCGAAAGCGCAATCGAGCTGTTCGAACGCGGTGAACTGCGCGACGTGATCGAGCCGAACGTCGTCTTCGCGTTTCACCCCGCGCAGGCGGCCGATCAGGCGCTGGTCGAGCGCTATGTCGAGATCGTGCTGGACGCCGGCACGCAACAGCTCATCAGCCAGAACCGTGCGGTGATGCGGCGTCCCGATGCGCGCATCCACCTGCCTTCGCTTCGTGCGCCGGTGCTGCTGGTCTGCGGCGACACGGACCGGCTGACGCCACCCGACTGCACGCGCGAAATTGCGGCGCTGGTGCCGCATGCCGAAGTGGTGTGGCTGCCGCAGTGCGGCCACATGCTGACCATGGAAAAGCCCGCGCTCGTCAATGCGGCGCTGCTCTCCTGGCTGGCTCAGTGGAGCTGACCGCCGGTTTCGGCAATGTCCTTTTCAACCGCCAGCGCGGTGGCTACCGCAATGCGCAGCGCCTCGACCATGGTGGCCAGCGACATGCTGGGCAGCCCCGGAAAGCGCGCCGCCTGCTCGGGCAGGTAGGGAATGTGAATGAACCCGCCGCGCAGCCCCGGCACCGGGTGCGTGGCCAAGCGGTGCATCAGGCCGTAGAAGATGTGGTTGCAGACGAACGTGCCCGCCGTGTTCGACACTGACGCGGGCACACCGGCCGTGCGCAGGTCGCGCACAATGGCCTTGATCGGCAGCGTGGAGAAATACGCCGCGGGCGCACCGCGCACCACGGGGGTGTCGATCGGCTGCCGGCCCGCGTTGTCGGCAATGCGCCCATCGTCGATGTTGATGGCCACGCGCTCAGGCGTGATTTCGGCGCGGCCGCCGGCCTGGCCGATGCACAGCACCAGCTGCGGCTGCAGTTCGTCCATGGCGCCCGCAAGCGCCTCGATGGCATCGCCGAAAACGCAGGGCATCTGGCGCGCATGCACGGTGGCGCGGCCGCACTTCCAGCCGTCGAGCGCGCGCACGGCCTCCCATGACGGGTTGAGGGCTTCGCGGTCGAACGGGTCGAAACCGGTCAGCAGGACATTGGTTCGCAGCGCCACGGCTTGAACAGCGCGTTCAGGCCGTCGCGCGAACCGCGATGCCTTCTTGCTGCAGGCGGTCGCGAATGCGGCGGGCGAAGGCCAACGCATGGGCACCGTCGCCGTGCAGGCACACGGTCTGGGCGTTGACGGGCACGGTGCTGCCGTCGATGGCGGTTACCTTGTGGTCGCGCACCAGCGAGAGCGTCTGGGCAAGCGACTGTTCTTCGTCTTCAATGAGCGCACCGGGCTGGCTGCGCGGCACCAGGCTGCCGTCGGGCATGTAGCCGCGGTCGGCAAACACCTCTTCCACGGGCGTGAGGCCGGCGCGGCGCGCGGCGTCGATCATGCCGCTGCCCGCTAGGCCAAAGAACCGGAGCGACGGGTCGAAGCGCCGCACCGCCTCGCATAGCGCGTCGGCAAGCTCGGGCTCCTTCACGGCCTGGTTGTAGAGCTGCCCGTGCGGCTTCACGTGCGTAAGCGTGCCGCCTTCGGCCTTGACGATTGCTGCGAGCGCGCCGACCTGGTAGAGCACGTTGGCCACGATCTCGTCGGGCGGCAGGTGCATGGTGCTGCGGCCGAAGTTCTCGCGGTCGGGAAAGCTAGGGTGCGCGCCAATGGCCACGCCGTGTTCAATGGCCCAGCGCACGCATTGCCGCATGGTCTTGGCATCGCCTGCGTGCCAGCCGCAGGCAATGTTGGCCGAGCTCACGAGTCCGAGCAGCGCTTCGTCGCTGCCGGCGCCTTCGCCGAGGTCGGCATTCAGGTCGATTTGCATTTGGGTTGATTCCTTCTTCAGGCCGCCGGCACATCGATGCCGATGCCGTACGCGCGCCTGCTGCTCGCACAGTCTATGCCGGTCTGCTCCAGCCCGCAGCCGCCAGCCCCTGCGCCACTTGCGCGAGATAGCGCTGCTGCCCGGCCCACGCCTCGAGCGCCGCCGCCATGTCGACCTGCACCAGCCGCAGCCTGCCGTCGAGTGGCGCCTGTGCGAGCTTCCACAGGTCGGCGCGAATCACCACGCCGATTCGCGGATAGCCACCGGTGGTCTGCGCGTCGCCCATCAGGATGATCGACTGGCCCGAGGGCGGCACCTGGATGGTGCCGGGAATGACGCCCGACGAGAGCATGTCGATGCTGCGCTTGCGCTTGAGTTCGGCGCCCGCGAGCCGGCTTCCCATGCGGTTGCTCTGCGCGGTGATGCGCCAGCGCTCGCTCCAGAGTTGCGCATGCGAGGCCGCGGTGAACTGCTCGAATTCGGGCCCCGGCAGCACGCGCAGCTCGATGGCCGTGTCGCCCTGCTCCGGTCCCCATTCGGGGCCGCGCAGCCCAAAGGGCCGCCGCGTGAGTCGAGCGGCATCGAGCGACGTCGCACCCAGTGCAAGCCGGTCGCCCTTGCGAAGCGCCCGCCCCTGGTGGCCGCCAAAGCCGGCTTTCAGATCGGTGCTGCGCGAACCGAGCACCGGCGGCACGTCGATCCCGCCCGCCACCGCAAGCCAGCTGCGCAAGCCGGCCTTCTTTGCGCCGGGTGCATTCGCGCCTGCGAGCTTGAGCGTTTGCCCGGCCTTGACGGGCACGCTCCAGCACGGCCAGAGGGGTGTGCCGTCGAGCCGGGCGGCGAAATCGTCGCCGGCCAGCGCGATGCGCGTGTCGGTTTCGAAGCGGATCTCGCAGCCGCCCATGGTGAGTTCGAGACCGGCTGCGCCGTCGGCATTGCCGACCAGCCGGTTCGCCAGCGTGAGCGCCAGCACATCGAGCGCGCCGCCGGGGCAGATGCCGACCTGCCGGTGCCCGTGCCGCCCCAGGTCTTGCACCGAAGCCAGCATGCCGGGTTTCTGGACCAGCATCATGTCTCTACGCTTTCGACGATAAAGCGCACGCGGTCGCCCGGGCGCAGCAAAGTGGGCGGTTCGGCCGCCGGGTCGAAAAGCTCCAGCGACGTACGGCCGATCAGCTGCCAGCCGCCCGGCGACACCAGCGGATAGATGCCGGTCTGCTCGCCGCCGATGCCGACGGAGCGCGCGGGCACCGCCGTGCGCGGTTCGGCCCGGCGCGGTGTGGCGAGCTCGGGCGGCAGGCCGCCCATGAAGGCGAAGCCGGGCAGAAAGCCGAGCAGGTAGACCACGTATTCGCCGCCACTGTGGCGCCGCACCACCTCGGCCGGCGTCAGCCCGGTGTGCGCCGCGACATCGGCAAGGTCTGGCCCGTGCTCACCGCCGTAGGCCACCGGAATCTCCACCAACCGGCCTTCGATCGCGGTGGCCGACAGCCGCGGCCAAGCCTCGTTGACGCGCGCCATCAGCGCATCGATATCGATCGCCGTCGGATCGAAAGTCAGCGTGAGATTGTTCATGCCCGGCAGCACCTCGCCCACGCCGGGCCACTGCTGAACCTCAGCACCCAGCGCCCAAATCTGCTGCTGCTGCGCCAGCGTGGCCGGTGGCGCGAGTTCGCAAAGCAGCGCCGCATCGCCCAGCGGATGCAGGCGAGGCAACGGAAGCCGGCTATTCACGACCGAGGCTGCGCACCTTTGCGGCCAGATGCGTCTCCACATCGGGCGAAACGAACTTGTGGACCTCGCCGCCGAGCATGGCGATCTCGCGCACGAAGGTGCTCGAGATGAACTGGTATTTGTCGCTGGGCGTCAGGAACACGGTTTCCACATCGGGCATCAGCGAGCGGTTCATGCCTGCCAGCTGAAACTCGTAGTCGAAGTCGGTCACGGCGCGCAGGCCGCGCACCATGGCCTTGCCGCCGCGCGCCACCACAAAGTCGCGCAGCAGGCCCGAAAAGCTCTCGACCGTGACCTGGTCGCTGTAGGGCTTCACGGCTTCGCGCGCCATTTCCATGCGTTCTTGCAAGGTGAACAAGGCTTTCTTGTGGTGGCCCGCCGCAACCGCGACGATGACCTTCGAAAAAAGCTGGGTTGCGCGCCGCACCACGTCCTCGTGGCCGAGGGTGATGGGATCGAAAGTGCCGGGATAAACCGCGATCACGTTGCTGGCCATGGTTGCTTCTTCCTCATGCAGCCGGTGCGGCTTGTCCGGCGGATTATGCAGTCCCTATGCGGTTCCGTTCGCAAGGTGCCGCAGCAAGTGCGCATGCACAGCGCCTGCCTTCAGGTAACGAAATCCAACAAGGCCGAGAGCGGCGAGCTCCTCGTCGGTCCACTTGCGAGGGGCTTCCAGGTAGATGGCGCCTCCGGCCTTCACGGCCCGGGCGGCGGCGCGCAGCGAAGGTTCGTAGAGGGTGGTGCTGTCAAAGGGCGGGTCGAGAAAGACGGCATCCAGGCTGCCTGCGGCAACGCGTTCGAGCGCGGTAAGCCCGTTGCCGCGCTCGATGCGCACGGCCTCGGCCGAGAGCTTGGTCTTGGCGGCCTGCAGCTGTGCCACCAGTGCGGCGTCTTGCTCGCACAGCAGCACGCTCGCGGCGCCGCGCGAAGCGGCTTCCAGGCCCAGGGCGCCGGTGCCCGCGAATGCATCGATGCAATGCCAACCCGGCAACTCGCCGCCACCCGCGCCCGCGATGCTCGCAAGCCAGTTGAACAGCGTTTCCCTCACGCGGTCGGGCGTGGGGCGCAGGCCCGGCTTGTCGGCCACCGAAAGACGGGTGCGCTTCCACTGGCCTCCGATGATGCGCACTTCGCTCGGCCGCGACTTGGATCGGGAGGGCGATTGCGACGACGGCGATGACGACGAGGGGGAGCGCTTGGCGGCTGCGGCTTTCTTCTGGGGCATGCGGCAAGCTTAACGCCGCCGCGCATGCCGCTATATGCCGAGAAACGCCCGCCGCGCGAGCAGCGCGGCAAGCACAAGCATCGTGCCGCCGATCAGCGCGTCGAGCACCTGCCAGGCACGCGGACGCGCGAACACCGGTGCCAGCCACCGCGCGCCGAAGCCGAGCGCGGAGAACCACAGCGCGCTTGCCAGCGTCGCCCCCGCGACGAACCAGGCCTTGAGCGCGCCGCCGTACTGCGCGCCGGTGCTGCCGACGAGGAGCACGGTGTCCAGGTAGACATGCGGGTTCAGCAGCGTGAAGCCTGCCGCTTGCGCGAGCACGGCGGCGC
Source organism: Variovorax sp. CCNWLW235 (assembly GCF_037204085.1). NCBI lineage: Bacteria > Pseudomonadati > Pseudomonadota > Betaproteobacteria > Burkholderiales > Comamonadaceae > Variovorax > Variovorax sp. CCNWLW235. Next base: position 117,172 of record NZ_JBBCBW010000016.1, on the reverse strand, counting down.
GCGAAAGCGACGCGCCCTTGGCCGTAGCCTGGAGCGCACCGGCCTGCCGCGAGCGCCACAGCGCGCGCAATCCGTAGCCACCCAGGAACAGCGCGCCAAGCCCTGCGAGTGCCGTGGCCACGGCAGGCCGCCCTTGCAGCGCCTGCGCCATGCCGGCCACGCCTGCCGTGATCAGGAGCGCATCGCTCGCCGCGCAGAACAGCACCACCGCGCTCACATGCTCGCGCCGCAGGCCCTGGCGCAGCACATAGGCGTTCTGCGCGCCAATGGCGACGATGAGCACCAGGCTCATGAAGAGCCCGTTGGCGAAAGCGGTGGTGATTTGTTCGATGACCATGGCGTGAGCTTGCCGCCACGAGCCAATTAACTCAAACTAAACTTCCTAAGGCTTGTTCAGTTTTTCTAATTTCATACGCAACATGCTCGACTACGCCGCCCTGAACGCATTGGCCGCCGTGGTGCGCGAAGGCAGCTTCGAGCGCGCCGCGCGCGCACTGAACGTCACGCCATCGGCCGTTTCGCAGCGCGTGAAGCTGCTCGAGGAGCGCACAGGCGGTGCCTTGCTGGTGCGTGGACAGCCTTGCGTGCCCACCGAAGCAGGCCAGCAGCTTTGCCGCCACTTCGAACGCGTGGGCATGCTGGAGCACGAATTGCGCGACGCGATGCCCGCGCTCGGCATGGCCGGCAGCGGCGGCAACGAGCGCGAACGGGTCACGGTGCGCGTGGCAGTCAACGCCGACAGCCTGGCCACCTGGTTCATGGCGGCCGCCGCGGCCTTTGCCCGGCAGGAAGAATCCGCCCTGCTCGACCTGACCGTGGACGACCAGGACCACACCGCCGAGCGCCTGCGCAGCGGTGCCGTGCTGGCGGCGGTCACGGCCCTGGCGCAGCCGGTGGCCGGCTGCAACAGCGAGGCGCTGGGCACCATGCACTACGTGGCGGCCGCGAGCCCCGAATTCATGCACCGGTATTTCGCCAAGGGGGTGGGTGCGCGCACATTGGCCGATGCGCCCAGCCTGGTGTTCGACCGCAAGGACCGGCTGCAGGCGCGCTGGGTGCGGCGCATCTGCCACCGCAGTGTCGAGACGCCGCGGCACTGGCTGCCCTCGGCCCACGGTTTTCTCGAGGCGGCGCGGGCCGGCATGGGCTGGGGCATGCTCCCCGTGAGCATGGCCGCCGATGCGATGCGCACGGGCGCGCTGGTAGAACTGGTGCCGGGCTCCGCGCTTCAGGTGCCGCTCTACTGGCAGCAGGCGCGCGCGGCGCCGCAGCTCCTCGAACGCCTCAGGACGACGGTGCGCGCGGCCGCCGGCAGCGGCGCACACGCCTTGCGCTGAAACGCCGGCCGCTCACTTGCCGCCCACCACCACCGTCACCATGCGCTCGGGCTGCAGCTTGCGCGCAAACGCGGCGCGCACCTCGGCCGCGGTAACGGCGTTCATGCGCGCGGTCCAGGTGTCGAGATAGTCGAGCGGCAGGTCGTGCCACGCAATGTTGGCCACGTTGCCGATGAGCTTGCGGTTGCTGTCCATCAGGAGCGGGAAGCCGCCAATCAGGTTGTCCTTGGCCGCCTTGAGCTCGGCGGCGGTCGGGCCTTCGGCCACGAACTTGGCGAGCACTTCGCGGGATATCTTCACCGCCTCTTCCGCCTGGTCGGGCCGTGTCTGAAAGCCGATGCGGAATGCCCCGGCGTCCAGCCCCGGCGAAAAGCCGCTGTAGACGCTGTAGGCCAGGCCGCGCTTCTCGCGCACTTCGTTGGTGAGCCGTGAAACGAAACCGCCGCCGCCCAGCACGTAGTTGCCGAGCGTGAGCGCGAAGTGATCCGGGTCCTTGCGCGGATAGCCGGGCTGGCCGATGAAGACGTGGGCCTGGGCCGACGCGAACGGAATGCGCTCGTCCTTCGGCGCCGCAAGCGCGGTCACCGGCGCAATGGCCGGCAGCGGCGTGCAGGCCTCGGGGCCGGGCAGCCGCGAGAGCAGCGCGGTGGCCATGGCTTCCGCTTCCGCGCGGGTCACAGCACCGACGATGCTGAGCTTGGCGCGGCACGGCACGATGAGTTGCTGGTAGCGCTGCCGCATGGCCGCGGTGTCGATGCGTGCCAGCGTCGCTTCGGTCACCTCCTGGCCATACGGGTGGCTGCCATAGACGCCCTGCGCAAAGGCGCGACCGGCGATGGTCGCCGGCTTGGTGTTGGCCTCCCTCAGCGATGCATTGATGCGTTCGCGTTCGCGCTGCCACACGTCGTCGGGAAAGGCCGGCTCGCCGATCTCGCGCGAAGCCAGCGCCACCACCTTGGACAGGAGGGCTGGGTCGGACAAAGTGCGCAGCGAGTAGCTGGCGCGATCGGTTCCGGCGCTGGCGTTGAACTCGGCGCCCAGGTCGGCCCAGGCTTCGCCCAGCGCGTTCTCGTCGAGCGCGGGCTCGCCGTTCTTGCCGGCGCGCACGCCTTTCTCGACCATGGTCGCGCTCACGCTGGCCAAGCCGGCCTGCGCCGCCGGGTCGCGCCGGCTGCCGGCGTCGAAATCGATCTGCACGTCGACGATGGGCAGCGCCTGGGTCGACACCAGGTAGATCTTCGCGCCGCTCGCGAGCGTCCAGTGTTCGATGGGGAGTGCAGCCTGCGCGGCGCCTGCCAGGGCGGCAGCGATGGCGAACAGTGCGGGACGGAGGATTTTTTTCATGGCAATCATGGAAGTCCGTCCCTTCAACGCATCTCGCCCGCGGGCGCTGCAAAGCCACGGCCGCGGGGCTTGGCTTCCGGCGGCAGCGGGCGCAAGGTGGCCACCGTGAGCTGGTCGTCTCCGAAGTATTTGGCGGCCACCGCCTGCACCTGGGCCGGGGTCACGGCCTGCAGCTTGGCGATGATGCGGGCGCTGGAGTCGAGCGGCAGCCCCTGCACCCAGTTGCTTCCGAGTTCGCGGGCCTGCGCCATCACCGAGTCGCGCTTGTAGGTTTCGCTGGCCACCCATTGCGTCTTGACGCGCGCGAGTTCGGCCTCGCCCACGCCTTCTTTCGCGATGCGCGCCACCTGGGCCCGCAACGCCGCCTCGACCGCCTCGGCGGTCTTTCCGTGCGCCGGCACGCCCACCAGCGTGAACAGCTGCGGGCCGCGGCCGGCCAAGCCCGAATAGGCGCCAGCGGAATCGGCCACACGATCGGGGCCCTGGGTCAGCGCGCGGTCGAGCCGCGCGCCGGTGTAGCCGTCGAGCACGGCCGACAGCACTTCGAGCGCCCACACATCGCTGTCCGCAGCGTCGATGCTCTCCAACTGCGGAATACGGAACGCGAGCGACACGTAGGCCTGCTCCGCCGGCGCCTTGAATTCGATGCGGCGGATGCCGCGCTGCACGGGCTCTGAGCGCGGCTTGCGCGCGGGCACGGCGCGCGCGGGAATGCTGCCGTAGTACTTCTCGGCCAGCGCGCGCACCTTGGCCACGTCGACGTCGCCGACCACCACCACGGCGGCGTTGGCGGGCACGTACCAGCGCCGGAAGAATTCGCGCGCGTCGTCGGGCGTCATGGCGTCCAGGTCGCTCATCCAGCCGACCACGGGGCGTTGGTAGGGCGAGGCCGTGAACACCGCGGCGCTCTGCTGTTCGCCCAGCAATGCGCGCGGCTGGTCTTCGGTGCGCATGCGGCGCTCTTCCTTGACCACTTCGATCTCGCGCTTGAACTCGTCGTCGGACCACTGGTTGTTGGCAAAGCGGTCCGACTCGAGCTTCATGACCTGCTCAAGGCTGGCCACCGGAATCTGCTGGTAGTAGCCGGTGAAGTCGCGCGAGGTGAACGCGTTTTCCTGGCCGCCCAGGGCCGCCACGCGGCGCGAGAACTCGCCGGGCTTGATGGTCTTGGTGCCCTTGAACATCATGTGCTCGAGCACATGGGCCACGCCCGAGGTGCCGTCGACCTCGTCCACGGAGCCCACACGAACCCAGACCATCTGCACCGCGGTGGGTGCGCGCCTGTCGGGCAGCACCAGCAGCGTCATGCCGTTGGCCAGGGTGAACTGCTGGGGCGCGGGTGCCGCGGCGGCAGCGGCCGGCGAAACGGGAGTGGAAGAACTGGCAGAGGCGGCGGAAGCCGGTGTGGGCTGGGCCAGTACAGGCGCGGCCCACAGCGCGGAAAGCGCCATTGCCAGCACCGCACCAGACGCAGCACGGCGTGGCGAGGGGTGTTTCATAGAATGGGTCGGATTGTAAAAAGCTCCCGATGTTCAGTTTCTTCAAGAAAAAACCACCCGCCGAAGCTCCGGCCGCACCGGCGCCCGCCCCGGCTGCTGAACCGGCACCGGCGCCGGCACCCGAGCCTGCTCCGGCGCGCTCGGTGTTCTCACCGTCGAGCTGGTTCGGCTCCAAGCCTGCCGCGGAGGAGACCGCGCCTGCGCCGGCAATTGCGCCCGAGCCCACGCCCTCCCCCGCGCCTGCACCTGCACCTGCTGCGCCGCCCGCCGTCGCACCTCCTCCTCCCTCGGTGCCCGTCGCCGCTCCACCCGCGGCACCAATGCCTGCACCGGCGCCGGCGCCGGTTCCGGCGCCTGCCCCTGCCGCTGCCCCCGTCGAGCCTCCCGCGCCGCTGCCCGTGCCCGCCGCCGAAACGGCGATGGCCGCCGAGCGCAAGGGCTGGTTCGACAAGCTGAAAACCGGGCTGCGCAAGACCGGCACCGGCATCCAGGCGGTGTTCGTCAACGCGCAGATCGACGAAGCGCTCTACGAAGAGCTCGAATCGGCGCTGCTGATGGCCGACGCCGGCGTGAAGGCGACCGAATTCCTGCTCGACGACCTGCGCGGCCGCGTCAAGCGCCAGATGGCCACCGACGCCACGCAGGTGAAGAAGCTGCTGGCCGACGCCATTGCCGACCTGCTCCGGCCGCTCGAGAAGCCGCTGGTCATCGGCCAGTTCTCGCCGACGGTGATCATGGTGGCCGGCGTCAACGGCGCGGGCAAGACCACATCCATCGGGAAGCTCACCAAGCACCTGGCCAACGAAGGCGCCTCGGTGCTGCTTGCGGCGGCCGACACCTTCCGGGCGGCTGCGCGCGAGCAACTGCTGGTCTGGGCCGACCGCAACACGGTGGAGATCGTGAGCCAGGAAGGCGGCGACCCCTCCGCCGTGAGCTTCGACGCGGTGACGGCCGGCAAGGCGCGCGGCAAGGACGTGGTGCTGGTCGACACCGCGGGCCGGCTGCCGACGCAGCTGCACCTGATGGACGAACTCAAGAAGATCAAGCGCGTGGTCACCAAGGCCGACGCCACGGCGCCGCACGAGGTGCTGCTGGTGATCGACGGCAACACCGGGCAGAACGCCCTGGCGCAGGTCAGGGCTTTCGACGAGACACTGGGCCTTACCGGCCTGGTGGTGACCAAGCTCGACGGCACCGCCAAGGGCGGCGTGCTCTGCGCCATTGCGCGCGAGCGGCCGATTCCGGTCTACTTCATCGGCGTGGGCGAGAAGCTGGAAGACCTCGAGACCTTCAACGCACGCGAGTTCGCGCAGGCGCTGCTGGGCTAAAGGGCCGCCAGCAGCGCCCGCCGCCGCTCAGAAGTCGCTTAAAAGCTGCTCAAAAGCCAAACAGCGACCGGGTATCGCAGAGAAAGCCTGTGCAGTTGGTTGGCCGGATGTAGAGCGTCCTGATCTGGCCGCTTGGCAGCGCGTAGTCGCCCACCAGCGCATTGCCCTTCGCGCCCTCGGCGTTCGCCTGCACGATGTAGTCCGCGCTGTTGGCCGCGGGTTGCAGGTTCTGGTAGCTGAACGTGGCCGACTGCGACAGGTCTTTCTCGTAGAGCAGCCTGATGCCATCCGAAAAGACATAGCCTGTCTTGAACCGGAAACCCCGGGCGCCCTGCGCCTCGAGTTGCGCGAGAAAATCGGCATCGCTGCCGGGCTGGCCCAGCGCCTCGTAGCCATAGGTTGCGCTGCCTTGCGAGTCCTTCTGGTACACCAGCACTGTCGTCCCGCCAACCATGTAGGCCCCGGCGACGCTGAAGAAGCCGTTGCCGCCCTGGGCGTTGGCCTGTGCCAGATAGCCGGCGCTGTCGGCAGGCGCAGTCAGCACGGAATAGGTGTAGGTCGACGAGGAGCTGTTGTCCTTGCGGTAGAGCGCGCGGATCTGCGCGCCGACCATGTACGGCCCGCCCCATTTGAAGCCCCTGGCGCCCTGGGCGCTGAGCTGCGCCTGCAGGTCGCCCACCGAAGCGGTATCGGGCAGCAGTTCGAAGGTGTAGGTGGTCTCGGCATCCTTCACGTAAGCCTCGACGACTTCCGTGCTCGTCGGGCCCGTGGTGAAGGCAAGGCCGCTGAAGAAGCGAAAGGCTCTCGCGCCCTGTGCATTCAGCCGGTCGAGAAACGCCGATGCGTCGGCGGAGGGGGCCAAGGCCTCGTACATGAAAGTGCGCGTGGCGGGAGCCGGTGCCGGAGCGGGCGGCGGTGGAGCGGGGGGTGCGGGTGCGGGCGCCGGTATCACCGGCAGGCCGGCAAAGCCACCGCCGCCGCCATCACCTCCTCCACCGCAGGCCGCCAGAGTTGCGGCGAGTGCCGATATCAATAGTTTCGATTGCATGAAATCACTCCCTGAGAGCATTGATGTGTGAGACCGCGCAAAGGTAAAGCGCGCCCCACCCGCACACCAGTGCCAAAGGTCATGTCGCGCCGGTGGGCGCGAGTTCACTCAGGGTTCGAAACAGCTTGCCGGCGTCGACCGGCTTGAACAGCACGGCCACGCCCGAGGCCCGCACGCGCTGCAAGCGTTCGGGCGCGGTTTCGCCGGTGACCAGCAGTAGCGGCATGTCGGTGCCGCGGCGCCGGCGAAGACGCTGGCCGGCGTCGAGCCCGTCGCTGCCCTCGGCCAGGCGGTAGTCGCACACCAGCAGGTCGAAGGGCCGCGCCTGGCCTTCCGCCCGCGCAAGGGCCTCTTCCGCCCGCGCCTCGTCGGCCACGGCCTCCACCTCGATGGACCAGGAGCGCAGCAGCTCGCTCATGGCCTCCCGGATCTCCGCCTCGTCGTCGACCAGCAGCACGCGTCGGGGCAGTGCCTGGGCGCTTGCGGCGCGCTGCCGGTGAGCCTCGGTGCCTTGCATGCTGGAAGCCGCCAGAGGCGCGGCGGCGGGCAGCACCACGCGGAAGTGGGTGCCCCGCCCCGGGCGCGAATGCACCTGCAGCGGATGGTCCAGCAGGCGCGACAGGCGCTGCACGATCGACAGGCCGATGCCCAGCCCCTGCGACCGGTCCCGGCCCGGGTTGCCGACCTGGTAGAACTCTTCGAAGATGCGGCCGATCTGCTCGGGCGCGATGCCGACGCCGGTGTCGCGCACTTCGATCCACACGGCATCGCCGCGCGCCCGCGCCCTCACCGTCACGCCGCCGCTCACGGTGTACTTGAGTGCGTTGTCGATCAGGTTGGAGAGCATGCGGTGCAGCAGCTGCGGGTCGCTGCGCACCCACAATCCGCTCGCGCGCACGCGCAGCTGCAGCTCCTTCTGTTCGGCCTGCGGCGAAAACATGTGGTTGAGCGGCAGGAACAAGGCGTCGAGCTGCACAGCCCGGATCTCCGGCGTGACCACACCCGCGTCGAGCCGCGAAACATCGAGCATGGTGTCGAGCGAGGTGCCCAGCGCGTTCACCGCGCGCATCAGGCGCTCCGCGTGGGCGCCTTCGGGACGGCCGCGCAATTCGTTTTCCAGCGCGGCGCCGAACAGCGCAATGGCATGCAGCGGCTGCCGCAGGTCATGGCTGGCGCTGGCAAGGAAGCGGGTCTTTTCTTCGCTGGCGCGCTCGGTGGCGGCGATCTGCTCCTCCAGCCGCACGGCCAGTGCTTCCTTTTCGAAGCGCAGGGCCAGCGAATCCGCCAGCAGCTGGTGTTCCTGCACGCCCACGCGCAGCATCAGAACGAGATAGATCGTGGCAAAGGCCGCAAGAAAGAGATGGATGGAATCGCCCTGCCACGCCAGGGCAACGATCAGCCCGCCCATCATCGGCAGCGTGTGGCCGAACAGCGCCGCCTTCAGCGGCCGCAGCGATTGCACCGCGCGGGCGCAGTTGCCCATCATCACCACCATCAGCGCGGCGGTGACGGGCAGGTTGCCGGCCGGCACGAAGATCCACGGCGCGAGCGCATCGGCAAACCCGAGCAGCGTCACGATGCGGGTGATCTTGCGGGCCCACCAGGCGCTTTCCGCCGCCGGCACCGACGGGTTCCAGCGCGGCGTGAAATACATGCCCAGGTACAGCGCCAGGTGCAGCACGACGAACGGCAGCACCATGGGGTCGCCCAGTTGCAGGTACATGAACCCGCCGAGCACCAGAACGAAAACCAGGCGAGCCAGGAACGTCGCCTTGTAGTTGAAGTACACCGAAGCCACGTGCTCGCGCAGCACCCGCTGGCTCAGCGGCGTGTCGGCGGCCATGGGCGGCGGGCTCAACGCAGGCTGCTGATCAATTGCGCACGCGAACGCACGCCGAACAGCAGCAGGATGGTCGATACGTGGTTCTTCACCGTGCCTTCGCTCAGGTTTGCTATCTGGGCAATTTCCTTGTTCGCCTTGCCTTCGAGCACCCACTGCAGCACCTGCATCTGGCGCGGGGTGAGTTCCTGCCAAGCGCTGGCGTGGGCCGTTTCGGCGTAGCTGCCGAGCGCCTTCATGACGGGAGGAGGCGCTATTGGCCCTGCACCAGCGTCGAGCAGGCCGCAGGCGCGGATAAAGCCCACCACCTCTTTCAGATCCGCCGACTTGGGGAGGAACGCGCTCGCACCCAGGGCCACCGCGCCTTGGGCCAGCGACGTGTTGCCCGTGCCAGAAAGCACGACGATGCGGGCCGCCGGGTAGCGCAGGCGAAATTCGGCCAGGCCGCTGAGGCCATGGGTGTCGGGTAGCGCCAGGTCCAGCAGCACCAGGCCGATGGCGTCCCGATGCTCTTCGTAGAGCGCCAGCGCACGAGCCACATTGCCGGCTTCGAATACCTCGATGCTCGCGCCGGAAGACGCGGCCTGTGCCTGCACCAGTGCGCGCACGCCGAGCCGCAGCAGATCGTGGTCGTCCACCACCAGGATGGCAGTGGGCGGGCGGGCGGGGCCGGGTTCCACGGTCGAAGGCGACGAAGGGGATGAAGATTCGAGCGGAAGAGCCACGCAGCCGATCTTAGCGACGCCCCGAGTGCGGAACAGTGCCCTAAGTCATGACCCGCGGTTGCGAAAAGCAGGAAGGTTTTGCTACTTTTTCCATAGCACTTGCCGCGCTTGCCATCGCCTGCCGGCGGAGGCACCATGCAGGTACATCGCCGTACCGAGCGACGCTTTGGAGACAGAAAATGATGCACACCGCCGATGCCCCCGCCGCAGCGGGCGACCGCAAGGTCGACCGGCTGCTTGCCCACTATGGCGAAAGCCACCGCAATCCCACCAACGAGCTGATTCACTTCGTCGCGATCCCGGCCATCATGCTGAGCATCGTCGGCCTGCTGTATGCGCTGCACCCTTGGGTGGCGTACGGCTTCGTGGCGGCGAGCCTCGTCTACTACGCCACCCTGCGTTCGGCGGCCTTCCTGATCACCATGCTGGCCGGAACGGCCCTGGTGCTGGCGGCGGTTCAGGCCATGGGCACCCTTGTGCTGCCGATTTCCGCCGCCATCTTTGTGGTGGCATGGATCTTCCAGTTCATCGGCCACAAGATCGAAGGCAGGAAACCTTCGTTCTTCGAAGACATCCAATACCTCTGGGTGGGGCCGCTGTTCGTACTCTCGAGGCTGTTTTTGCGCCTGGGTATCCGCTGGTAAGCCCCGGGTCGGACGCCGCCTCGGGCCGCACCGCCCTCTTGCCGACAGCTTTGGCTATCGCCCCGATAGAAACTTAGGGGGAACCCTTGGCTTAGCACTCCCTCTAATCGAGTGCTAATATGCCCGATACAAAGGAGTTTCCCCTGATGACCACGCTGTCTGGAGCCTCTGCCAACCAGCTCGCCGTCGCCAATCCATGGTCGATGGTGCCGCCGCTGGGCAACCTGGATGCTTATATTTCGGCCGCCAACCGCCTGCCGATGCTCACGCTCGAAGAAGAGCAGGGCTTCGCACGCCGTTTGCGCGACCACAACGACCTCGAAGCGGCCGGTGCGCTGATCCTCTCGCACCTGCGCCTCGTGGTGTCCATTTCGCGCCAATACCTGGGTTACGGCCTGCCGCACGGCGACCTGATCCAGGAGGGCAACGTCGGCCTCATGAAGGCCGTGAAGCGCTTCGACCCCGACCAGGGCGTGCGGCTGGTGAGCTACGCCATGCACTGGATCAAGGCCGAGATTCACGAGTACATCCTGAAGAACTGGCGCATGGTCAAGGTCGCGACGACCAAGGCCCAGCGCAAGCTGTTCTTCAACCTGCGCTCGATGAAGCAGGGCTTCAAGGCCGATTCGGCCGCGGCCGACAACGGCACGCACCGCGACACGCTGAGCCCCGACGAGGTGTCGCAAATGGCGACCCGGCTCAACGTCAAGCCTGAAGAAGTGCTCGAAATGGAAACCCGCCTGTCGGGCGGCGACGTGCTGCTCGACCCGGGTCCGTCGGACGACGGCGATGAAGCCTTCGGCCCGATCGCCTACCTGGCCGACGCCACGCAGGAACCGACCGCCCTGCTCGAATCGCAGCAGCGCGACCGGCTCTCGAGCGACGGCATTGCCACCGCACTCGAGGCGCTGGACGAGCGCAGCCGCCGCATCGTGGAAGAGCGCTGGCTCAAGGTCAACGACGACGGTTCGGGCGGCATGACGCTGCACGACCTGGCGGCGGTGTACGGCGTGAGCGCCGAGCGCATTCGCCAGATCGAAGTCGCGGCCATGAAGAAGATGAAGAAGGCGCTGGCCGATTACGCGTAAGCCTCGCTCGGCTCTTCGCCTAGAAAAAAAGCCCGGCCATGCCGGGCTTTTTCATTCATTCATGCCTGCTTCGAAAGGGTTCGCAGCGCGCGCTTGGCGATGTACCGGGTTGCCGGCGTGTCCGACTCATCGATCCAGCGCGTGCAAAGCCGGTCGACCCACTCCGGCTGGGTCTTGCTCGCGTCGTTGAGCCAGTTGGCCACCGAGTTCTGCACATAGCGGCTGGTGTCGGCGCGCAGCGGCTCAATGAGCGGCAGCGCGCGCCAGGGCTCGGCCTTGAGCGCCTCGATCTGCGCGCACCACACGCCGCGCGGGCGCGTGAGTTCGCTGGCAAAGCGGCGGATGTTCGGGTCGGCATCGGCCACCCATGGCTGCAGCAGCGCCAGCGACTCGTCGAGCGAGGCAATGACCGCTTCGCGCACCGCCATCCAGGCGATTTCGCGCACGCCGAAGTGCGGATCGGCGGCGAACCGGTGCACCGCCTGCAGCTGCGCCGCCAGTGGCAACCCGGAAAGCGCCACCCACTGCGCGGCCCAGCAGCGCGCCACGTCGCTGGCGTGGGTGGCCAGCCGGTGCGCGACGGCATCGCGCTCGGCATGCAGCGCCGCCAGGTCGTAGAGCGCACGCGCAATGTGGCCGTGCCGCTGCATCGGCTTGAAGGCGCCGAGCATGGCGAGCGTGTCGGCCAGCCGCTCGCTCGCCGGATCCAGGCCGATATGGCCCGCAACGCTGCGCGCAAGCTGCGGCAGCTCCAGCGCCAGGAATTCGTTGAGGTTGACGGTCTCGAGCAAACCGTCGTTCAGCGCGCGCAGCACCTCGGGCGGAATGAGCGCAATGCGGAACGCGCCCTTGCGCGTCTTCAGGTGATCGACCGGCGCGAAGGCAACAACGGCAGCGTCCATCGGCTGGTTGAATGCCCGTTCAGGCCTTGAGCAGCGCCTTCACGTCGGACACCATGGGCGCCACGCCGGTGCCGTAGCGTGCGTAGAGCCGCACGCGGCCCTCGGTGTCGTAGACGAAGCTGGCCGCCGAATGGTCCATCGAGTAGCTGGTCGGGGTCTTGCCCTCGACCTTCTTGTAGTAGACCTTGAAGTCCTTGGCGGTCGCGGCGAGCTGCTCGGGCGTGGGAATCAGCGCGACGAAAGCCGGATCGAACGCGCCCATGTAGGCCTTGAGCACCTCGGGCGTGTCGCGCGCCGGATCAACCGTGACGAACACCACTTGCAGCTTGTCGCCGTCGCTGCCGAGCTGCTGCTTGACCTGGGCCATTTCGGTCATGGTGGTCGGGCACACGTCCGGGCATTGGGCGTAGCCGAAGAACAGCACCACCACCTTTCCCTTGAAGTCGGCCATGGTGCGGACCTTGCCGTCGGCGTCTTTCAGTGAAAAGTCCTTGGCGTAATCCGCGCCGGTGATGTCCACCGCGTTGAAGCTCGGCTTGGGTTCGCTGCAGGCCGAAAGCCCCAGGCCGAGGGTGGCGGCAGCGCCGGCCCATCCCGCACTGCCAACGATCAACCTGAGAGCATTTCGCTTGTTCATGGATACGGACATTTCGATCAGCGGAGATAGTGGTCGACGAGCAATGCCGCGAAGAGCACGCTCAGGTGAATGAGCGAAAACCGGAAGGTCTTGCGCGCCAGCGCGTCGGAGTAATTGCGCCAGAGCGCAAAGGCATAGCCCGTGAAACCGATGCTCACGCCCACCGCCACCGCCAGGTAGAGCCAGCCGCTCATGCCGTAGATGAATGGCATCAGGCAGGCCGCGAAAAGGATGAAGGTGTACAGCAGCACCTGCAGCCGCGTGAACTCGTTGCCGTGCGTCACGGGCAGCATCGGCAGGCCGGCCTTGCGGTAATCCTCGACACGGTAGAGCGCCAGCGCCCAGAAGTGGGGCGGCGTCCACAGGAAGATGATGAGAAAGAGGATCAGCGCCTCGGGGCCCACATCGCCCGTCATCGCTGCCCAGCCCAGCACCGGCGGCATTGCGCCCGAGGCGCCGCCGATCACGATGTTCTGCGGCGTCAGCGGCTTGAGGATGACGGTGTAGATCACCGCGTAGCCGACGAAGGTCGCAAAGGTCAGCCACATGGTGAGCGGGTTGACCTTGAACCACAGCAGCGCCGAGCCGGCCACGCACAGCAGCGCGGAGAACACCAGGGCCTGCAGGTCGCTGAGCTGGCCGCGCGCGGTGGGGCGCCACGCAGTGCGCTTCATCTTGGCGTCGATGCCCTTTTCGACCAGGCAGTTGAACGCCGCCGCCGCACCCGCGACCAGCCAGATGCCCGCGCACGCCAAGAGGGCGCGCTGCACGTCCGGCCATGTCGGCGCACCGGGTACGGCCAACACCATGCCGATGAGGGCGCAGAAAACGATCAGCTGCACCACGCGCGGCTTGGTCAGCGCATAGAACTGGCGCAGCACGTTGGCGGTGCTCGCCTGCTCCACGGAAATCGGCGTGCTCACGCGGTGGCTCCCCTCTGGTTGTCGTGCAGGGCGCCGGGCGCCTTGTCTTTATTGTGTACGGTGGCGGCAGCGGTTCCGCGGCGGCTTTCGCAAATCGCCCAGGTCAGCACCACGGCCAGCGCCGCGGCGCCGCCGGTGTGCAGCACGGCGGCCGCGAGCGGCCAGCCGAGCAGCACGTTGCCCAGGCCCGTGGCAAGCTGGAGCAAGGCCAGGCCCGCGAGCCATCCGGCTTGAGGCCGCAGCGGCTCGATGCGGCGCAGGCGCCACGCGAGCACGCCCAGCGCGGCAAACACCGCGTAGGCCATCAACCGGTGCGCATAGTGAATGGCGGTAAGCGCCGAAAAATCGAGCGGAGCGCCGCTGCCGGTCACGCCAAGGTGGCGCCAGATTTCGAAGCCCTGCGCAAAGTTCATCGGCGGCCACCAACTGCCTTGGCAGGTCGGAAACTGGGTGCAGGCCAGCACGGCGTAGTTGGTGCTGACCCAGCCGCCGAGTGCAATCTGCAGCAGGAGCAATGCAGAAGTGGCAAGCAACCCGTTGCGCATTGCGGGCGATACAGCAGTGGGTAGCCGGTCCGCGGCGGCCTGCCGGTAGCGCACGGCCTGGATGCATAGCAGCACGAGCAGCACCACAGCGCCCAGCAAGTGAAGCGTGACGATGGCGGGAAAGAGCTTCCAGGTTACGGTCAGCGCGCCGAATGCACCCTGCAGGCAGACCCAGACCAGCGTTACCGCCGGCCACCACGCGCTGAGCGTGGCGTGTTCGCCCTCCGCCGGCACGGGCAGGCGGCGCTGGCGCCGCCGCACGACCCAGGTGGCTCCCGCAAGCGTCAGGATGAGCACGCCCACGCCGGTGGCGAGATAGCGGTGGACCATCTCGACCCATGCCTTGCTGTGCGTGACCGGGCCGGTCGGCTGGGCCGACTGCGCCATCGCAATCTCGTGGCGCGCGCCGACCGGGCTCGCGTTGCCGTAGCAGCCGGGCCAGTCAGGACAGCCCAGGCCCGAATCGGTGAGCCGCGTGAAGGCGCCGAAGAGCGTGAGGTCGAAAGTGAGGAACAGCGTGAGCACGGTGAGCGCGTGCAGCCGGCGCGCCGGACCGGCGCCGGCATTGCGGCGCCACACCCACACCAGCGGGCCGAGCGCGATCAGCACGCCGGCCGCCATCAGCCAGGCGATCGGAGTGAGGTCGTAGAGCGAGCCGGTGTCCATGCGTGTCAGCGGCCGGACTCGTCCCAGGAGGCGGAGGCGCGCAGCAGGCGGTCGAGGTCGCGCTTGGCGCGGCTGGCGCCCTTGGCGTCCATGCCGGCCGGAAAACGCATCATCCAGTTGCCCATGGGATCGACCACGTACAGGTGCTCGGCCAGGAAATGGCCTTGGACGGGCGCAAACCACTGGGCAAGCTGCTCGGCCGGCACGCGCAGCACGGTGGCGCCGCGCAGGCCGTTCTCCAGGCGCGCGGGCACGGGTGCCGCGTCGCTCACGAGCCAGACGCGGTCGAGCCGGTCTTTCTCGCGGCCCAGGCTTTCGCGCAGCTGGCGCTGCAGATAGAGCTGTTGCTCGCAGAGCGCATTGCAGGCCGCGTCGGCCACCGCAACCAGCAGCCACTGCCCCTTGAGCGTGGCAACGTCGACCGGCGCGCCATTGCGGTCGGTGGCGGTGAGCGCCGGCAGCACGCGCTGCGGATCGATGAGCTCGCCGTAGACGCTGCGGCCCTCGGGCCGGATCACGTAGTAGGTGAAGTAAGACGCGATGACGGGGGCCGCGCACATCAGCATCACGGCAATCATCTTCCAGCGCCCGACGACCGTGCGGCGGCCTTCGGCGCCGTCGAGCGCCTGGTTGGGCGACGGCATCGAGTGCACCGTCAGGCCCAGGGGTTCGTCAGAGGCTGCTTGCATCGTGTGTGCGGCGCCTGGAGCGGCGGAAGGGGGCAATGAATTGGAACCAGACATAGAGGATGACCACGAGGGCTGAGAGCCCGAACCACTGGAATGCATAGCCGTAGTGCTTCTCCAGACCCAGGGCGGGGGCCGGCCAGTCGCGCTGCAACCCCTCGGAAGCGGGGCCGACCTGCTGCAGCGACACATCGGTGCGCAGCGGCAGCTTGGTTTCGGCGCGGAACGCTTCCAGGTCGAGATTCTGCCGGATGGGCGAAGACCTCTCGCCTTCCGGTGCCGAGGCGGCCGCGGCCGGCTTGCCGAGTTCAAACAGGTGGCCGGGCGGAGGCTCGATCAGCCCGGTGACTTCGACGATGCCGACCGGCGTCTCGACCGCGCCCAGTTGCTTGCGGTCATTGAAATTGCGCTGCACCCAGCCGCGCTGCACCATCACGGCCTGGTCGCTGCCTTCCAGGGCGAACGGGGTCAGCACGTAGAAACCGGGCACGCCGTGCATCTGCCGGTTGTCCAGGTAGACCGTCTGCGGCGTCAGCCAGAGGCCGCGCAGCCGCACGGGCCGATGCAGCGCGCCGGCGGGTGCCTCCAGCGCGAGAAATTCGGCCTGGTCGAGCGGCGGCTTCTGCTTCTGGGCCTCGATCTCGGCCTGCAGCGCCTCCTTCTGGGCGGCGCGCGAAAGCTGCCAGCGGCCGAGCGACACCGTGGCGGCCAAGGTCAGCACGGCGGCCAGCGTGACCAGCACGAAGCGGCCTCGCCTCGGCGCCCTGGCGGCGGGTTGCAGGGGTTCCGGCGTCACTGGAAGGGACGAGGCGCGCGGCCGATAATCGGGGTCATGAAATACTTCGTCGCCCTGGCATTCGTGGGCATCTTCGCGAGCCTTGCCTTCGCGCTCTTCTACATGCTGAAAGACGGGCGCAACGGGCGCGCCAAAAGCGGCGGCATGGCGCGCGCGCTCACCTTTCGGATCGGCATCTCCGTGGTTTTGTTCCTCTGCATGCTGCTCGCCTGGAAATTCGGGTACATCCAGCCCACCGGGCTCCCGCTCGGCAAGTAGATGGTGCTCGTTCCACGAGAACCATGAAAAAGGCGCCTTTCGGCGCCTTTTTGTTTGTATGCCGCGGGTTTCGCTCAAAGCCAGTAGACCAGCACGTAAAGGCCAAGCCACACCACGTCGACGAAGTGCCAGTACCAGGCCGCGCCTTCGAAGCCGAAATGGCGCTCCGGCGTGAAGTGGCCCTTTTGCAGGCGCAGCGTAATGAACAGCAGCATCAGCATGCCGATGAACACGTGCAGGCCGTGGAAGCCGGTCAGCATGAAGAAGGTCGAGCCGTAGGCACCCGAGCTGAGCTTGAGGTTCAGGTCGGTGTACAGGTGGAAGTATTCGTAGCCCTGAACACCCAGGAAGACCACGCCGAGCAGCACGGTGAGCCACATGAAGCGGATGCACTGGGCGCGATGGTCGGCGCGCAGCGCATGGTGCGCAATGGTGAGCGTGACGCCCGAGCTCAGCAGGAGCGCGGTGTTGATCGTGGGCAGCCAGAACGGGCCGACGGTCTGGAAGGGCTCGACGATGTCGGCCGGCGAACCGGTTGCGCCGGCGGCAATGCTGGGCCACACGGCCTTGAAGTCGGGCCAGAGCAGCGCGTTGTCGAGGCTGCCGAGCGCCGGCAGCGCATGGGTGCGGGCCCACCACAGCGCGGTGAAGAAGGCGCCGAAGAACATGACTTCGGAGAAGATGAACCAGCTCATGCTCCAGCGGTACGAGAGATCGATCTTGTGGCCGTACTGGCCGCTCTCGCTCTCGCCGATGGCAGCGCGGAACCACACGAACAACGTGGCAAGCCACACGACCATGCCGAGCAGCAGCGACCAAGCGCCCCACTGGTGGCCGTTGATCCACTGGCCGGCGCCAAGAATCACGAAGAACAGGCCGATCGAGGCCATGACCGGGTAGGCCGATGGCCCGGGCACAAAGTAGTAGGGCGTGGTGCCGTGGGTGGTTGAACTCATATCAGCTCCTGGCTTTCTTTCTTCTCTCGATTCGATTCGATGGGGTCTGGATGTCGTGGGCCCAGCGGCGTGTGCTCAGGGCGCAACCACGTAGCGCACCAGCAGCACCAGGCCGACGATGAAAACAATGACGGCGGCAAACGCCACCGCGATGATGTGCAGCGGGTTCAGCTTGGCCAGGTCGTCCTGGTAGGCGCTTTTCTTTCGCACCCCGAAGAACGACCAGCAGACGGCCTTCACCGTGTCCCACAGCGTGGCCTTGCGCGGCGGCGAATTCCGGTCGACGGTCACGAGCGGGGCTCATGGGCGGCTTTGGAAACAGCGGCGACCGGGGCCGGCGGCGTCTTGCCGCCGACTTCGAAGAAGGTGTACGACAGCGTGATCGTCTTCACGTCCTTGGAGATCTTCGGATCGATCACGAACGCGACCGGCCATTCCTTCTTCTCGCCGGGGTCGAGGGTGTACTGGTTGAAGCAGAAACACTCGAGCTTGTTGAAGTACGGCGCGGCCTGTTGCGGCGCATAGCTCGGGATGGCCTGCGCCGCCATGCGGCGGTTCTGCACGTTCTGGAACTCGTACACCACGGTGTTGAGCTGGCCGGGGTGCACCTGCATCGTCCGCGCGGCGGGCTTGAAGTCCCAGAGGCCGCCGCGAACGTTGGAGTCGAACTCGACCGTGATGGTGCGGGTGGTGTCGACCTGGGAGTTGTCGGGCACGCGCACGTTCTTGCCGCCGCTGGCGCCGCCCGGCACTTCGAGTTCGTTGAGCGCGAGGATGTTGATGCCGGTCATTTCGCAGATGGCGCGGTAGAGCGGCACCAGCGCATAGCCGAACGCGAACATGCCGCAGGCCACCACGGCCAGCTTGCCGACCATGCGGACATTGGCGCGCTTGATGCGTTGACCGAGGCTCATGCGTACGGCTCCGTTCGCTTCAGCGTCCGCTGAACCAGATCATGCGGACCAGGAATCCGAGAAAGAACATCACGGCGATGGAGGCCAGCGTGAGCCCCATGCGTCGGTTGTTCTTTCTTTGTTCGGGCGTGGTCATTGTCGTCATGCGGGCGGATGGCCGTGCAGCGTTCAGCCGATCACCTTGGTGGCGGTCGCGTCGAGCTTGGGCGGGTTCTCGAAGGTGTGGAAAGGCGCCGGCGACGGCACTTCCCACTCGAGGCCTTCTGCGGCTTCCCATGGCTTTTGCGGCGCCTTCTCACCCTTGCCGAGCATGGTCGGCAGCACGATGAAGAAGAAGAAATAAACCTGTGCAAGACCGAAGCCGAAGGCGCCGATGGACGCCACCGCGTTGAAGTCGGCAAACTGCATCGGGTAGTCGGCATAGCGGCGCGGCATGCCAGCCAGGCCCAGGAAGTGCATCGGGAAGAAGGTGATGTTGAACGAGATCAGCGACCACCAGAAGTGGATCTTGCCGCGCGTTTCGTCGTACATCACGCCGGTCCACTTGGGCGCCCAGTAGTAGTAGCCCGCGAACATGGCATATAGCGAGCCGGCCACCAGCACGTAGTGGAAGTGGGCCACCACGTAGTAGGTGTCCTGCAGCTGGATGTCGATCGGGGCGATGGCCAGGATGAGGCCGGTAAAGCCGCCCATCGTGAACACGAAGATGAAGCCCACGGCAAACAGCATGGGCGTCTCGAAGGTCATCGAGCCCTGCCACATGGTGGCAATCCAATTGAAGATCTTCACGGCCGTCGGCACGGCGATCAGCATGGTCGCGTACATGAAGAACAGCTGGCCCGTGACCGGCATGCCGGTCGTGAACATGTGGTGCGCCCAGACGATGAACGACAGGATTGCGATCGACGAGGTGGCGTACACCATCGAGGCGTAGCCGAACAGCTTCTTGCGCGAGAACGCCGGCACGATCTGGCTGATGATGCCGAAGGCCGGCAAGATCATGATGTAGACCTCGGGGTGGCCGAAGAACCAGAAGATGTGCTGGTACATCACCGGGTCGCCGCCGCCGGCGGGGTTGAAGAAGCTGGTGCCGAAGTGGCGGTCGGTCAGCGTCATGGTGATGGCGCCTGCGAGCACGGGCATCACGGCAATCAGCAGGTAGGCGGTGATGAGCCAGGTCCAGCAGAACATCGGCATCTTCATCAGCGTCATGCCGGGGGCGCGCATGTTCAGGATGGTGACGATGATGTTGATCGAGCCCATGATCGACGAGGCGCCCATGATGTGCATCGCGAAGATGCCGGCGTCCATCGAGGGGCCCATCTGCAGCGTGAGCGGAGCGTAGAGCGTCCAGCCGGCAGCGGGTGCGCCGCCGGGCATGAAGAACGAACCCACGAGCATCAGCGCGGCGGGAATCAGCAACCAGAAGCTGAAGTTGTTCATGCGCGCGAAGGCCATGTCGGATGCGCCGATCTGCAGCGGGATCATCCAGTTCGCAAAGCCCACGAACGCCGGCATGATGGCGCCGAACACCATGATCAGCCCGTGCATGGTGGTGAACTGGTTGAACAGCTCGGGGTTCACCAGTTGCAGGCCGGGCTGGAACAGCTCGGCGCGGATCAGCAGCGCGAGCACGCCGCCCACCATCAGCATCGTGAAGCTGAACAGCAGATAGAGCGTGCCGATGTCCTTGTGGTTGGTGGCGAACACCCAGCGGCGCCAGCCGGTGGGCGCTGCGTGGTGCTCGTCGTGATCGTGTGCGTGGCCGTCGTGGGCGTGACCGTGGGGGTCGAGGACTGCACTCATTTCATTGTTCCTTGCAATTTCTTCGTCGCGGGGCGCTTAGGCTCGATCTTCGCGATCACTTGCCGCGCAGGGCCAGAACTTCGGCCGGCTGCACCAACTGGCCCGTCTTGTTCGACCAGCTGTTCTTGGTATAGGTGGCAACGGCGGCCAGGTCGGTGTCGCTCAGCTGCTTCCAGGACGGCATCGCGCCGTTGTTCTGGCCGTTGAGCAGCACCAGCAGCTGCACCTTGTGGTCGGCGTCGACCACCTTGGGGCTTGCGTCGAGCGCCTTGATCGGACCGGCGCCCTTGCCGTTGGCCTGGTGGCAGGCCGCGCAGTTGGCGGCGTAGACCTTCTCGCCGCGAGCCATCAGGTCGGGCAGCGTCCAGACCTTGCTCGGGTCGTCGAGCTTGGCGGCGGCTTCCTTGCGCTTGGTGTCGACCCACGCCGTGTAGTCGGCGGCCGAAACCACCTTCACGTGGATCGGCATGTAGGCGTGTTCCTTGCCGCAGAGTTCCTGGCACTGGCCGTAGTAGTCGCCCACGGTTTCGGCGCGGAACCAGGTGTCGCGCACGAAGCCCGGAATCGCGTCCTGCTTGATGCCCAGTTGGGGCACGGCAAACGCGTGGATCACGTCGTTGGCGGTGGTGATGATGCGAACCTTCTTCTGCACCGGCACGACCAGCGGGTTGTCGACCTTGAAGAGGTAGTCGTCGGGCATCTGGCCCTTGGCGCCGGCGTCGGACATGGCACGCTGCGAACTGTCGAGCGTGGAGATGAAGGCCAGGCCCTCGCCTTCGCCCGTCAGGTAGTCGTAGCCCCACTTCCACTGGTAGCCGGTGGTCTTGATGGTGAGGTCGGCGTTGGTGGTGTCCTTCTGGGCCACCAGCACCTTGGTGGCGGGCAGCGCCATCACGATCACGATGATGAAGGGCACGATGGTCCAGATGACCTCGACCACCACCGACTCATGGAAGTTGGCTGCCTTGTGGCCGACCGACTTGCGGTGCTTCCAGATCGAATAGAACATGACCGCGAACACGGCGACGAAGATGACCGTGCACAGGATCATCATCACCGTGTGCAGGAAATGCTGTTCCTGCGCAATCTTGGTAACGCCAAGCGGAAGATTCAGCTGGCGCACCGACGGGCCGCCGGGCAGATCGTTGACTGCGTGCGCCGCGCCGCTGAAAGCCGCGCCGGCCGCCAGCAACAGATTCGCCGGCCTGTACTTATTGCGCCAAATGCTCTTCATCGTGTTCACGTTTCTCAATTTTTTCAACAAACCCAACCGTGCAGCGCCGCGCGAGCCGTTCAGGCGCCACGCAACGCCATGCGAATCTCGCGCGCCAGTGCGGCTCGCAACTCCGGGCGTACATAGCGCCCCACCCTGACCGATCGACCCTGACCCGAGACCTCGATCAGCGAGCGATCGCCGGCCTGCGGTTCGATCCGCACCTGGTGCGGCAGAAATTCCGTGCGCTCGTAGTCTCCACCGTTCTCGAGCTCCACCACCAGCCGTCCGCCCTGCAACACGATCTTTTCTCCGTCGGTCGCGTGCCGCGCGTACAGCATGAATACAAATCCCACCGCCGCCAGTTCGAGCCAGGCAAAGGGCAGCACCAGCGGCGCCCCGAGCAGCCAGAACACCGTACCGATACCGAGCGACACCACGCACAGCGAGGCGTAGAGCCAGCCCAGCTGGCTCGGCGTCACCGAGCAATTGCGCTTCAGGAACCAGTGGATGTTCTGGCCTGAAACGGTGGCAAAACGAAACACGGAATTCGACACGGGCGAGTTCAGCAAATCGGTGCGTCGACGCCGGCCAACCCCTTGTCTCCACAGGATCGGACAGACCTCGTTCGCGGAACAACACCCGCGAGTTTCACGCAACGGCGGATTGTAGCGGGTAGACACAGGTGCCCGCCCGCAAGATGCGCAGCTTGACGGGCCCGCCGTTCAGGCGCCGGGCCGGCCGCGCTGCAGCATCGAGCGCATCTCGCGCAGCGACACCGCGCTCTCGGCCGAAAGCGCCACGCGCGGCGCCGGCTTGAAGGCGTGGCCATAGATGACTTCGAAGGTCAGCGCAATTCGCCCGCCGCCCTCTTCCGCCGGCGCCAGCTCGGGCAGCGCCTGTTTCAGCGACCGGTGCCACGCCTTGCCGCGCAGCGCCGGAAAGCGCGCCGGATGCAGGTTGCGCCCGAGCGTGCGCAGCTCGGCAAGCGCCGCCTCGGGCGTGGCCCAGGTAAGCACGATGCGTTCCATGTCCATCACCGGCTCGGCAAAGCCGGCATGCACCAGCATGTCGCCCCAGTCGTGCATGTCGGTGTATTCGTGGCCCGCCGCCGGCCAGCCAAGCCGCGCATGCAGGGCCCGCAGTTCACGGACCGTGTCGGGGCCCAGGCACGAGAACATCAGGAAGCCGTCGGTCGCCACCAGCCGGTGCCATTGCGCGATGAGCGCCTCGGGGTCGGCCGCCATGTGCAGCGACATGTTGGCCCAGAGCAGATCGACCCCGTCTTCCGGCGGCGCATCGAAGCGCGCCTTGCCGCCCTGCCAGCGGCGCGCGCTCCACCAGGGTGATGCCAGCGCTTGGCTGGTTGCAGCGGCAAGGGCCGGTTCGGTTTCGATCACGAAGCAGGCGGCTTCGCGGTAGCGCCGGGCGACGAGTTCGTGCGCCTCGAGCCCGCCGCGCAGGGGCGACCAGTCGGCCCAGGTGCGCGGCTGCGCCTTGATCCATTGCAGCCGGTCTTCCATGCGGCGGCCGATTTCCTCATGCAGCCAGGGGGAGCCGTCGGCAGGCGCGAGCCGCCTCCAGCGTGCGGCCGCCGTGGGATCGATGGTCGGCGGTCTTCTTGCGGGGTCGGTGGCCATGGGGCCGTGAGTATATTGAGGCCATGTTCAGCCGTTGGGCCCGTAGGCCTTTGACCTCTCTGCTTGCACGGCTGCCCAGCCAGTGCGAGGTGTGCCGCGCCTGGCCTTCCCGGCGCGTTTGCGATGCCTGCGTGGCCCGCTTTGCGCCGCCGGCCGACCGCTGCGGCAGCTGCGCGCTGGCCGTGCCGCAGGGCGTGGTCCGGTGCGACGAATGCATGGGCGATCCGCCGCCGCTCGATGCCTGCCTTGCGGCCTGCGACTATGCATGGCCGTGGCCCGAGTGCATTGCCCAGTTCAAGTTCCGCGGCGAGGCGGGCTGGGCCGGCCCCCTGTCGACGCTGATGCGCAGCGTGCCCTGGGTGGAACCGGCGCTGGAAAACTGCGACACCGTGCTGCCGATGCCGATGGCGCCTGCCCGGCTGCGCCAGCGCGGCTTCAACCAGGCGCTCGAACTGGCGCGCCGGCTGGCGCCCGCCAAGACCGACGCCACGCTGCTCCTGCGCACCCGCGACACGCCGGCGCAAATCGGCCTCGCGCGCGCCGAACGCCTTCGCAACCTGCGCGGCGCCTTTGCGGTGGAGCCTCTGCGCGCCAGCCAGCTGCAGGGCCGGCGCGTGGTGCTGATCGACGACGTGATGACCACGGGTGCCTCGCTCTTCTCGGCGGCCGCGGCGCTGCGGCTGGCCGGCGCAGCGCACATCACGGCCGTGGTACTGGCGCGGACCGCTGCGCCGCACTGAGCGGGCGCGCCGCCGCGACAATCGGCGCATGTTCCATATCGTCCTGGTCCACCCCGAAATCCCGCCGAATACAGGCAATGTGATTCGCCTCGCGGCCAACACAGGCTGCGCGCTGCACCTGGTCGAGCCGCTGGGCTTTTCGATGGACGACCGTCTGCTGCGCCGCGCCGGGCTCGACTACCACGAGTACGCCGAGGTCAAGCGCCATGCCAGCTGGCAGGCCCTGCTCGACACCGAAAAGCCAGCTGCCGACCGCATGTTTGCACTCACCACGCGCGGCACGCGCGCCGTGCACGATGTTCGCTTCCAGCCCGGCGACTGGCTGGTGTTCGGTTCAGAGACGAGCGGGCTGCCGCCCACGGTGCGCGAAGGTTTCGCCGAGCCCCAGCGGCTGCGGCTGCCGATGCGCGAGGGGCAGCGCAGCCTCAATCTTTCGAACGCGGTGGCAGTGACGGTATTCGAAGCCTGGCGGCAAAACGGATTCGGTTGAAAAAGGCGGCCCTGTCGCGGCAGGGACGAATCCGATCGGCAAGAAGCGTCGTATGACAGGCATGCCCGGTCGTCCGGTCGGGCATACGAGTGAGTCCATCCACCGCTTGCCTCAAGGAGTTTCGCCATGAATGCCAAGTCAATTGCCTTCGCGACCTTTGCCGCCCTCGGCCTCGCCACCGGCGCGCAGGCTTTTCAGGGTGAACAGAATCCGCTGCCGCCGGCACCTTTCCAATCGACCCTGTCGCGCGCCGAGGTCCAGGCCCAGGCGCGCCAGCCGCTTCAGATCGGCAATGGCGGCACCGGCGTCGCAGCCCCGAGAGCCGGCACAACCGACCGCGCGGCCGTTCGTGCAGGCGCACTCGGCGTTACGCGCCAAGGCTCCGCCACGTATGGCGAAGTGACCGACCGCCGGATGTAGGAGCGAAAACCGCTCAGCGGTAGCGGCGCACCACCGACTCCGCCACACAGGCCGGCTTGGCCGTGCCTTCGAGCTCGATCGTGGTTTCCCAGGTCATCTGGATGCCGTCGTCCGCAATCGGCTCGGCAGTAAGCAACTTCATGCGCGCCCGCAGCCGCTTGCCGACCGGCACCGGCGACATGAAGCGCACCCGGTTCAGCCCGTAGTTCACGCCCATGCGCGACTCAACCACTTCCAGCGCCGTCTCATAGAAGCGCGGCAGCAGCGAGAGCGTCAGGAAGCCGTGGGCGATCGGGCCGCCGAAGGGGCCCGCCTTGGCGCGCTCGACGTCGACATGAATCCACTGGTGGTCGCCCGTGGCTTCGGCGAACTGGTTCACCTGCTCCTGCGTGATGGAGATCCAGTCGCTCACGGCGACTTCCTGGCCAACGCAGGCGGCAAGATCCTGAAGAGTCTGGAATGTCTTTTTGGTCATGCGCGGCATTCTGGCGTCAAGGGCGCGGGCGCGGGTGTCGGCATTGCGACAGCCGAAAGCCTCAGCCTTCCAGCCACTCGCAGATCGGCTGCCACTGCTCCAGGTCGCGCTGCACGCGCCCCGGCGCAATGTCGAACAGCGTGAGTCCGCGCGCCGCAAGCTGAACGTAGTTCTGCGTGTCGCGGAGTTCGCCCAGCACCGGCACGCCCAGGCTTGCGATGAACTCGTTCAACCGGTCGGCGGCCAGGGTGCGGGCGTTCACCCGCATGCCCACGAGGCTGATCTTCGTTTTTTCGGCACGGCGCTGTTCCATCAGCCGGTCGAGAAAATCGCGCGTGGCGTAGATGTCGAAGATGCTCGGCTGCAGCGGCACGATCACCCGGTCAGCCAGGGCCAGCACCTCCTTGAATCGCCATCCGTGCAGGCCGGCCGGCGTGTCGAGCACGGCATGCGTGGTTCCGCGCGGCGGCCGCACCACGGCGCTGTCGCCCGTGGCCTCCCAAGTGGCGATGGGCCGCGCCTGCGGCGGCCGCAGGCCGAGCCAGAGGCGCGACGATTGCTGGCGGTCCACGTCGCCGAGCATCACGGCATGGCCGCGGCTCGCGAAATAGCCTGCGATGTTTGTCGCGAGCGTCGACTTGCCTACGCCACCCTTGGGGTTGGCGACCAGAACCACCGGCATGAGCATCTCCTCCAGAGCTGGAACACCCCGCATCGTAGCGACACGAGACGCACCTGCCCCGGCAAGAGCCGATCTTGAGCTATGTTCGCGGCATGACGACAACAACATCCGCGGCCGCCGCCGGCGCCGAATCCGGCGGCATCTATGTGCTCGCGGCCCATCCGCACTGGCGCGACTCCCGCGTCAACCGCCGGTTACTGGCCGCCGCGCGTTCGGTGCCCGGCGTGGAGGTGAACGACCTCTACGGCAGCTACCCCGACTTCTCCATCGACATCGAGACCGAGCAGGCGCGGCTTGCCAAAGCCAGCCTGGTGGTGCTGCTGCACCCGATCCAGTGGTACTCGATGCCCGCGCTGCAAAAACTCTGGCTCGACGACGTGCTCGGCTACGGCTGGGCCTACGGCCCGGGCGGCACCGCCTTGCAGGGCAAGGACTTGTGGCTGGCCGCCACCACAGGCAGCCCCGAGCAGAGCTACCACCCCCAGAGCTACCACCGCTATTTCTTCGACGCCTTTTTGCCGCCCTACGAGCAGACCGCGGCCCTCTGCGGCATGCGCTTTTTGCCGCCACTGGTCTTTCACGGTGCGCGCAGCGCCAGCGAGGCCGACGTGGCTGCGCATGTCGACGTGTTCGCCCAGCGACTCGGCAGCTACCCCGACTGGCCCGAACTCGAGGAGCTCGATGTGTGCGTGGCCTGCCCGGTGCCCGAGACAGATCGCCCCGCCGAGCATGACGACCCGGGCGCAGCGACCTCCGGCGCGTTCCAATCCGCGATGACCCACGGTCTGGCTTTCATGTCTGCAGCCAACGAAGAAGAAGACAGCGACAAGAAAGGCTCGGCCTGAGCATGGAGCACGCACCCGCCTGGCTGACCAGCAGCCTTATTTACCTGAGCGCCGCCGTGCTGGTGGTGCCGCTTTCCAAAGCCCTGGGCCTTGGCTCCATCATCGGTTACCTCGTGGCCGGCATCGCCATCGGCCCCTGGGGGCTGGGCCTTGTTTCCAGCGTGGAAGACGTGCTGCATTTCGCCGAATTCGGCGTGGTGCTGATGCTGTTTCTCGTGGGCCTCGAACTCGAACCCAAGCGCCTGTGGAACCTGCGCCGCCCCATCTTCGGCTGGGGCGCCGCGCAGGTGCTGAGCTGCGCGGCGGTGCTGTTTGCCGTCGGCTGGGCCGCGGGCGCCGAATGGCGCGTGGCGCTGGTGGCGGCGCTCGGCCTGGCGCTGTCGTCCACCGCCATTGCGCTGCAGGTGTTCGGCGAGCGCAACCTGCTGAAAACGCCCAGCGGCCAGGCGGGATTTTCGATCTTGCTGTTCCAGGACGTGGCGGCGATCCCCATCCTCGCGCTGCTGCCCCTGCTGGCGGGCGCCACGGCGGCCGAACAGTCGCTCAGCGGGCTCGACCGCACGCTCGAGGGCCTGAAGATCGTCGGCGTGATCGCCGGCATCATCCTCGGCGGCCGGCTCGCCTTGCGCCCGCTGCTGCGCTGGATCGCGCGCAGCGACACGCCCGAGATCTTCACCGCCGCGGCGCTGCTGCTGGTGGTGGCCATCGCAGCGCTGATGCAATTCGTGGGCCTTTCGATGGCGCTGGGCGCATTCCTTGCTGGCGTGCTGCTGGCCGAAAGCGAATACCGGCGCGAGCTCGAAACCGACATCGAGCCGTTCAAGGGCCTGCTGCTCGGCCTGTTCTTCATCGCCGTGGGCATGTCGATCAACTTCGGCGTGCTGATCGCGAGCCCCTGGCTCATGGCCGCGCTGGTGGTCGGCTTCATGGCCATCAAGCTGGTGGTGATCTACGCGCTGGCCAAGGCCATGGGCCTGGCCTACCAGGAGCGCCCCGTCTTCACGCTGCTGCTGGCGCAGGGCGGCGAGTTCGCGTTCGTGGTGTTCCAGGCCGCGGGGCCCGACGTGCTGCCGCCTGAAATCACCTCGCTCCTGATCGGTGCCGTGGCGCTGTCGATGCTGCTGTCGCCGCTCTTGCTGGTGCTGCTCGACAAGTTCGTGCTGCCGCGCTACAGCCGCAACAACGGCGTGCAACTGGAAGAAATTTCGGAGCAGCAGGACGCCAAGGTGCTGATCTGCGGCTTCGGCCGCTACGGCCAGATCGTCGGCCGGATGCTGATGTCGCAGGGCCTGCGCGTGACGGTGCTCGACCATGACGCCGACACCGTCGAAGGCCTGCGGCAGTTCGGCTTTCGCGTGTTCTATGGCGACGCGACGCGGCTCGACCTGCTGCGCACCGCGGGCGCCGGTACGGCCAAGGCCATTGTGGTCGCGGTGGACGACATCGAGCAGTCGCTCAATATCGTCGACCTGGTGAAGGAGCACTTTCCGCAGGCGCGCATCATCGCGCGGGCCCGCAACGTGACGCACCTTTTCCAGCTGCGCGACCGCGGCGTGACCGATGTGGAACGCGAGGTCTTCGAATCGTCGCTGCGCAGCGCCCGCACCACGCTCGAGGCGCTGGGCTGGCCCGCCCACGAGGCGCGCGAAACGGCCATGCGGTTCCGTCGCCGGAACATCCTGCTGAGCGACGAGATCTACCCGCACTACAAGGACCGCGCCAAGCTCATTGCCGCCAACAAGGCCGGCCGCCAGCAGTTCGAGGAGCAGATGGCGCGCGAACGCGAGGAGCGGCAGCGCCGCTCGGGCCGCGATTGGGACCGGTTCGAAGAAAAGGAAGAGGCGGACGGCTGAGCCCGCCCTTCGGCTGACCCTGGGGTCAGCCTTCCAGCTTGAGCAGCCGCACCGCGTTACCCTTCAAGATGCCCGGCATCACCTCGGGCTTGAACCCAGCCGCCTCGAAGTCCTTCATCCAGCGGTCGGGCGTGATCAGCGGGTAGTCGCTGCCGAACAGGATGCGGTCCTTCAGCAGCGTGTTGGCGTACTGCACCAGCTGCTTCGGAAAATACTTCGGGCTCCAGCCCGACAGGTCGATCCACACGTTGGGCTTGTGCGTGGCCACGCTCAGGGCCTCGTCCTGCCACGGAAAGCTGGGGTGCGCCATCACGATCTGCATGTCCGGAAAGTCGATGGCCACGTCGTCCAGGTGCATCGGGTTGCTGTACTCCAGCCTGAGGCCGCCGCCGCAGCGCATGCCTGAGCCGATGCCGCTGTGGCCCGTGTGGAAGATGGCCGGCAGGTTGTACTCGGCAATCACCTCGTAGATCGGCCAGGCCATCTTGTCGTACGGGTGGTAGCCCTGCACCGTGGGGTGGAACTTGAAGCCCTTCACGCCGTGCTCTTCGATGAGCCGCCGCGCCTCGCGCGCACCCATCTTTCCCTTGTGCGGATCGATGCTGGCGAAGGCGATCATCATGTCGCTGTTCTGCTTGGCGGCCTCGGCGATTTCCTCGTTGGGAATGCGCCGGCGGCCCATGTTCGACTCGGCGTCGACCATGAACATCACCAGGCCTATCTTTCTTTCACGGTAGTACGCCACGCTCTCGGCAATGGTCGGACGGCCGCTCGAGCCGAAGTATTTGTCCGCGGCGCGGTCGTATTCCTCGCCGTAGTTGTCGAACGGGTTCCAGCAGCTCACTTCGGCGTGGGTGTGGATGTCGATCGCGATGAGGTTCTTGTGGTCCATCTCGTTGTCTCCAGTACGGGTAAGTCCCTAGGATTTGGGGCGCTCAAGTGCCTTGAATTGATTATTTATCATAACCATAATCCAACTCACACACGAATGCAATCATGACCAATCCCGACCTCCAACTCGACATTCGCGACGAAGTCGCCATCGTTCGCCTGACGCGCGGCGCCAAACGCAATGCCCTTTCGGACGGCCTGATCCTCGCATTGCGCAACGCCTTCGAGACGCTGCCCTCCACGGTGCGCGCCGCGGTGCTCGACGGCGAAGGCCCGCACTTCTGCGCCGGCCTCGACCTGAGCGAACTGAAAGAGCGCGACGCGGGCCAGGGCATGCAGCATTCGCGCCTGTGGCACGCCGCGCTCGACCTGATCCAGCACGGCCCGGTGCCGGTGGTTGCCGCGCTGCACGGCGCGGTGGTGGGCGGCGGCCTGGAGTTGGCCAGCGCCTGCCACATCCGCGTGGCCGACCGCTCCACCTTCTATGCACTGCCCGAAGGCTCGCGCGGCATCTTCGTGGGCGGCGGCGGCTCGGTGCGCATTCCCAAGCTGATTGGCGTGGCCCGCATGACCGACATGATGATGACCGGCCGCGTCTACAACGCGGAAGACGGCGAGCGTGCCAACTTCGCGCAATACCTGGTCGACGAAGGCGCGGCTTTCGACAAGGCCTTCGAACTCGCCAAGCGCATTGCCACCAACGCGCCGCTCACCAACTACGCGCTGATGCATGCGCTGCCGCGCATTGCCGAGCAGTCGGCCGACCACGGCTTCTTTACCGAGGCGCTGATGTCCGGCATCGTGCAGAACGCGCCAGAGGCCAAGGAGCGCGTGCGCGAT
The DNA here is from genome assembly GCF_037204085.1 of Variovorax sp. CCNWLW235. NCBI lineage: Bacteria > Pseudomonadati > Pseudomonadota > Betaproteobacteria > Burkholderiales > Comamonadaceae > Variovorax > Variovorax sp. CCNWLW235. The sequence continues at coordinate 87,141 of NZ_JBBCBW010000016.1, read as the reverse complement.
TTCCTCGAAGGCCGCGGCGCCAAGGTGAGCAAGGGATGACCACGATCCGATACCGTCCGCTGGCGTTCGGCGTCACGCGCGCAGTGCTGCGCGAAGGCGCGCCAGGCACGCAATACCTGCGGGCCGAAACAGAGCTCGGCCCCTACCGCGACCGCATGACCGACCGCCTGGCGCACTGGGCCGAAGCCGCGCCCGAGCGCACCTTCATCGCCCGCCGCGAACGGCTGGCCGACGGCAGCACCGGCGACTGGAAGCGCGTGAGCTACGCCGAGGCGCTGCAGAAGGCGCGCAGCATCGGTCAGGCCCTGCTCGATCGCGGCCTGAGCCCGGACCGCCCGGTCGCGATCCTCAGCGAGAACAGTATCGAACACGCACTGCTGGCCCTTGGCTGCCTTTATGCCGGCGTGCCGTATTGCCCCGTGTCCCCGCCCTATTCGCTGGTGAGCCAGGACTTCGAAAAGCTGCGCCACGTGCTGGAGACGCTCACGCCGGGTCTCGTGTTCGCCGCCGACGCCGCGCGCTATGCCCGCGCCATCCAGGCCGTGGTGCCGGCTGGCACCGAAGTCGTCCTCGCCGAAGGCCAGCTCGAAGGCCGCGCCACCACCAGCCTGGACGCACTCGCCGCCACGCCTGCAACATCGGCCATCGACGCCGCGATGCGAGCCACGGGGCCGGACACCATCACCAAGTTTCTCTTCACCTCGGGCTCCACCAAGATGCCCAAGGCGGTGATCAACACGCACCGCATGTGGTGCGCCAACCAGCAGCAGCTGCGGCAATCGATTCCCGCACTGGGCGAGGAGCCGCCGGTGCTGGTCGACTGGCTGCCGTGGAACCACACCTTCGGCGGCAACCACAACGTGGGCATCGTGCTGGACAACGGCGGCACGCTCTACATCGACGACGGCAAGCCCACGCCCGGCGGCATGGCCGAGACGCTGCGCAACCTGCGCGAGATCGCGCCCACCATCTACTTCAACGTGCCCACCGGCTTCGAGGCCATTGCGCACGCGATGGAAACCGATGCGGTGCTGCGCCGCAACCTGCTGTCGCGCGTGAAGATGTTCTTCTATTCCGGCGCGGCGCTCGCGCAGCCCATCTGGGACAGCCTGCACCGCACGCAAGAGGCTGAAGTGGGCGAGCGCATCGTCATGGGCACGGGCCTGGGCATGACCGAGTCGGGCCCCTTCGCGCTGTATGTCACCGGCCCCGAAGTCAAGTCGGGCGACATCGGCCTGCCGGCGGCGGGCATCGAGCTCAAGCTGATCCAGGTCGACGGCAAGACCGAGGTGCGCTACCGCGGCCCCAACATCACCCCCGGCTACTGGCGCGCGCCCGAGGCCACGGCCGAGGCGCTGGATGAAGAGGGCTTCTTCTGCACCGGCGACGCAGTGAAGTGGATCGACGAAAACAACATCCACCGCGGCCTGCGCTTCGACGGCCGCATTGCCGAAGACTTCAAGCTGGCCACCGGCACCTTCGTGAGCGTGGGCCCGCTGCGCGCCAAGATCATCGCGGCCGGTGCGCCCTACGTGCAAGACGCGGTGCTCACCGGCATCAACCTGAAGGAAGTCGGCGCGCTGATCTTCCCCACGCAGAAGGTGCGAGAGCTTGCCGGCTTGCCTGCAGACGCAACGATGCAGCAGGTGCTCGAAAGCGCGCCGGTGCAGGCGCACTTCCAGCAGGTGGCCAACGAACTGGCCGCCATGGGCACCGGCAGCGCCAACCGCATCGCGCGGCTGCACCTCATGGCCGAGCCGCCTTCTATCGACAAGGGCGAAGTGACCGACAAGGGCTCCATCAACCAGCGTGCCGTGCTCAAGCACCGCGACCACCTGGTCGAGGCGCTGCACGCCGACACCCTGCCCTTCACGCTGAAGCCCCGCTGAACCGCATCCAAGGAGACAAACACCATGAAGATCGAAGGACAAGCAGCACTCGTCACCGGTGGCGCATCGGGCCTCGGCGAGGCCACCGCGCGCGAACTCTCGCGCCTGGGCGCCAAGGTGGCCGTGCTCGACCGAAACGCGGAGCTCGCCGAAAAGGTGGCTGCCGAAATCGGCGGCGTGGCGTGCGTTTGCGACATCACCGACACCGAGAGCGTCAATGCCGCGCTCGACAAGGCGGCCGCGGCGCACGGCCCCGCGCGCATTCTCATGAACGTGGCCGGCATCGGCAGCGCGAAGCGCATCGTCGGCAAGGACGGCAACCCGGCGCCGCTCGAAGACTTCGTGCGCGTGGTCAATATCAACCTGATCGGCGGCTACAACATGGCGCGCCTGTTCGCGGCGCGCTGCGCCAAGCTCGATGCGCTCGACAACGGCGAAAAGGGTGTGATGCTCTTTACCGCGTCGGTGGCGGCCTTCGACGGCCAGGTGGGCCAGCAGGCCTACAGCGCATCGAAGGGCGGCCTGGTCGGCATGACGCTGCCGATGGCGCGCGACCTCGCGCAGCACGCCATTCGCGTGTGCACCGTGGCGCCGGGCCTCTTTGCCACGCCGCTCTTGATGGAGCTGCCCGAGGCCGTGCAGCAATCGCTGGCCGCGTCGATTCCGTTTCCACCGCGCCTCGGCAAGCCTTCGGAATTTGCCGAGCTGGCCTGCCACATCGTGACCAACGGGCATTTGAACGGCGAAGTGATTCGCCTCGACGGCGCCTTGCGCATGGCGCCGCGCTGATTCCAGCCCCTCGAAAAAAATACAGGAGACAAGACCATGACCAATCGACGTCAGTTCGTGACAGCACTCGGCGGCGCAGCCGCATTCGGCGCACTGCATCCGTTTGCCGCACTCGCCCAGGCGGTGCAGCAGGCAAAAATCTATTACGGCTTTCCGGCCGGCAGCGCTGGCGACAGCGTGGCGCGACGCGTGGCCGAGAAGCTCGGCGATACGCCGTTCTCGAAGACCAACGCAGTGGTCGAGAACAAGCCCGGCGCGGGCGGGCGCATTGCGCTCGAAACGCTCAAGACTTCGGTGGCCGACGGCTCGGTGCTGTGCCTCGCGCAGGCCTCCGCGCTGTCCACCTACCCGCACATCTATACCAAGCTGAGCTACGGCCTTGCCGATTTCGCGCCCGTTTCCATCGGCGCCGTCATGACACATGGCCTGGCGGTCGGACCGATGGTGCCGGCCAGCGTGAAGACGCTGAAAGACTACATCGCCTGGGCCAAGGCCAATCCCGGCCAGGCCAGCTACGGCTCGCCGGGCGCGGGCTCGACGCCGCACTTCCTGGGCGCGCTGCTCGGCCTGAACAGTGGCACCGACCTGCGCCACATTCCCTACCGCGGCTCGCTGCCGGCCATCAACGACGTGGTGGGCGGGCAGATCGCATCGAGCATGACGCCGGTGGGCGACTACCTGCCCTTCGCCAAGGCCGGCAAGCTGCGCGTGCTGGCCACCTCGGGTGCACAGCGCGTGGCCTACCTGCCCGACGTGCCCACCTTCATCGAGCAGGGCTTCCCGGAAATCGTGGCCGATGAATGGTTCGGCTTTTTCGCCCCCGCCAAGACGCCGGCCAGCGTTGTCGCTGCGGCGAGCACCGCGATCCAGGCTGCCCTCAAGGACAAGACCGTGGCCGAGGGCCTGCTGTCGGTCGGCCTCATCGCGCACGGCTCCTCACCCGAAGACATGAAGAAATCGCTTCAGTCCGAATACGAACGCTGGGGCCCGCTGGTCAAGAAGATCGGCTTCACCGCCGAATCCTGATCCTGTTCCTGATATCTCGATGGATTACCGCCCCCGCCCCGAAGACAGCCGATTCATCCTGAACGCGGTGCTCGATGCGCCTGTGCGGCTGGGCGCGCTCGCGCCCTTTGCCGAAGTCGACGAGGCGCTGCAGGCCCAGGTGCTGGAGGAAGCGGCACGCTTCGTGGCCGAGGCGGTGGCGCCATCGAACCGGGGTGGAGACGAGATCGGCTGCCGTTTCAGCCAAGGCGAAGTCACCACGCCGCCAGGCTTTCGCGAGGCCTACCGGGCACTGGTCGACGGCGGCTGGCCCAGCCTTTCGGCGGCGCCGGAAGACGGAGGCCAAGGTTTGCCGACCGTGCTCGAAGCCATCCTCTACGAATGGCTGAGCGCAGCAAACCACGGGTTCACCATGGCGCCGGGCCTGCTGCACGGCGCCTATGCCTGCCTCAAGCATCACGGCAGCGACGAACTGAAGGCCCGCTACCTTTCGAAGATCGCCAGCGGCGAATGGCTCGCCACCATGTGCCTGACCGAAGCCCATGCGGGCAGCGACCTGGGCCAGGTGCGCACGCGCGCCGTGCCGCAGGCCGACGGCAGCTGTCGCGTGAGCGGCGGCAAGATCTTCATTTCAGGTGGCGAGCACGACCTGACGCCGAACATCGTGCACCTGGTGCTCTGCCGCTTGCCCGATGCGCCCGCCGGGCCCAAGGGCCTGTCGCTGGTGTTGGTGCCCAAGCAGCTGGAAGACGGCACGCGCAACGCGGTGCACTGCGAACGCATCGAAGAAAAAATGGGCCTGCACGGCAGCCCGACCTGCGTCATGCGCTTCGACGAAGCCACCGGCTGGCTGGTCGGTGAGCCGGGCCGCGGCCTGGCCGCGATGTTCGTCATGATGAATGCGGCGCGCCTGCATGTGGCGCTGCAGGGCGTCGGGCTGCTCGATGCCGCCTGGCAGAAGGCCGATGCCTACGCCGCGGAGCGCCGCCAGATGCGCGCGCCCGGCGCGGTGCCCGCAAGCCGCGGCAGCGAAGCCGCCGACCTGATTGCAGAACACCCCGCCGTCCGGCGCATTCTGGACACGCAGCGCGCGTGGGTCGAGGCCGGCCGCACGCTCGCCTACCGCACCGCGCTCATGCTCGATGTGGCCACGCACGACGCCGACGCCAAGGCGCGCGACCGTGCGCAGCGCTGGTGTTCGCTGGTCACCCCGGTGCTGAAGGCCGCCTGCACGCAGCAGGCTTTCCATGGCGCGAGCGAATGCCTGCAGGTGTTCGGCGGCCACGGCTACGTGCGCGAATGGGGCATCGAGCAGATCGTGCGCGACGCGCGGGTCACCATGATTTACGAGGGCACCAACGAGATCCAGGCGATCGACCTGCTGGTGCGCAAGGTGCTGCCCGACGCCGGCGCCGCCATGTCGGCCGTGCTGATCGAACTGCGCGACACGCTCGATGCTTCGCGCGAGGCCGATGCCGACGTGCAACGCCGGCTCGCGCAGCTGCGCTACCTGGGCACCACCATTGCCATGGCCGCGCATGCCGACCCCGTGCTGCCCTACGAAGTGGCCGACGACTACCTGCGGGTGGTAATGCTCACCTTGATGGCCTGGGCCTGGGCGCGCATCGATGCGACCGAGGCATCGGATGCGGAGCGCGCCGCCAGGGCCGGCCCGGCGGCGGCATTCCGGCGCTGGGTGCTGCCCGAGTTCGAAATGCGGCTGGGCATCGTCAAGCGCGCCTGCGAGAGTGTTGCCATGTCGCACGACGCCGCAAAAACCCCCGCTGCTTCAAGCTGACGGCGCGCCGGCCGGGCCGGCCGCGGGTTACGCTCGGGCCATGCCTCGTCCATCCAAGAACAGTTCCGCCAAGGCAGAGCCGGCAGCGCCCGGCAACGGCAAGTCCGACCAGCTCGACGCCCGCATGCTCGAAGCCCTGGTCGGCTACAACGCGCGCCGCGCCTGGCTGATCATCAGCGGCGTGTTCGCCGAACGCATGGCGCCTTACGGGCTCAAGCAGATCGACTTTTCGGTGCTATCTCTGCTGGCGCACAACCCGGGCGCCACGTCGCGCCAGCTGTGCAACGCGCTCGACATCCTGCCGCCCAACCTGGTGAGCCTGGTGGCCACGCTGGACAGCCGCGGGCTCATCGAGCGCAAGCCGCATCCGCACGACGGCCGCGCCGTGGGCCTGCATCTCACCGAAGCGGGCGACAAGCTGATCCGCGAGGCCGAGCAGACGGTGACGCAGCTCGAGGCCGATGCCAGCGCACGGCTCACGGCGCGCGAGCGCGAAACGCTGATCCGGCTGCTGCAGAAGATCTACCTGTAGCCCTCCGCCTCCGGGGAGCTGCGGCTAGAGGCCGCGCTCCACCATGTCGATCAGGCGCTGCCCGAGCGTGTGGGCGGCTTCGGCGCCGATGCCTTTCAGCGGCCCGTCGATGATCAGCAGTGCCAGCCCGTGCACGGCCGACCAGGCCAGGTATTCGGCATCCGGCCGGCGAGAAGCCTCGAGCGCGCCCGCCTCCACGAGCCGGTCGATCGCGGCGCCCAGCAGCTGAAAGGGCCCCATCCCGCTGGCGCCCACGCTCGCCGGGCCCACCTCGCCTTCGGCATCTTCAGACGACACCACGAAAGCCGTGCGAAAAAGCCCCGGCTCCGCCTGCGCAAAACGCAGATAGGCCGTACCGATGGCCCGCACCTGCGCCCGTGCGAAGTCCAGCGGCGGCTGTTCGCGGGGTAGCACCGCCAGTTCCTTTTCCATGGAGACGGCGGCCGCCGAGAGCGCCGCCGCGCGCACCGCAAGCAGCAACTCGCGCCGGCTCGCGAAGTGCCGGTACGCCGCGTTGGGCACCACGCCCGCGCGCCGCGTTACCTCGCGCAGCGCCACCGCATCGGGGCCGCCGTCGCGCGCCAGCTCCACGCCCGCTTCGAGCAGCGCCCGTCGCAAGTCGCCATGCCGGTAAGTACTTCGGGCGGCAGGCGGAACGGGTGCGGGCGGGACGACGGGGGGGCTCATCGGAATCTCCATGTGGACAGTGTCCATTATGTCTGCTATTCTTTGTGGACGGTGTACACAAACTAGGTATTCCGTACTCGCGCAGGTCTTCTGCGCACCCTTTCCTCCTCAGTCCAAAGGATCTGCCATGAAAGTCCAGTCTTATCTGTCGTTCGAAGGCCGCTGCGACGAAGCCATCGCGTTCTACAAGAAGGCGCTCGGCGCCGAAGTCGTGCAGCTCATGCGCTACAGCGATGCGCCCGAAATGCCGGCGGGCGAAGCCGAAGCAGGTTGCGCCGGCGGCATGCCCGCCGCCGACAAGGTGATGCACTCCGTCTTGCGCATCGGCGAAACCGAGTTGATGGCTTCCGACGGACGGTGTTCCGGCCAGGCGGAATTCAAGGGCATCATGCTCGCCCTCAGTGCCAGCACAGACGCCGAGGCGCGCCAATGGTTCGGCGCGCTGGCCGACGGCGGACAGGTGATGCAGCCGCTGACGCCGACCTTCTTCAGCTCGAGCTTCGGCATGCTCACCGACCGCTTCGGCATTGGCTGGATGCTGGTGGTGGACGCCGAAAAGTAATCACCGAAAGGAAACACCATGTCTCCCATCCACGCTTACCTCACATTCGACGGCAATGCAGCCGAAGCCATGCGCTTCTACGAGAAGACGCTCGGCGGCACCATGCAGATGATGATGACCATCGGCGAAGCGCCCGGTACCGAGCAGATGCCTGCCGACGCCAAGAAACGCATCATGCATGCCTCCCTTGTGTACGGCGACGGCATGCTCATGGCCTCCGACACCATGCCCGGCCAAGCCTACGAAGGCATGAAGGGCTTCGGCGTTGCGCTGACGCTCGACACCGTTGCCGAAGCGCGCCGCGTGTTCGACGCCTTCGCCGAGGGCGGCACCGTCTCCATGCCCTTCGAGAAGACCTTCTGGGTCGAGGGCTTCGGCATGGTGACCGACCGCTTCGGCACGCCGTGGCTCATCAACGGCGGCAAGCCGCTGGTCTGAAACAACCTCACTCGCAATCTGCAGGGAATCTTTCTTCATGACCGACACACTCGACAACAACCGGAAGCGCTGGCTCGCATTGATGGTGCTGTGCCTCGGCGTGCTGATGATCGTGCTCGACACCACGATCGTGAACGTGGCGCTGCCTTCGATCCGCACCGACTTGGGCTTCACCGAGACCTCGCTGGTCTGGGTAGTGAACGCCTACATGCTGACCTTCGGCGGCTTCCTGCTGCTGGGCGGTCGGCTCGGCGACCTGTGCGGCCACCGCAGGCTCTTCCTCGTCGGCCTCGTGCTCTTCACGCTCGCGTCGCTGGCCTGCGGCATTGCCAACTCGCAAGGCGTGCTGATTGCGGCGCGCGCGGTGCAGGGGCTGGGCGGCGCGGTGGTCTCGGCCGTCTCGCTTTCGCTCATCATGAACCTGTTCACCGAACCGGCCGACCGCGCGAAGGCGATGGGCGTGTACGGATTCGTCTGCGCGGGCGGCGGCAGCATCGGCGTGCTGCTGGGCGGGCTGCTCACGAGTTCGCTGAGCTGGCACTGGATCTTCCTGGTGAACCTGCCGATCGGCGTGGCGGTGTATGCGCTGTGCGTGGCGCTGCTGCCCAATGCGCGTGGCCAGGCGCACGGCGAAAAGCTCGACGTGGCCGGCGCCGTCACCGTCACGTTGTCGCTCATGCTCGCTGTCTACGGCGTGGTCAACGGCAACGAAGCCGGCTGGGGCTCCCCACAAACGCTGGGCCTGCTCGGTGCTGCGGTGGTGCTGCTCGCGATCTTCATCACCATCGAGGCGCGCGTGCAGCACCCGCTGATGCCGCTGGGCCTCTTTCGCCTGCGCAGCGTGTCGGTCGCCAACGTGGTGGGCGTGCTGTGGGCGGCGGCGATGTTCGCGTGGTTCTTCATTTCCGCGCTGTATATGCAGTTGGTGCTGAACTACACGCCAATGCAGATCGGCCTCGCCTTCCTGCCGGCCAACATCATCATGGCGGTGTTCTCGCTCGGCCTCTCGGCCAAGCTGGTGATGCGCTTCGGCATCCGCAAGCCGCTCGCGGCCGGGCTTTGGCTCGCGGCCATCGGCCTTGCGCTCTTTGCGCGCGCGCCCGTCAACGGCAGCTTTGTCGTCGACGTGCTGCCCGGGATGATGCTGCTCGGCCTGGGCGCGGGCATGGCGTTCAACCCGGTGCTGCTCGCGGCCATGAGCGAGGTCGACCCGGCCGACTCGGGCCTTGCCTCCGGCGTGGTCAACACCGCCTTCATGATGGGCGGCGCACTCGGGCTCGCGGTGCTGGCCAGTGCCGCCGCGGCGCGAACCGGCTCCATGCAGGCAGCCGGGGCGCAGTTGCCTCTTGCCCTCACCGGCGGCTACAACCTTGCGTTTCTTGTCGGCGCCGTGTTTGCGGCGGTGGCGGGATTGCTCGGCGCCTTGCTGCTTCGCACCGCATCTCCGGGGTCGACTCAGAACGACAAGAACAACAGCAACAACAACATCAACAACGAAGAGGCCGCGGCATCCGCAAGCACGGCAAACCGTGCGGCGGCGTCTTGAGGGCTCGCCCATTCGGCGGCCCGCCTTTCTTTTCTACTTTCCGTTTCTTTCAAGGAGACTTCCAATGGCTCGCTATGTCGATGGCTTTCTGGTTCCCGTTCCCTCGAACAACGTCGAGGCGTATCGCAAGCTGGCGCGCAAGGCCGGCAAGATCTGGATGGAATACGGCGCGCTCGAATACGTGGAGTGCATCGCCGACGATGTGAAACCCGGCAAGTTCACTTCGTTTCCGCAGAGCGTGAAGCAGAAGGCGGACGAAACGGTGGCCTTCTCGTGGATCGTCTACAAGTCGCGCAAGCACCGCGACACGGTCAACGCCAAGGTCATGGCCGACCCGCGCATTGCCGCGATGGACCCGAAGACCATGCCCTTCGATGCGAAGCGGATGATTTTCGGCGGGTTCAAGTCGATCGTCGAGTTCTGACCGGGCGCGCCGGGCTCAGGCAAGAAACCCGTCGTAGACGAGCTTGAGCCCGGTCAGCAGCATGCCGAGGTACAGGAAGCGGTAGAACCACGTTGCGCTGATACGCCGCGCAATGCGAATGCCGACCCACACGCCGAGCGGCGCAAGAGGCATCAGCACCGCCGATGTGGCCAGGGTGCGCAGGTCGATGAGGCCGAGCCAGGCGTACGGAATCCACTTGCTCAGGTTCACCACGAAGAAGAAGTAGGCCATGGTGGCCGTGAACACCACCGGCTTGAGCCGCAGCGGAATCACATAGGCGTTGATGGGCGGCCCGCCGGCGTGGGCAATGAAGCTCGTGAAACCCGACACCGCGGTGAGCGCCGCGCCCACGGCGCGCGAAGGCAGCGGGTCGTCCGGCTTGGGCGGAAACACCAGCCGCTGCGCAAGAAACAGCAGCGTGAACACGCCGACGATGCCCGCCACGGTGGGCGCCGAAAGCGTTCGAAACAGCAGCGTGCCGATGACCGTGCCGAGCAGCCCGAACGGAACCAGGAACTTGAGCAAAGCCCGGTCGAAGTCGCGCCGGAAGGCGGCAATCCCGAGCAAGTCCATCAACAGCAGCAGCGGCATCAGGATGGCCGCGGCCTGCGGCACCGTGACCGCGAGCGCCATCAGCGGCACCGCGAGCGAACCGAAGCCGGCGCCGAACCCGCTCTTGCTGATGCCGAGCAACAGCACGGCCGGAACGGCAACCGCATAGAAATGCGGATCGGTGATGACAGGAAAGAGCATGGAAGGCTGCGCAGAAAAAGCCCGCCGTGTGGCGGCGCAGAAAAAAGCCCGCCGTGTGGCGGGCGGTGCAAGCGTAGCAGGACGGCGTCGGGCCTGCAGGATTCTTCGGGCACCTGTGCAAACGTGTGCGTAAACGCACAGCCGCGCCGGCCGCGGCTGCGCACACTGGAACCGCAACCGCCGCACTCCGCGGCGGGCTTTCAACTTTCCTCAAGGATCTGCCATGAACACCCAGGCCGTAGCCGCCGACTCCGCGCGTGCGCCGATCGCATCTTCGTTCGCTTCTCCCTCGCCCGCCACGCTGGACGATTCCGGCAAGCTGCTGCTGCGCGTGGCCATCGGCGTGCTCGTGCTGCTGCACGGCATTTTCAAGATCTCGGCCGGCGTGGGCTTCGTCAGCGCCATGCTGGTGAAGGCCGGCCTTCCGGGCGGGCTGGCTTACCTGGTGTACGTGGGCGAGATCGCGGCGCCGCTGCTCATGATTGCCGGCTTCTGGACCCGCGCCGCCGCCGGCGTGGTCGTCATCAACATGCTTGCGGCCTTCGGCCTGGTGCACATGGCCGACCTGTTCGCCCTGACCAAGCAGGGCGGCTGGGCGCTCGAACTGCAGGGCCTGTACCTGTTCGGCGCGCTGGCCGTGGTGCTGCTGGGCGCGGGCCGCTTCAGCCTGGCAGGCCTGCGCGGACGCTGGAACTGATTCGGCCAGGCCGCTGGCTCAACCCGCGTCGCCGCGCACTTGCGACACCATGCGCTCGAGCCGCGCGGCGTCGGCCACCAGCAGGGCCTTGCCGTCCTTGCGCAGCACGCCGCTGCGCACCAGCACGTTGAGTTCGCGGGTCACTTGCTCGCGGTTGGTGCTGATCTGGCTGGCCAGGGCCGCGTGCTTGGGCGCCGGGTCGAGCCTCGACTGGTTGCCTTCAACGCCTGCGATCCGTGCGAGCCGCAGCAGCTCGGCATGCAAGCGGTTCTGCACACCCAGCGTGCTCAGGTCGATCACGCGTTCCGACAGCTGCCGCACCAGTGAAGCGAGCCGCTGCATCACGCGCTCGGCCACCACCGGCTCGTCGCGCAGCAGGGCCATGAAGGAGAGCCGGTCCAGGCTGGCGAGCACACTGGGTTCGAGCGTGACCACGTCGGCGGAGCGCGGCCCGCCGTCGATGGCGGCAATGTCGCCGAAGTGCTCGCCGGCTTCCGAATCCCTGAAGGTGACCTGCCGGCCGTTGGCAGAATAGGTGGTCACCCGCACCCGCCCCGAAACCAGCAGGAACACGTCGCCTTGCTGTTCGGCGCGCAGCAGCAACGGCTTGCCGGCCTCCACGCTGTGCCACAGGCACTGCTGCGCGAGCAGGTCCAGCCGCTGGTCGGAAAGGCCCTCGAGCAGCGCGATGCGGCGCAGCGCAAGGCTGGAGCGAAGAGTGGTCGAAGGAGTGGTTGGGGCCATGCCGGGTGAGAGGGGCGCGCGCATTATGCTCGGGTGCCCCTTCGAACCCGTTCATGGACAGACGTTCCCCTCTAGCCCCTTTTTTGCCGAGACTGCCGACCCGGCGCAATCTCCGTTGGGCGAGCGGGCTCGTGCTGATGGCCTATGTGACGGCGCATTTGCTCAACCATTCGCTGGGCATCGTCTCCTTTGCCGCGGCCGAGACGGTGCTGCGCGGCGTGCAGCACTTCTGGCACGGCCTGCCGGGCACGCTGCTGCTGTACGGTGCCGCCACCGTTCACCTGGCACTTGCAGTGGCCGCGCTGTGGGAGCGCCGCACGCTGCGCATGCCGCCGCTCGAGGGTCTTCGCATACTGCTGGGATTCGCGCTGCCGCTGCTGATGGCCGCGCACCTGACGGCCATGCGCGGCGCCCACCAGGCTTACGGCATCGAAGGTTCCTATGTACGCGTGGTCTGGGGGCTGTGGAGCCTGCCGGGCGCAAGCGCACAGCTCGCGATGATGTTCGCGGCCTGGACCCATGGCTGCATCGGCATGCACTTTGCGCTGCGGGCACGGCCGGGCTACCGCCGTTTCTCCCATTTGCTCCTGGCCTTCGCGGTCGTGCTGCCGCTCACCGCGGCGATGGGCTTCGTTTCGATAGGGCGCGAGTTCCAGTGGACCGGCGTGCCGCCCGCAGTGCTGCCGACGCCGGCCCAGGGCCGGGCACTCGACGCCGCGGAAACCAGCATCAAGTTCTTCTACGCACTCGGCCTGGCCGCCCTGCTGGCAGCCTATGGAGCGCGCAACTGGTTCGCGCGCCGGCCGCGCGGGCCTTCGATTTTGCTGCGCTACCCCGGCCGCACCGTGCAAGTGCCGCGCGGCTGGAGCGTGCTGGAAGCAAGCCGCTCGCACGGCATTGCCCATCTTTCGGTGTGCGGCGGCCGGGCGCGCTGCTCGACATGCCGCGTGCGCGTGCTCGGCCCCGCCGAACACATCGGCGAGCCCGGCCGCGACGAGCAACGGACGCTGGAGCGTGTGCGTGCGCCCAACGACGTGCGGCTCGCCTGCCAGCTGCGGCCGCGCGGCGACATCGAGGTCACTCCGCTGTTTGCGCCACCGCCCAACGGCGGACGGCCCGCGCCGGTCAGCAGCTTCGGCCGCGAGCACGACGTGGCCATCCTGTTCGTGGACCTGCGGCGCTGGTCGGGCTTGTCGGAGAGGCAATGGCCATTCGACCTGGCCTATGTGCTCGACCGCTACTTTGCGACGGTGGGTGCCGCCGTGCGCGAAAGCGGCGGCGTGCCTAACCAGTTCATCGGCGACAGCGTGATGGCGATCTTCGGACTCGAGACCGACCTGCCCACCGCATGCCGCCAGGCGCTGCGCGCGACAGAGCTCATCGGCGAGCGCATGGACGCCTGGAGCGAAGGCTTCGAGGCCCAGTTCGGCCAGCGGCTGGACTTTGGCATGGGCCTGCACGCCGGGCGCGCGGCAGTGGGCGAAGTGGGCTACCTCGACACGACCACCTTCACCGCCATCGGCGAAGTGGTCAACACGGCAAGCCGGCTGCAGGACCATTCCAAGGTGGCCTCATCGCGGCTGGTAGTTTCTCTGTTCGCGGCGCAGCAGGCCGGCCTTGCGCACGCCGCGGAGCAGGTCGACACACTGGTGGTGCGTGGGCGTTCCGAACCGCTTGCGGTGATCTGTTCGCAGCACGCCCCCTCGGCAGCGCCCCTGTAGCAGTTGCCAAAAGCGGTGCGCAAACGCACAGCGCAGGCCGCGGCGCAGTTTCACACTGCATCTGTGGCAACGACGAATGTCCGCCGACCACACCACTTTCAGTCAAGGGGACTCTCACCATGAACACGAAGCAACTCATCGCCGTTTCCGCCGCCGCACTCGCCATGCTGGGCGCCGCGGGTGCACATGCCGAAACCTACGAAGGCGTGCAGGCCCTCACGTCGTACGCCAACCGTGTGGACGTGCAGGCCGAAGCCGTGGCCGCCGCACGCGGCGGCAACACGTATTCGGACAGCGCCGCCGAAGGCGTGGTGGCCGTCCAATCCTCGCTCGACCGCAATGCGGTGCACGCCCAGGCCGTGGCCGCCGCGCGCGATCCGCTGCAGAACCTCCTGGACAACCGCGCCTCCTTCTACCGCGACCAGGTGCCATCGGCTTACAGCAAGCCCGCCGTTTCGTTCACGCAGCAAGCCGGCCTGTAAGGCCCCCGCTCAGGCCCGCGCCACCTTCACGGTGGCCGCGTCCGCGGCTTCTTCGATGGCATAGCGCACCGGCAGAAAGCGCTCGATCACGGCGCAGTTGGTTCGCGTGTGCTCGGTCACCTCGCTGCACGTAAAGGTGCCGGCACCGCCGCTTTGCCATGCGGCCAAGCCCAGCAGCAGCGCCAGCTGGTCGGCCAGATGCGGCCCCACGGCCGCCTGGCTCTTCTGGAAGTCGCGCAGCTCCCTTACCAGTGCATGCGCCACCTGCTCTGCGCTGAGCGTCTTTTCGCCGAAGGCCGTGAAAACCTCGGTCACGTGCTCGTAGGCCAGCGTGGCGAGCAGCGCGTTGCCCGGCCCCTCGTTCTGCCGCGCCGTGCCAACGCGCAGTTGCTCGCCCGACCAGCCCATCGCCTTGCCCAGCGTTTCCAGCTCGCGGGCGGCAATGTGCCGTGCCAGCCCCGGCGCCAGGCACTCGGCATGGCCTGACAGCAGCACGCCGCGTTCGACGAGGTCGAAGGGCTTCAGCCCGTCGGCCGACGGAACGATGGTCGCATCGACCTCGCCGCCGCCGGCGGGATAAAAGCCGCAGCGGCGCAGCACCAGTTGCAGGTCCGCGCCCATGCGGCGCACCAGCGGCGCAAAGGCGCGCTCCAGAAAGTGGAACGGGGGCGCCATCGGGTTGTGCGTGCCGCCGCGCAGATGCACGAGGCTCGGCGCACCGGCCAGCAACAGCGGCGGCAGCACCGTTTGCAGCACCAGCATGCAGCTGCCTGCGCTCGCAATCGTGAAGCTGTATTCACCCGCACGCACCGGGCCGGGCACGAAGCGCAGCGATTGCGATCCGAGTTCGGCCCCTTCAACCTGCGCGCCGCTGATCTCGGCCGCGGCGTTGACGCAGGCGAGATGCTGCCGCATCAGGCCCGGCTTGGCGCGGCCTGCGCGAATCTTCTCGATGGCGACAGGCTGGCCCGTCGCCGCCGACAGCGCAAGGCCGGTGCGCAGGATCTGGCCGCCGCCCTCGCCTTGGGAGCCGTCGAGTTCGATCATGCGAGGCCTCCTTTCTTTGCACCGGAAGCGGCCGCGTCGAAGCGCAGCACGGTCTCGCAAAGAAACGCATCGAGCCCCGCACCCTCGGCCTGCGGCAGCGGCGTGATCGGTTCGGCCGCGTTGGCCGCCAGCTCGCTTTCGATGAACGCGTGAATGCCCGACCAGCGCGGGCTCGTCGCGGCTTCGCCGGCACGCATCTTCACTTCGAGCAGCGCGTTGATTTCTTCGATCAGCGCGGCGTCGCGCACGGGGTCGAGCGTTTTCTGCGCCAGGTCGGCAAAGCGCATCGGCGGCACGCCGGGCTGCGTACGGATCCATCGCGCGGCCAGCAGCGGGCGCAGCACGTAGAGGTATTTCTTGTAGCGCACCTCGTCAGCCTGCAGGTGCTCGCGGAAGTTCTTCTTCGCCATCGACGCGTAGTGATGCCAGCCGCGCGCATTGGAAAACACCGCCTCCGAGAGCGCACGAAAACGCGGCATGGCCGCTTCGTCTTCGCGGTACACCACCGGCGAGCGCAGCCATTCGAGCAGCGTGGGGTTCGACTCGCGCATCAGGCCCAGCGCCTTGCGCAGGTCCCAGCCGTTGATGTCGAGGTCGCCGCTGATCGGCACTTCAATCACGTCGCGGCGCGGCGTGACCGTGAGGTACCACGGCAGGCGGTTCACGTAGATGAAGCGCACGTCGTAGTCGCTGTCGGGCGAGGCAAAACCCCAGCCGCGGCTGCCGGATTCGCAGGCGAACAGCACCGTCACGTCATGGCGCGTTTCGATGTCGCGCAGGGCATCCATGATCTGCACGCGCATGGCGGGATCGATGGGGTGCGCCGAGCGCAGGAATTCTTCTTGGTTGCTCATGGATGAAAAATCTTCTTCTTGCCGCCGGATGCTCTCATTCATCCGATCGGGCACGGGTGACAGCCACGTTGCCGGCGCTGTCGAGTTCAAAAACGTCCAGGTCGTTGGCCAGGAACGCGTGGCCGCTGTAGTGGGCCTGGGTTTCCGCCATCAGCGCCGCCACTCCCTCTTCGTTCTGGTGGCGCGGGCTCAGGTGCGTCAGCACCAGGTTGGGCACTTTGGCGGACTGCGCAAACTCCGCCAGCAGGCGCGCGGAGCTATGCATGGGCCCGGGGCCGACCTTGTCCAGCGCCTCCTGCGTGTAGGTGGCCTCGTGCACCAGCAGTTGAGCGTCTTCGCAGGCCGCACGCAGCAGCGCAGGCTCCGCGTTGTCGCCGCCAAGCACCGCGCTTGCCGTGTCGATTTGCGTCTCCGCAAAGTCGGCACTGCGCAGCACCGCGCCGTTGAAAGGTACGTCTTCGCCGTTCTGCAGCGCGCGCCATGCGGGGCCGGGCGGCAGGCCGGCGGCACGCAGCGCATCGGCCTTCAACCGCACGCGCCGGGTTTCGACCTGCACGCGGTAGGCGTGGCTAGGCACCCGATGCCGCAGCACATGGCGCTCGATGCGTAAGCCCGGGGCTTCGTACACCAGCGCCCCGGTTTCAAGGTCGACATGCTCCACTTCGTACGGCAGATGCAGGTCCGTCAACCGGCGCGTCGCTTCGAACCATTGCCACACCGGCAGCGGCGCAATCAGCTTCAGCGGCCTGGTGCGCTTGCCCATGCCCGCGCTCGCGAGCAGGCCCGGCAGGCCGTAGCAGTGGTCACCGTGCACATGCGTGATGCAGACCGCCGCCATGTCGTGCAATGACAGCCGGGTCTGCTGCAGCCGGTGCTGCGTGCCCTCGCCGCAATCGACAAGGAACCAGTCGGTGCCGAGCACGGTCTGCACCGCAAGGCCGGAGACGTTGCGCTGGCGCGTGGGGACTCCTGAGGACGTGCCCAGGAAGGTGAGCTTCAACATCATTGCCGCAGCTCCACCAGACGACGCAGCGCCTTGGCTGCAGCGTCCGCCGCCTCGCGCTCCCAAACACGATGGTTCTGTCCGCCTGGGCGGGCGGCCACCATAGCCTCCAGCTGCGCAATCTGTTCAGCGCCGCCCCAGCATCCCATGACTTCAATGGCGACCACGCGCAGGCTGCGCCACTTGCTTTGCAATGCAGCCTCCACCTGCGCGAGCGCGTCGGCGCCGGGCTTTTGCATGGCGAGCGCACGCAGCCGGCCTACCTCCTCGCCCAGCAGGTTCGCACCTTCGTTCCGAAGCGCCGCATCGCGCAGGGCCCGGCGGGCATGCCGGCATGCACGGCATCGCACGGCGTGGCTGTACACCGAGCCTTGCGCAACCTCATGCCACCACTTCTGCTGCTTCGCCGTCCACACCTCCTGGGCGCGGCAATCGCGGCATGTGAAAGCCTGGTCGAGATAGAAATCCGGCACCTCGCCGAAAGTGGTGTTGTAGTGCGCAAGCCGCGACTTGTCGGCCATGACCATGCCAGGCACGAGTCCGCCCGCCGAGAGCTGACGGGCGTCCTGCGCGCGGAGTTGCACCTTCAGCGCGGCGGCGCGTTCGAGGCGATGCGCCTTGATTTCGGCGCGGCGTTGCTTGTTGCTTTTCATTGTTTGTCTACTTGATTGCCGTTGCACACGCCCGCGCCCTCCATCCTCAGACCAGCGCGGGTTTCTAACCCTTCACGCAAACCACCTGCTTGAGCGTGTAAACCACCTCGACCAGGTCTTTCTGCGCCTCCATCACAGCGTCGATGTCCTTGTAGGCCATCGGAATCTCGTCGATCACGTCGGCGTCCTTGCGGCATTCCACGCCCTCGGTCGCGGCGATCTGGTCGGCGATGGTGAAGAGCTTCTTCGCCTTGGTGCGGCTCATCTTGCGACCGGCGCCGTGGCTGCAGCTCATGAAGCTCTCGGGGTTGCCCTTTCCGCGCACGATGTAGCTCTTGGCGCCCATGCTGCCCGGAATGATCCCGAGTTCGCCCGCCTTGGCGCTTACCGCACCCTTGCGCGTGACGAGCACGTCTTCGCCGAAGTGCGTCTCGCGGCTCACATAGTTGTGGTGGCAGTTCACCGCTTCCACATGCGCCTCGAACGGCTTGGCAATGACCTTGCGCGCGGCCGCGACCACGCGCTGCATCATCACCTCGCGGTTGGCACGCGCGAACTTCTGGGCCCAGCCCACCGCGCGCACGTAGTCGCCGAAGTACTTGGCGCCTTCTTCGAAGTACGCCAGGTCCTGGTCCGGCAGGTTGCGCTGGTGCAGTTCGGCGTCCTTCTTCGCGAGTTCGATGAAGTGCGTGCCGATGGCATTGCCCACGCCGCGCGAACCCGAGTGCAGCATGAACCACACCGCGCCCGCTTCGTCGAGGCACACCTCGATGAAGTGGTTGCCGGTACCCAGCGTGCCCAGGTGCTTGTGGTTGTTCGTGTTCTTGATGCGCGGGTAGTCCTCGCAGATCAGGTCGAACTCATCCACCAGCTTGGCCCAGGCCGCATCGGTTTCGTCGGGCGGCGTTTCCCACGAGCCCTTGTCGCGGCCCATGCGCTTGGGGTTCGATCCGTGCGGCACGGCCTTCTCGATCGCCGAACGCAGCGGGCCCAGGTTGTCGGGCAGGTCGCGCGCGTTCAGCGTGGTCTTGCAGGCCATCATCCCGCAGCCGATGTCCACGCCCACTGCGGCCGGGATGATGGCCTTGAAGGTCGGGATCACCGAGCCCACGGTCGCGCCGATGCCGTAGTGCACGTCGGGCATGGCCGCGATGTGCTTGAACACGATGAGCAGGCGCGCCGCATTCTCGAGCTGCTTTTGCGCCTCGTCTTCCACGGGCACGCCGTTCGTCCACATTTTTACGGGGACGCCGTTGGCTACTTGGTGCAGTTTGTAGTTCTTCTTGATTTCCATAATCTTCTTTCAACTGTTGAGGCTGACATTCGCCAGTAGTTTTTCAATAGCCCACGACGGCACCATCAGATCGCAAACCTCTTCCATACCCGGCAACTTAGAGAGCGAAAAGGCAACCTTTGAAGTCTCGTCATACACAACAAGGCCTCTTTCTGTAGCGCAGAGGGAAAGAATCGGCGCACCCGCATCAATACCTTGCAAAGTTTTCGCTACTTGACCATCTCCCTCGGATACGAACCGCGACAGTTCGTCAACCGTCTCACGCAGTCGGTTCATGATCAAAGTCACCTTCGTCGGAGTGGACGCACTGGTTATTCCCATTCCGGGGGACGCGTACATCGAGTCACCGAGAACAATGAATGGACTGAGTCCTCCCTCTCTAAGGGAATGGATCTCCGATTGACTCAAACGACTACCCGGCAAGACTCCTTTCAGCTTGAACCTCTCCATGTACGCCGGCCAGTTCCGATGAACGGTTTCGAGCAGCGAAAAATCGCTGAACCCGTCTCCGTTGGGATGCCTCAGTACATCGACAAAGACAACAGACTCGGCATCGACAATGCAGAAAGCAAGATAGTCGGCCGGAAACGAAAAATATCGGTCTGAAGGAATCGGTGTTGCATCGAGATGGAAGTGGGTAATTCCCCAGTCGGCCCACAGCAAGTCAGTCCTGTTTCCGCGCAGTTCGCGACTCACATCATGTTTGAGAAGGCCACGTCCCTGATAGGGATTGATATCTCTACCCTCCTCCATCACGCGAATCAACTGACTGAGGCCCTCTTGTGCTTTTACGGGAAGTTGAGAAACGGGAAAATTGTCGGAAAAGACGGTCCGGCGCGGAGAAGGGTCTACGTAGCGAAGTCTGAACTCCAGCCATCGAAATAGTGGTGAGCTCAGACTCTCAATCTCTTGGCTAAATTTAAGAGCGTGCGAACGAATAAGATCAGTTGCGATTCCATCCACACTTTCCTGAAAAGTGGAGGCGACTTCCTGTGCATTCAGCTTGTACATGGTCAATATCTACTTAACAAAATTGGTGGACACGGTGGGATTCGAACCCACATCAATACGGCGACCATGGTGTTTGAATCCGATGGCCCAGTCGACGATTGGAAACGCGCGCCAGTGACAGACCCGTCATCGGAGCCAGCACCTGCATCCTCAACCTTGCTCGTCGACCGGCTTGCCCGCCGCATCCGGTGCTACCCGGACTGCCGGCAATAACAACATTTTTGGCAGTGGCGCTCCCTTCTGTGCCTGCGTGCCCGTATCTCTTTTCTCTGTTCGCTCAAGAACCGTTCGGCCGAAGCGTCACGAGCCCGTTGAGCACCTGGTCCAGACCGCCGACCACTGAGATCTTGTCGATCCGTTCGGCCACGCGTTCCAGCGTTTCGAGTTCCTTCATGCGCAAGGCGACGGGGTTGCCCTCCATCACCTTGGCCGTGTTCAGCAGAGAGCGCGTGGCCGCGGTTTCCTCGCGGCGGCGGATCACGTTGGCCTGGGCCGACTTCTCCGCCTCCACCACCTGGGCGAGGATGGTCTTCATCTCGCCGGGCAAGATGATGTCCTTCACGCCCACGCTTTCCAGCGCAACGCCCGAACCCTCCAGCCGCTCGCGCACTTGCGCCAGCACCGTCTGGTCGATGGCCGCCTTGTTCTCCAGCAGCGCGTCGAGCGTTTGCTCGCCAACTGCGGCGCGCAGGCCGAACTGCAGCTCGCGGTACACATGATCGGCCGGCTTCGGCATCTGCGCCATCGCCTGCCGCACATCGACGAAGCGCCACACGGCCGACAGGTTCAGTCGCAGGCCCACCTTGTCGCGGGTTAGGATTTCCTGGCCGCTTACCTCGGCGATCTGCGAACGCAGGTCCACGCAAGTCACGGCCACCTGGCGGTTGAAGCGCCAGAAACCGTGGTTTCCCGGCGGCAGCATTGCCTGCATTTGCCCCTCGAGCGTCAACACGCCGGCATGAAACTCGGGCACCTGCACCAGCAGCACGCCTTCAAGCCCCTGCACCGCACGCGGACGCAAGGCCACGCTCTGCAGCTTGGCCAGCAGTTCGGCCGGCAGGCGCGCATCGCCTGCCACGTCGATCACCTCAACCCGCTGCTCGCGCAGCCCACGCCAGTACAGCTTGCGCGTGGCAGGCGGCAGGATCTGCACCAGCACGCCGTCTTCATGGCGCAGGCCGACCTGGGTCTCGCCGAGCGAAACGTGCACGAACTCGCGCTCGACCAGCTCGGGCTCGCGCGCCAGGAAGTAGTCGGCCAGCTCGTGCTCGAACGACGGCTCGGCAAGCGAGAAGCGCTCCAGCTTGATGGTGTCGAAAGCCGAGAAGACGCGGTGCTTGCCCGGGCCGAGCAGTTGCTCGAAGTCGCCATTGCGCAGCAGCAGCGCGCGTTCGTTCTTCTTGATCGTGTATTGATTGAAACCCAGCATTTTTTTCTCCCACTCGTTGTTCGGTTCAGTTATTCGATTCGTTCGTTCATTCATTCAATCCAGGCCCTCGAAAGGGCAGGCGGCGGGCACTGCGGTGGGCCAGGGCTGACGTGCAGCGGTCGCGCGGTTCGGTGGATGCCTCCCGGTGTCGCATGTGCAACGCCGTCACTTCCCTCGCCGTCGATGACTGCACGCAGTTCCTTTCCGCACACGCGGTGCGCAAGCCGCCTGCGCTTGGCACGGTGTCGCGCGCCGCAGGGCTTTGTCGGCCCTGCGCCATCGCTCCGGTGTGCCGGGGCGGGGGGCTTTCGCCCCAACAGATGGCAGTGCAAGCACTGCCAGGTTTTTCGCGGGAATCGAACCCGCAACGCCATGTGGTTAGCACGGTGCTCAACCATGAGCAGAACTGAATCAAGTTCAGTCGCCAGCCAGTTCAACAGCGGCATACCGCGAGCCCAAGACAGGTCTGGCCTGCGGCACCGGGCCGCTTTCATGCGGCACCTGCGAGCGGATGAACTGCATCCGGACGGGTTATCTATTGCAGCAGGCGTGCCAGCTTGCGAAAAATCACTCAACCCGAGGGACAGGTACAGCACAAGTCATTGATTTGTAAAGAAAAATTCAATTCTCCGGCTCCTTGCCTCAGCTCTCACACCTGATAAGATTTCCAAAGAATTTATAAATTTAGCTAGATCAATATCCATGAAGCCAATCGTCGTCATCGGCTTTCTCGGCACCCAGCTCGATGCCGGCCAAGGCACCGGCCGCTGGGAGAAGTGGCGCCCCACCGTCTCGCTTGCGCAGCACGAGGACATGGTCATCTCGCGCATGGAGCTGCTCTACACGCTCAAGCACAAGGCGCTGGCCGAGGTGGTGAAGGCCGACATCGCCACCGTGTCGCCGGAGACCACGGTCAACCTGGTGCCGCTCGACCTGGCAGACCCGTGGGATTTCGGCGAGGTGTACGCGCGCCTGTACGACTGGGCGCGCACCTACACCTTCGACGCCGAACGCGAGCAGTACTGGACGCACATCACCACCGGCACGCACGTCGCTCAGATCTGCATGTTTTTGCTGGCCGAATCGCGGGTGATTCCGGGCGTGCTGGCGCAGACCTCGCCGCCCAAGCGGCAGCGCGCGGGCAACCCGGGCGAGGTGGCGCTGATCGACCTTGACCTGTCGCGCTACGACGCGATTGCGCGCCGCTTCGATGCCGAGCAGCGCGATGCGGTGGCCTTCCTGAAGAGCGGCATCGCCACGCGCAATGCGCGCTTCAATGCGCTCATCGACGAGATCGAACGCGTGGCGGTGCGATCGCGCGCGCCGATCTTGCTGGTGGGGCCGACCGGTGCGGGCAAGTCCTTTCTGGCGCGGCGCATGTTCGAGCTCAAGCAGGCGCGGCACCAGATGACGGGGCCGTTCGTGGAAGTGAACTGCGCCACGCTGCGGGGCGACGGCGCCGCATCCACATTGTTCGGCCACAAGAAGGGCGCATTCACCGGCGCGGCGGGCGAGCGCGCGGGCCTGCTGCGCACGGCGCACCAGGGCGCGCTTTTTCTGGACGAGATCGGTGAGCTCGGCCTCGATGAACAGGCGATGCTGCTCAAGGCCATCGAAGAGAAGCGCTTCTTCCCCGTGGGTGCCGACAAGGAAGTGGAGAGCGACTTTCAACTCATTGCCGGCACCAACCGCGACTTGCGCAGCGACGTGGCGGCCGGTCGCTTTCGCGAAGACCTGTTCGCGCGCATCAACCTCTGGACTTACGACCTGCCGGGCCTGGCCAAGCGGCCGGAAGACATCGAGCCCAACATCGACCACCTGCTGGCCATTCACGCGGCCGAGAACCACCGCGTGGTGCGCTTCAACGCCGAGGCCCGCGCGGCCTACCTGCGGTTTGCGCAAAGCGCCGAAGCGCTGTGGTGCGGCAACTTCCGCGACCTCTCGGCCAGCGTGACGCGGCTGGCCACGCTGGCGGACGGCGGGCGCATTCCGGTCGCGCTGGTCGAAGCCGAGATTGAACGGCTTCGTTGGCTGTGGAACCGCGAGAGCCCGAAAACCGCTGGCGGTGGCGCCGAAGACGTGGACCTGGACGCTCTGCTGGGCGATGAGCGCGCGGCGGCGCTCGACCTGTTCGACCGGCTGCAGCTGGAGGCGGTGGTGCGTGTGTGCCGTGATTCGCGCAGCCTGTCGGACGCGGGGCGCCAGCTTTTCCAGGCGTCGCGCGCGCAGCGCAGCGTGGTGAACGACGCCGACCGGCTCCGGAAGTACCTGGCAAAGCATGGGCTCGAATGGAGCCGCATTGCCGCGGGCTGAGCTATCCTCCGCCGGAATGGCGACACCCCGCGCATGACACCCATGAACTGGAAACTGGCCTTGCTCGCGCTGCCCGTGTTCCTTACCGGCTGTGTTCAGTCGATGTTCTATTACCCCGACCGGGTGCGCTACGAAACGCCCGATGCGCTCGGGCTGCGCTACGAGGCGGTGCAATTTGCCAGCGCCGACGGCACGCGCCTGAGCGGCTGGTTCATTCCCGCCGCGAGCCGCCAGAACCCGAAGGATGCCAAGGGCACGGTGGTGCACTTCCACGGCAACGCGCAGAACATGTCCGCGCACTGGCGCTTTGTGGCCTGGCTGCCGAAGCAGGACTTCAACGTGTTCGTGTTCGACTACCGCGGCTACGGCGAGTCCGAAGGCAAGCCGGGAGCCCAAGGGCGTGTTCGAGGATTCCAATGCCGCGCTGGACCATGTGCGCTCGCGCGCCGACATTGACCCCGGGCGCCTTTTCGTCTTCGGCCAGAGCCTCGGCGGCACCAATGCGGTGGCCGCGGTGGGTTCAGGCAACCGGGCCGGGGTGAAGGCAGCGGCCATCGAAGCGACCTTTTATTCGTACTCATCGATTGCCAGCGAAAAGCTCCCGGGCGCCGGCCTGCTGGTAAGCGACGAATATGCCGCATCGAAGTACATTGCGGCCGTTTCGCCGATTCCGCTGCTGCTCATCCATGGCACGGCCGATGCGGTGATTCCGCATTCGCATTCGCGCCGCCTGCTCGAGGCCGCACGCGAGCCCAAGCGGCTGATCGAAGTGGCCGGTGCCGCTCATCTGGAGCCCATGACCCATCGCTTTAGCACCACTTACCAGCGCGCACTGGTCGAATTTTTCGACGCTGCGCTGCAACCACGGCAACCATGAAGCACTTCGACGAAACCGCCACCCGCGAGCCGCTGGCTTTTGCACGGCTCGTACCTGCGCTGCGCGCCGCCTTCGCGGCCGAGGCGCAGGTGCCGCCGCGCCATGTGCACAGCATCGAGACGGCCGGCGGCGACAAGGGCACCGTGCTCATCATGCCGGCGTGGAGCGATGCGGGGTTCCTCGGCATCAAGACCATCAATGTCTTTCCGGGCAACGGCGCGCGTGGCCTGCCCGGCCTGCATGCCACCTATGTGCTGTACGACGCGCGCACCGGCGTGCCGCTGGCGATGATGGACGGCAACGAGCTCACCGCGCGCCGCACGGCGGCCGCATCGGCGCTGGGCGCAGCGTTTCTGGCGCGGGCCGATGCACGCCGGCTGCTGGTGGTGGGCACCGGGCGCATCGCAAGGCTGCTGCCTGCCGCGCATGCGAGCGTGCGGCCCATCGACGAGGTGCAGGTGTGGAACCACCGGCCCGAAGGCGCCGAGGCCCTGGCCGCGCAGTGGCGCGCAGAGGGCTTCAACGCCCGCGCCGTCACCGGGCTCGAAGCAGCCGCGCGCCACGCCGACATCGTGAGTTGCGCCACGCTCGCGACCGAGCCGCTGGTGCGCGGCGAATGGCTGAGCGCGGGCTCGCACCTGGACCTGATCGGCAGCTTCACCCCCGCGATGCGCGAGGCCGATGTGCGCTGCTTCGCGGGCGCCCGCACCTTCATCGACACCACCGAGGCATTGCAGAAAGCGGGCGAACTGCTCGACGCAATGGCGGCCGGCACGCTGCGCGCCGATGAGGTGCAGGGCACGCTTGCCGCACTCTGCCGGGGCGAGCGCGCGGGCCGCACGGACAGCGGCGAGCGCACCGTTTTCAAGGCCGTGGGCAGCGCGCTCGAAGACCTGACGGCCGCCACGCTGGTGTGGCGCCATGCCGAATCGGCGCCAGCCTAAGGCTTAAGGCCTAGAAAACTGCGGCTGTTTGCCGGGATGGATAGCCATTTACTGACAAACACATACGTCAAGCGGCTGATGGCACGCGTCTTGCGCCAAGGCTAATCTGATGCCCATATTCCAGAGGCCAGCCGCATGCTCACCATTTTTCAGAAAGCCACCATCCTCAGCAAAGCCGGTTTCGAGGTTCCCGCCTGCCCGGCCGAAGACCTGTCGGCATCGTCGACCAGCGTGGTCTCGCAAAAGATGCACGAATGGGGCAAGGCCATCGAGACGATGTACGTGGCCTACGTGGCCGCCCGTGCAGCCAAGAGCCTGCGGGACGCCGAAGAGTCGCGCCAGACGGACATGCTTCGGCGGCTTTCGTTGACCGCCTGGGCTGCGTAAGTAGCGTTTCTTGCCTCCCGCCCGGGCCGCGTCAACGTTCAGCCGAAGGTGAACGCGTAGGCCTGCGCGCCCGCGTCCAGAAATTCGATCTCGAACAGCCTGTCTTTCCCGTCAGTCCCATTGGTGGCCTGGCGCACTAGCTGATAGAGCTTCTGCGCATCGATCACGCCGTAGCCCTGCGCGTCGGTGTCGGCGCCATGATCCGCCAGCGGCGGCTTGCCATCCACCAGCACCCTGAATCGCACCGGCTTGCCATTAGCTGCCGGACCGAGCACCAGGTGCAGGTCGCGCGCCTGAAAGCGGTAGGCGACGCGGCCGTTGGCACTGTTGAGCACAGCGCGCTCGGCTTCCACGGTCCAGTCGCCGGCCAGCACCCACTGGTTGGTGCGCAGCGAAGAAGCCGCCTGGTAGACCTTTGCACGATCTCGCACCAGGCCGCCAGGCGAGGCAAAACCGTGCGCGCGCTCGTGGCCCAGGTAGGTTTCGCCGGACAAGGCGGGCTCGGGGCCGGGCTGCGCCTGGGTACCCTGCCCTGAGGGAGCGACCAGCCCGGCGGGAACGCGGGCCTGCCCCGCCTCGGCCAGCAGTTGCTGGATGACTTGTTCGGCCTTGTCGTACCGGCCCTCGCCGAACTGATGATGGCGGATGCGTCCCTCGGCATCGATGAAATAGAAAGCGGGCCAGGCCCGATTACCGAAGGCGCGCCAGATCGCGTAGTCGTTGTCGGTGGCCACGGGGAAGCCGATGCCCAGGTCCTTGGTCGCCCGGCGCACGTTGGCCGAGCGTTTTTCGAACGCGAACTCCGGCGTGTGGACGCCAAGCACCACGAGGCCCGCGTCCTTGTACTTCTCGGCCCATGCATTGAGGTAGGGCAGCGTGCGCAGGCAGTTGATGCACGAATAGGTCCAGAAGTCGACCAGCACCACCTTGCCGCGCAGCGCCTGCGGCGTGAGCGGCGGGGAGTTGATCCATTCGGTGGCGCCGTCAAGAGAAGGAAAGTTGCCCTCCACCCTGAGTTCGCGCGCAGGCACGGCGGCCGGGCGGTTGTCCGACACCCGCACGAAGCCCGCGTCTTCCTGCGCGGCGACCGGCTCCCCATGCGGCTTGCCGGGCTTGATCTTGTCTACCAGCGCCTGCTCCAGCGCCGACGTGGTGCCGACCGACAGGCGCGCAAGCAGGCCGGTGTCCAGCCCCAGTGCGATGGCGCCCACGCCCACCAGCACGGCCGCGCCCGCGGCACGCCGCACCCATTCGCCGCCATGCAGCGACCGCTTCATGACCGAGAACACGCGCCCGCCGAACAGCAGCGCGGCCGCCAGCGACGTGCACGCACCCGCGGCATAGGCAAGCAGCAGCAGCGAGGTACCCACGCTCGCGCCATTGAGCGCCGCGCCGGTCAGGATGAGGCCGAGGATCGGACCCGCGCACGGCGCCCAGAGCAAGCCGGTGCCCACGCCCAGCATGAGCGGCGAGAACACGGAGCCCGGCATGGCATTGCCTTGCGGCTCGGACATGCGCACGCCCAGCGCCACCAGGGGCCGGCTCATGCGGTCTGCGATGCGCGGAAACAGCAGCGTGACGCCGAAGAGCGCAAGCATCGCAATGGCGGCATAGCGCCCGTATTCGTTGAGCGTAACTATCCAGCCGCCACCCACTGCCGCCAGCGTGGCAACGGCGGCAAAGGCCAGCGCCATGCCCAGCAGCATCGGCAGGCCGTGCGATCGAAACGGACGGTCGGCGCGTGCGAACACGAAAGGCAGCACCGGCAGGATGCAGGGGCTCAATATGGTGAGCACCCCGCCCAGGTAGGCAATGAGGAGGATGAGCATGATCGGGGTCGTCCGTTAAAGGATGTGTTCAGTGCGCGGGCGCGGCGCCCAGCGTGAGCCGGGCCTCCAGCCCGCCTTCGGCGCGGTTGTTCAGCGTGAGCTCGGCGCCCATGGCCATGGCAAGCTGGTGCGCAATGGCCAGGCCCAACCCGGTGCCGCCGGTGCTGCGGTTGCGCGAGCTTTCGACGCGGTAGAAGGGCTTGAGCACCGCCTCGAGCTCGTCGGGCGGAATGCCCGGTCCGTTGTCGAGCACGGCAACCACCAGCTTGCCGCCCTCGGCATGCACATGCACGCGCACGTCGGTGCCGAACTTCAGCGCGTTGTCGATCAGGTTCATCAAGATCCTGCGCAGCGCGTTGGGGCGGCTCACAATGGGCGCGCCGGCCTTGCCTTCGAGCCGCACCTGCTGGCCCACGTCTTCGTAGTCGGCCACCATGCTCTCGAGCAGCGCGTCGGCATCGATGCGCAGCGGCGGCTCGGTCGCGCCGTGCAGCGTGCGTGCATAGGTAACGCCTTCGCGCACAAGGGAGTTCATGGCGTCCAGGTCTTGCCGGAACTTCTCGCGGTCGTGCTCGTTGTCCATCAGGTCGGTGCGAAGGCGCATGCGCGTGATGGGCGTCTGCAGGTCGTGCGAAATGGCCGCAAGAATCTCGACGCGCTCGGCCATGTAGCCCGCGATGCGCTGCTGCATGGCGTTGAAGGCGCGCGCCGCATGCGCGACTTCGCTGGGCCCGTCTTCCGCGAGCGCCTGGCCTTTGAGGTCAGGGCCCAGCTCGTCGGCCGCGGCGGACAGCTGCGCAAGTGGCCGCGTGACCAGCCTCACCGCATACCAGGCGCAAACGGCCAGCACCAGCAGTTGAACGACAAGCAGCCACATCACCCAGCCCGACACAGGCATGCCCACGCGCCTGGCATGCACCACCACGGAAGACCCGTCACCCAGCCGCACCTGGATTTGCAGCCCCTCGGGCGGCCAGGCCACCTCACCCACCTTGACGATCTCGAAGGGGCGCATCGCTTCTACGATGGCGGCGGCAAACTGGCGCGAAGCGGGCGAGCCGGGCTCGGTACCCTCCGCGCTGCCGCCCAGCACAAAGCGGTAGTTGCGCCGCTCCAGCCGATCGAGCCAGCTTGCGCGCTCCGCTGCGGGAAGGCGATCGAGAATGGCGACCGAGCTGGCGATGTCGCGCTCGATGCCGATCATCATCAGCTCGCGAAGCGCCATGTTCCGCTCGTAGCGAATCGCGGCGAAAGTGAGCAGTTGCGCAACGGCCAGGCCCACCACGATGATCAGCGTCACGCGGTAGAACAGCGAATCCGGCAGCAGCCTGCGCCACCCCTTGGCGGCACTTGCGGCATTCGCGGCACGGGCCGTGTTCGCAGAAAGGTTCGCGGGAGTGGGCATGGGCGCTTTCTTCTATGGGCGGCGTGACCGGGTCACACCAGGTTGATGGCAACGTCGATGTTGCCTCGGGTGGCCTTGGAGTATGGGCAGGTCTGGTGCGCCGCGTCGGTCAGGGCTTGTGCCACTTCGCGGTCCAGGCCCGGCAGGCTCACGTTCAGGCGCGCCTGCAGAAAGTACTCGTTGCCGGCCACGCCCAGGTCGACTTCGGCGTCCACAGCCAGGTCGGGCGGCAGCGTGACTTTCATCTTGCCGGCCGCCTTGCCCATGGCGCCGATGAAGCAGGCGGACCAGCCGGCGGCAAACAGTTGCTCGGGGTTGGTGCCAGCGCCGGCGCTGCCGGGCGAAGAGAGCTTGATGTCCAGGCGGCCGTCGGAGCTGCGCGCTTCGCCGTCGCGGCCGCCCGAAGAGGTGTGGGTCTTGCCGGTGTAGAGGACTTTTTCGATGCGGGTCATGGTGATTCCTTGATGGAGGTTGACATACGTTGGTTTGCGAACGAACGGATTGTTGGGCTGCCCCTGCCCTGCCGACCCGCATTGCGTATGCCTATGTATCCGCGCAAGAAATCCACACACTACGTTTCACTGTCCCCCGTCTTCGGGCGGCGGTGACGCTACATTGCGGCTGCGGCGCCTCCGCGCCATACCTTCTTCTCACTGCCATGACACCCAAGACTTCCGATCACATCCTCATCGTCGACGACGACCGGGAAATCCGCGAGCTGCTCACCACCTACCTGGTGAAGAACGGCCTGCGGGTGGTCGCGGTGCCCACCGGCCGGCACATGCGCGCCGCGCTGGAAGAGTCGGGCCCGTTCGACCTGATCATTCTCGATTTGATGCTGCCCGGCGAAGACGGGCTCACGCTGTGCCGCGACCTGCGCACCGGCAAGTACAAGGCCACGCCCATCCTCATGCTGACCGCGCGCAGCGAGGAGGCCGACCGTATCCTGGGCCTGGAGATGGGCGCCGACGACTACCTGGCCAAGCCTTTTTCCGCGCGCGAACTGCTCGCGCGTCTACGTGCCGTGATGCGCCGCACCCGCATGCTGCCGCCCAACATGAATGCCGCCGAGCCCGCGCAGAAGCTGGCATTCGGCGAATGGGAGGTCGACACCGTGGCCCGCCACCTGATCGACGAAAGCGGCGTGATGGTGGCGCTGAGCGGCGCCGAGTACCGGCTGCTGCGCGTTTTTCTGGACCACCCGCAGAAGGTGCTGAGCCGCGACCAGCTGCTGAGCCTGACCCAGGGCCGCGAAGCCGAGCTCTTCGAGCGCTCCATCGACCTGCTGGTGAGCCGGCTGCGGCAGCGGCTGCGCGACGATGCGCGCGAGCCGCGCTACATCAAGACCGTGCGCAGCGAAGGCTACGTCCTCGCTTCGTCTGTCGAGGCGAAAGACTGACCGAGGCAATGCACTGGCAGTTGGTCGGGTTGCGCACCTCGTGCGCCACGCCGCCGGCAAAAAAAAGCAGCGCAAACCAGAGCTTCTTCATTTGACGCTCCCGCCCGGCACCGGGGCAGTGGCCGCAACGCCCGAAGGTTCCGCAAGCAGCGCCTGTATTTTCTTCTCGGTGGCGCCGTAGCTGCCTTCGCCGAAGTGCGAATAGGCGATGCGGCCCTGCTTGTCGATCAGGTACACGGCAGGCCAGTACTGGTTGTTGAAGGCCCGCCAAGTGCCGTAGCTGTTGTCCTGCGCCACCGCGTGCCTGATCTGCAGGCGCTGGATGGCGTCTTTCACGTTCTTGGTCGACTTTTCGAACGCGAACTCGGGCGTGTGCACGCCCACCACGGTCAGGCCCTTGTCCTTGTACTTCTCGTGCCACTCTTTCACGTGCGGCAGGTGGTTGAGGCAGTTGATGCAGGTGTAGGTCCAGAAGTCGACCAGCACCACCTGGCCGCGCAGCGCTTCCAGCTTGAGCGGCGGCGAGTTGAGCCACGTGTCGATGTTCTGGAACTCGGGCGCTGGGCGCGCAAGGCCGGCGGATGCATTGGCGCCGAGCTGCGGCGCGGCAAACGCCAGGGCAGCCACCGATGCGGCGATGGCCGCGGCAATGCCCGAAGCAACGGCAACGCGGGGGAGCTTCATGGTGATTTCCTTGGAGCAATGCGCATGGGCGCGGGTTGTTGACGAGCGGATTGTTTTCCGCCCGCCAGGCCCTCGATGCGTATTGCGTATGCCTATGTATCAAGGCAGAAAATCAACACACTACGTTTCACAAGGCGGAGCCGCCCGCCCTGCGAACGCTCAATCCAGCGAAACGTTCGCCTTGCGGATCACATCGCCGAACCGCTTCGTTTCGCTTGCGACGAACTCGTCGAACTGCGGCCGCGTGGTCGGAAACGGCTCATAGCCGAAGCTCTTGAACTTTTCCTGCACATCGGGTTCGGCCAGGCCCTTTTCGATGTCGCGCTTGATCTTCTCGGTGACTGCAACAGGCAGGCCCTTGGGCACCGCAATGGCGTTCCAGCCGATCACCTCGAAGCCCTTCGGACCGCCCGATTCGGCGACGGTCGGCACGTCGGGGAAGGCGGCTACGCGCGCAGGCGCTGCCGCGGCCAGGAAGCGGAGCTTGTTGGCGCGCTGCAGCGGTCCGGCGGTGGCACTGCTGCCAAGCGCAAAGGCCAGTTCGCCGGTGGCCACCGAGGTGTAGAGCTGCGTGGTTTCCTTGTAGATCACGTGCTCCATCTGCGTGCCGGTGGCCGACTCGAAGAGTTCCGAACCCAGGTGCACGGGGTTGCCAACCGACCATGAGCCGTAGTCGAGCTTGCCCGGGTTGGCCTTGGCGTCTGCAATCAGGTCGCCAATGGTCTTGTACTTGCTGTTGGTGGCAACGGTAAAGAAGAAGTAGGTCTTGAAGAGAGGCAGCAGCGCGTCGAAGTCCTTGCCGGCGTCATAGGGCAGCTTCTTGAACAGCGCGGGGTACGCGGCCAGGTGCACGTTGTCCAGCACGATGATGTCGTGCCCGTCCTTGGCGCCGCGCTTGAATGCGTCGATGGCGATGAAGCCGTTGCCGCCCGGGCGGTTCTCGACCACCACCGGCTGGCCCCATGCGCGCGAGAGCTTGTCGGCCACAAGGCGGGCCACGCCGTCGGGGCCGCCACCGACCGGGAACGGCGTAATGATGCGCACCGGCTTGGTGGGAAATGCGGCTTGCTGCGCGCCGGCGGTCATCGGCAGCAGGCTACCGGCGGTGAGTGCGAGCACGGCGGCTGCGACGGCGCGGCGCGAAACCGGCGAACGGAAAAAGGTCATGCGAGAAGTCTCCGACTAGTTATTGAAGAAAAGAGAAGCGGTCGCGCGTGCGGCGGCGGCCGCGCAGAATCAATCGACCGAAGCGCCCGACGCCTTGACGATGCCGGCCCACAGCGCACTCTCCCTTGCGATGAGTGCGGCGTATTCGGCCGGACCGCCGAGCAACGGCACGGCGCCCTCCACATCGAGGCGCGACTGGAATTCGGCGCCGCCCGCCACCTGGAGCATCTGCGCCGACAGCTCTTTCACGAACGCGTCAGGCGTGCCGCGCGGCGCAAGCACGCCGTAGGTGAGCGTGCTTTCGAAGCCCGCAAGCTCGCGCAGGCCCGACTCGGCCACGGTGGGCACATCGGGCAGCGTGGGCAAGCGCTTGGTGCCGGTCACTGCAATGGCACGCAGCCGGCCGCCTTTCACCAGCGCGAGCGCGGGCGGAATGACGCTGAACATCATCTGAACCTGCCCGCCCGCGAGGTCGGTGAGCGCGGGGTTGGTGCCCTTGTAGGGAATGTGATTGAGCTTGCTGCCCGTGCGCTGCGCGAAGAACTCGCCGGTCAGGTGGCCGCCTGTGCCGCTGCCGCTCGATGCGTAGTCGAGCAGGCCCGGCCGCGCCTTGGCTTCGGCGACGAGGTCAGCCACGCGGCGCACCTTCGACGCAGCAGGCACCACGAGCACCAGCGCGGACGAGGCGAACATCGCGACCGGCAGCAGGTCCTTGCGCGCATCGAACTTCAGGCCCTTGTAGAGGGCGGGATTGATCGACACGGTGCCCGTATGCCCGAGCAGCAGTGTGCTGCCGTCAGGTGCGCTGCGCACCACCTGCTCGGTGCCGAGGTTGCCACCCGCGCCCGGCTTGTTGTCGACGATGACGCCCGACTTGCGCACTTCGCCGAGGCCCTTGGCCATCTGGCGCGCGAACACGTCGTTGCCGCCGCCGGCCGCAAAGGGCACGACGATGCGGATGGGCTTGCTGGCGGCCTGCTGCGCATGCGCGGGCACGCCCGCCGCTGCCAGAAGGCCCAGCAGCAGATCGCGTCGGGCGATGCCCATCAGACGCGTTCCAGGATCACGGCAATGCCTTGCCCCACGCCGATGCACATGGTGCACAGCGCATAGCGCCCGCCGCCCTTGTGCAGCTGGTTGACGGCGGTGGTGGCCAGGCGCGCCCCGCTGGCGCCCAGCGGGTGGCCGAGCGCAATGGCGCCGCCGTTGATGTTGACGCGTGCGTCGTCGTCCTTCAGGCCGAGCAGGCGCAGCACGGCAAGGCCCTGGGCCGCGAAGGCTTCGTTGAGCTCGATCACGTCGATCTGGTCGATCGTGAGGCCGGTGAGCGCCAGCACCTTTTGCGTGGCGGGCGCGGGGCCGATGCCCATGATGCGCGGCGCAACGCCGGCGGTGGCCATGCCGACCACGCGGGCGCGCGGCGTGAGGCCATGCTTCGCGGCGCTGGCTTCGTCAGCCAGCAGCAGCGCGCAGGCGCCGTCATTCACGCCGCTGGCATTGCCGGCGGTTACGGTGCCGTCGGGGCGCACCACGCCCTTGAGCTTGGCGAGCGATTCCATGCTGGTTTCACGCGGATGCTCGTCCTTGTTGACGATGAGCGCATCGCCCTTTTTCTGGGGCACGGTCACGGGCACGATCTCGGCATCGAAGAAGCCGGACTTCTGCGACGCCACGGCGCGCAGTTGCGAGTTGAGCGCCATCAGGTCTTGCGCCTCGCGCTCGATCTTGTAGTCGGTGGCTACGTTCTCAGCCGTTTCGGGCATGGAGTCGACGCCGTACTGCGCCTTCATGAGCTTGTTGACGAAGCGCCAGCCGATGGTGGTGTCGTACACCGCGTTGTTGCGGCTGAAGGCGCTTTCGGCCTTGGGCATGACGAAGGGTGCGCGGCTCATGCTTTCCACGCCGCCTGCAATCATGAGGCCCGCCTCGCCCGCGCGGATGGCGCGCGCCGCGGTGCCCACGGCATCGAGGCCCGAGCCGCACAGGCGGTTGATGGTGGCGCCGCCGAGTTCGATCGGCAGGCCCGCCAGCAGCGCCGACATGCGCGCCACGTTGCGGTTGTCTTCGCCGGCCTGGTTGGCGCAGCCGTAGAGCACGTCGCTCACGGCTTGCCAGTCGACGTTCTTGTTGCGTTCCATCAGCGCCTTGAGCGGCACGGCGCCGAGGTCGTCGGTGCGCACGCTGCTGAGTGAGCCGCCGTAGCGGCCGAACGGGGTGCGAACGGCGTCGCAGATGAAGGCTTGGTTGGTCATGTCTTTTGTCTCAAAGGTGAATGAATCCGCTTCATGCGGCAATGGGAAGGCCCACGAGCTTCTCGAGCTCTTCGCGGCTGAGGCCTTCGACCAGGTCGACGAGCTTCAGGCCCTGGGGGGTGCATTCGAGCGTAGCAAGGTCGGAGTACACGCGCTTCACGCAGCCGATGCCGGTGAGCGGATAGGTGCATTCCTGCACCAGCTTGCTCGTGCCCTGCTTGGTGAGCAGGTCCATCATCACCCAGGTCTGCTTCGCGCCGATGGCCAGGTCCATGGCGCCGCCCACGGCAGGAATGGCGTCTTTCTCACCCGTGTGCCAGTTGGCAAGGTCGCCCGTGGCCGACACCTGGAAGGCGCCGAGCACGCAAATGTCGAGGTGGCCGCCGCGCATCATCGCGAAGCTGTCGGCATGGTGAAAGAACGAGCCGCCCGGCAGCAGCGTGACGGGCTGCTTGCCGGCGTTGATGAGGTCGTAATCTTCTTCGCCGGCCGCAGGCGCGGGGCCCATGCCGAGAATTCCGTTCTCGCTTTGCAGGATGACCTCGCGGCCCTTCGGCAGATGGTTGGCCACCAGCGTGGGCTGGCCGATGCCGAGGTTGACGACGGCGCCGTCGAAGATGTCCTGCGCCACGCGGGCGGCGAGCTGGTCCTTGGTGCGACGTGTGTATGTGGTGTTGCTCATGGTCATGCCGCCTTCTTGAAGCCGCCGGCTTGCGTCGCCACGCGTTCGATGCGCACCACCTGGTGCACGAAGATGCCCGGGGTCACGATGGTCTCGGGGTCGAGCGTGCCGAGTTCGGCAATGTCGTGCACGGTGGCAATGGTCTTCTTGGAAGCCATGGCCATCACGGGGCCGAAGTTGCGCGCGGCCTTGCGGTAGACCAGGTTGCCCCAGCGGTCGCCGCGCTCGGCCTTGATGAGCGCCACGTCGCCGTGAATGGGGTACTCGAGCACATATTGCTTGCCGTCGATCTCGCGCGTTTCGCGGTTGCCCGCGAGTTGCGTGCCGTAGCCCGTGGGGCAGAAGAAAGCGCCAATGCCGGCGCCGGCCGCGCGAATGCGCTCGGCCAGGTTGCCTTGGGGCACCAGTTCGAGCTCGAGCTTGCCGCTGCGGTAGAGCCCGTCGAACACCTGGCTGTCGGCCTGGCGCGGAAAGCTGCAGATGATCTTGCGCACGCGGCCCGCCTTGAGCAGCGCCGCCAGGCCGGTCTCGCCGTTGCCGGCGTTGTTGTTGACGACGGTGAGGTCCTTGGCGCCCTGCTCGACGAGGCCGTCGATGAGTTCGCCGGGAATGCCGGCGGTGCCGAAGCCGCCGATGAGAACCGTGGCGCCGTCCTGGATGCCTTCAAGGGCATCGGCGACCGAGCGCGCGATCTTGTTGATCATGAAGCCTGTCTCCGGGAGTGAAGAAAGAAACCGAACTGCCTGCGATCCGCTCGGGCGACCCGATCGATTCTGCGAACCGCTGATTTGTTCGTCTAAAGAACATTTGTTCGTATAATGAATTCTAAAGAGGATCACCCCGCATGGCAACCCACGCTCTGAAAACCGGTACGCCCAAGACCCCCGAGGCACCCGCCCCCGGCGACAGCTACGTGCAGTCGTTTGCGCGCGGCCTGCAGGTGATTCGCTCGTTCAGCGAAAGCGCCCCCCGGCAGACGCTGAGCGAGGTAGCGGCCGCGAGCGGGCTCACGCGGGCCGGCGCGCGGCGCATTCTGCTCACGCTGCAGACGCTGGGCTATGTGGTGACCGACGGCAAGCTCTTCACGCTCACGCCGCGCATCCTCGACCTGGGTTTTGCATACCTCTCGTCGATGCCGATATGGAACCGCGCCGAACCGGTGATGGAAGCGCTGGTGCAAGAGGTGCAGGAGTCTTGCTCGGCCGCCGTGCTGGATGCGACCGACATCGTCTACGTGATGCGCGTGCCGACCAAGAAGATCATGCACATCAGCCTGGGCGTGGGCTCAAGGTTGCCTGCGTACTGCACTTCACTGGGCAGGCTGCTCCTGGCCGACCTCCAAGACGACGAGGTGCGCGCGCGGCTCGAAGCCTCGAACATCGAGGCCCTCACCAAGCACACGGTGACCGACATCGATGCGCTCATGGCCAAGGTGGCACAGGCGCGCAGGCAGCAGTGGTGCCTTGTGAACCAGGAGCTCGAAGAAGGCCTGATCTCGGTGGCCGCCCCCATCGTCAACCGCCAGGGCCGCATGGTTGCGGCACTGAACATCAGCGGCCAGGCCAACCGCACCAGCGCCAAGGTGATGCAGGAGACCATGCTCCCGGCGCTGGTCGACGCCGCGAAGAAGGTCTCCCAACTGCTTTAGGCGCATCGGAGGGCGTGCTAGCCCTCTGATTGAATGCCCTTCATGATGATCACGCCGCCGAGGCGGGCCGTGTCGGAGCGCATGCGCTTGGCGAGCGCATCGGGCGTGCCCGGCTGCGCTTGCCAGCCGGTCTTCAGCAGCGCCTGGCTCACCTCGGGCGAGCTGGTCACCTCGACCAGCGCCGCATTGAGCTTGGCAACGGCAGCCGGCTTCATGCCTGCGGGCGCAGCCAGCGCGGTCCAGATCTCGAGGTCGGCGCCGCGCACGTCGGCATCGCGAATGGTGGGAAGCTCGTTGGCCAAGGGGCTGCGCTCGGGCGAGGTCACGCCAATGGCTTTGATCTTTCCCGACTTCACATGCGGCAGTGCCAGGCCGGGCGGCAGCAGCGCGAGCTGGATCTCACCTGCCAGCAGGCCGGCAATGACTTGCGGGTTACCGGTGTAGGGCTTGTGCTGCGCGGTAATGGCGGCGCGGCTCTTGATGAGTTCCATGCCCAGATGGCCCACCGTGCCCACGCCCGGCGTGCCGTACTTGCCGCTGCTGCTCAGATTGCGCGTCCACAGCAGCAGCTCGGCCGCGGTCTTGCCGGGCGCGTTGCCCGAAACCACGAGCACCAGCGGCGCGGTGCCGATCATGCCGACCGGCAGGAAGTCTTTCTCGGGATCGAAGCTGAGCTTGGGGTTGAGCAGCTTCGCAATGGTGAGATTGCCGTTGATCAAAGCGCCGATAGTGTGGTCGTCAGTCGCCTTGGCCACCTGGTCGGCCACGAGGTTGCCGCTGGCACCCGGCTTGTTCTCGACCGTGACCGGCTGGCGCAGGATCTTCGACAGCGGCTCGGCGATGGCGCGCGCCGCAAGGTCGGGCGATGCACCGGCGGGAAAGCCCACGAGGATGCGAACAGGCTTGGTGGGCCACGCGTCGCCGCCGGCCGCGCCGGCTGCGGTGCGCTGCTGCGCCAAGGAACCCGGCGCAAAAAGCGACGCGGCAAATGCTGCTGCGCCGCTTTCCAGCAAGCGGCGTTTGGTGATCTTCAAGGTGGCTCCAGAGAGTGAAGGAACTGGGAGATTGCTGACAATCTGCTTACACAACGTTACATGATCGTGCTGTGTTGCGCAAGTCGATGCGTATTCATGGATGTGGGCATGCAATGGCATGTTGACGGATGCGTATTTCGGTGCATTGGCCCTTGGAATTGCCGATGTATCCGTAAGTTAACCGCCCACATACAATCCCTGCCGCATCTCCCTTTCCCTCCTACGAGGCCTCGTCCGCAATGCCCAAGAGCCCCCTCCCGCGCGCCCGTTTCAGCCTTACTCCTGCCGTGCGCGCCCTGCTCCTGGCAACGGCCTGCGGCATGGCACTGCCTGTGATCGCCGCGGCCGAGCACGACGAAGTCGACCGGCTCATGCAGGCCGGCAAGCTCGACGAGGCCATGGGCCGCGCCGACGCCTTCCTGAAGGACAAGCCGAAGGATCCGCAGATGCGTTTTCTCAAGGGCGTGATCCAGCTCGACACCGGCAAGCGCGCCGAAGCCATTGCGGCTTTTACGCAACTCACGCAAGACGCACCCGAGCTGCCCGAGCCCTACAACAACCTGGCGGTGATCTACGCGAGCCAGAACCAGTTCGACAAGGCGCGCAGCGCGCTCGAAAGCGCGATTCGCACCAACCCCAGCTACGCCACGGCGCAAGAAAACCTGGGCGATGTGTACGCGCGGCTGGCCAGCCAGGCCTACAGCAAGGCATTGCAGCTCGACCAGAACAACACGGCGGTGCAACCCAAGCTCGCGGTGATCCGTACCTTGTTCACTCCCGCACCGGCTGGCGGCAAGCCCGCGGCAACCGTAGCGGCCACAGCCGCGCCCGCGCCCGCTCCCGTGGTAAAGGCACCCGTCGCAGCGGCACCGGTGCCCGCGCCCGCACCCGCTCCGGTCGCCAAGGCAGTGCCCCCCGCACCGGCGCCCGCGGTGGTCGCCAAGGCGCCGGAAGCTTCGGCACCGCCAGCTTCGACATCTACGGCTGCATCCGCGGCGGCACCGGCACCCACACCCGCGCCGGCCGCAGCCTCTCCCGCTGCGGCAGCTGAAGTCGAATCGGCCGTGCGCGGATGGGCTTCTGCGTGGGCGGGCCAGGACATGGACCGTTATCTCGCCGCTTACGGGCCCGACTTCAACCCCGGCGGCGGACAAAGCCGCAAGAGCTGGGAAGAAGAGCGCCGCGCGCGCATCGTCGGCAAGTCGAGCATCAGCGTGAACATCGAGAACCTGGTGATCAACGTCAACGGGCAAGTGGCCACCGCCAAGTTCCGGCAGATCTACCGCGCCGACAGCCTCAACATCTCGAGCCGCAAGACGCTGGAGCTGCAGCGCTCCGGCAACCAATGGCAAATTCGCAAGGAAAGCGTCGGCGGATAGTGGCGGACATCGTCCGGCACGCCCGGCCACAGACCTCTCCGCTGCAACGCGGCCGGACAAGGCTTGCCGCACTCCTGGCGGCATCGGCCCTGCTGCTGGCGGCGCCCGGCGCGGCCAGCGCGTCGACGCAGGCCCAATCGGGCAGCAACAAGGCCGGCAGTGCGAAGGCCAAGGCGGCTGGCGCCGGGCGCACGGCAGCACACGGGGCCGGCAAGGCAGCAAAAGCCGGCACCAGGAAGGCCTCCGCGGCGGCAACCAGAACGGCAGCGGCCAAGCCCGCCCCGCGTAAAGCGGCCGCATCTTCATCGGCCGCCATCCAGGAAGCCACCGGCGCCGAAGCCCGCCTGATTGCGGTCTACGAGCTGTTCGGCCGCGGCAAGACCCGGCCCGCGCTCGCAAAAGCACGCGACCTGGTGCGCGACTATCCCAACTTCCAACTCGCCCAGCTCGTCTATGCCGACCTGCTGGCAACGCAAGTGCCCCCAGGGCACGCCTTCTCCGACGCCGGCATTGCGCGGCTGCGCGGCGATCCGGCCATGGCCGACCTGCGCGAAGAATCCCGCCGGCGCCTGCAGGCGCTGCGCGAAAGGCCGCCGGCCGGCACGGTGCCCTCGCAGTTCCTGGCGCTCTCCACGCGCAGCCGCTATGCCATTGCGGTCGACGCCTCGCGCTCGCGGCTTTACCTGCTCGAGAACTCCGACAAGGGACTGCAGCTCGTGGCCGATTACTACGTGTCGGTCGGCAAGTCGGGCATCGACAAGGCCACCGAAGGCGACGCACGCACGCCGCTGGGGGTGTACTACATCACCAGCAGCCTCGACCCCAAGTCGCTGCGCGACTTCTACGGCGCCGGGGCGCTGCCCATCAACTACCCCAACCCATATGACGTGCGGCGCGGCAAGACCGGCGGCGGCATATGGCTGCACGGCACCCCGTCGCAGCAGTTTGCCCGCGCACCGCAGGCCAGCGACGGCTGCGTGGTCATGGCCAACCCCGACCTGAAGCAATTGCTGCGCAAAGTGCAGATCGGCGCCACGCCGGTGATCACGGCGCGCAGCCTGCAATGGATCTCGCCGCCGCAGGCCGAAAAGGAAGCACAGGCGTTCACAAGCACCATCGCGGCCTGGAAAGAGGCGCGGGCCAACGGCAATGAAGCGCAACTGAAGAAATTCTATTTGCCGGATTTCCAGCGCAGCAACAATAAAAAATCCACGGAAGGATTTGCAGCCCTGCACGACGAGGTGGAATACGCCCAAGGCAAGCGCGTCCAGTTCAAGGATGTGTCTTATCTGCATTGGCGCGACGGCGACGACACCATGGTCGCCACCTTCGGCGAGGTGTTCGAAGGCGAAAAGAGCGGGCGTACACGCCGCCAATACTGGCTGCGCCAAGGCAGCGATTGGAAGCTTTTTTACGAAGAAGTACTGGGCTAGGTACCCACTTAGGCCCTCCTGCCGACGGGGTTGTGCCCGAAAAATGTGATTTTTTCCTCAGACGGAACACCAAACTTGGGTGTTACATCTGGCTTCACACCGTCTGCGTTACGTAACACGTAACCCATTTGTTCCCGTAACAAGAATCTTTCGCACGTTCCGCGAGGCCGTAACGCGCGTCCCACATTCATGGGATACGGGCGCTCTTCCACAGAGGGAAGAATGCGACCTCAAGACGCCTGCTCCCCTCTGAAGCAACAACGTCCATGAATGCGGCAGGAGGCTGGCCGCCATCCTGCTTACGCCTTCTTACTAGCACAGGAAAGGCAGTGCCTCACGGGTTCACCTCCTTGATACACCGAGTTACGCTGTATAACATTCACCGTGCCAGTCGCTGTTAACAACTTTTAAAAGGGGTAAATCATGCTCAATTCAATTAATCGTTTTTTGCGTGACGAAGAAGGCGCCACCGCAATTGAATACGGAATCATTGCGGGACTGATTTCGGTTGTGATGATCACGGCCATTACCGGAACCGACGGAATCGGCGCAAATCTGTCGACCATTTGGACAAACATTAAAACAGCCATCGCAGCCGCTTGAGTTACTGCACAAGCAATGAAATCAGCCTTGTTCATCTGGTTGCTACTCATTGCCATCTATGACTTCCGGCAGCGCCGCGTTCCCAACTGGCTTGTGGTTGCAAGCGCCTTCCTCGCTCTTGCGGCACTGGCAACGGGAATGGCTCCCATCGAGCAAGACTGGACTGCCGCCCTGCTCGGCGCAGCCACCGGCTTCGGCTTTCTGCTGCTTTTCTACGCACTCCGAGTCATGGGAGCCGGCGACGTGAAGTTCGCCGGAGCTCTCGGACTCTGGGTGGGCCTTTCGGCTTTGCCGGCCATATGGCTCATCGGCAGCCTGCTCGCCGGTCTTCACGCCGCGCTTTGGCTCGCTCTTCAGCGCTGGCCCGTTTTGCCCCGGCTTTCGCTGGCGCTCTTCGGGCCATCGTCTTCGCCGGAGGGCCAGCCTGCGCCCACCCGGGTTCGATTTATTCCTTATGCGGCCTACCTCGCGCTGGCCGCCGCGGTGTGGATGGTTTGGGGTCGACAGGGTAGCTAGCCGCCCCGTCACCACGAGTTGTTCATCGATGACTCTCGAATGGCCCCCTTCCTTGCCCTGCCGCCCATGATCAATCTCACCAAAATCGTTGCCGCCGTCCTCGTGCTCCTGGCCCTCGCGCTCGGCGGCTATGCATGGCTGCTCAGCCGGCAGCCGCCACCGCCGGTTGCAGTCGCCCCTTCGACGGCCGCCCCGGCCAAGACGGCCCAGGCGCAAACGTTCAGGGTGGTCGTGGCGTCCAAGCCGCTCCCCGCTGGCCGCGCGATACCGGCCGATGCGCTACGCGTCGAACGCCTCACGATCAATCCCGCGGGCGCTTTTCAGGAGACGGCTCAACTCGCGGGCCGGGTGCCCGTGATCGACCTGGGCGAGGGCACGCCGCTGGTCGAAGGCCAACTGGTTTCCGGCCTGGCCCTGCGCGTCGGCGAAGGCGAACGAGCGGTCGCCATCAAGGCCGACGAGGTCATGGGCGTGGGCAACAAGGTACGGCCCGGCGACTTCGTCGATGTCTTCCTCATGCTCAA
Source organism: Variovorax sp. CCNWLW235 (assembly GCF_037204085.1). Lineage (NCBI taxonomy): Bacteria > Pseudomonadati > Pseudomonadota > Betaproteobacteria > Burkholderiales > Comamonadaceae > Variovorax > Variovorax sp. CCNWLW235. The sequence continues at coordinate 44,686 of NZ_JBBCBW010000016.1, read as the reverse complement.
GTCCGACGGCAAGGACATCGACCGCAGCCAGGCGCGCCTGCTCCTGTCGCGCAAGCGCGTGCTGGCCTACGGCGGCGCCTCCATCGACGGCATGCCCTCCGGAATGGACAAGAACGGCGCAGCCCAGCAGCAGGCCCAGCGCGCCGAGGCAGCCCGCACCGCCGTGCTCGCCGTGCCCGTGGACGACATCAACCGGCTGACGCTCGCCGAGAGCAGCGGCCGCTTGCTTCTGGCGCTGCGCAACCCGACCGACATGTCGGAACCCGACCCGAAGCTTTTTGCCGAACTGCCCACGGCCCTGCAGCCGGTGGCGCAAAAAGCCGGCGACGCCCGCAGGGCCCCGCTCGAAGGCCTGGACCGGGCCCAGGCCGGCATGACCGCCGCCGACTTCGTCACGGGCGGCAAGCCGGGCAACTCGCGAGTGCCAACCGTTGCCGCCGCGGCCGCCACTGCAAATACCCCGGCCCGCACGGGCGCCCCCCGCGGCGGACTGCAGGTCGAGGTCATTCGCGGCGACCGCAGCGAAACCATCAACTACTGATCAGCAACCAGTGGCACGCACATGCAAGCCACCCAGGAAACGAACACCATGACGATCGCCCCCTGTGCGAAAACAACCGGCACGGCGCGCTCCATGCGCCCGACCCTTGCGGTGCTGTGCCTGCTGGCCTCGGGCGTCTGGGCGGTGGCGCCCGCAACCGCGGCCGACGCAGCGGCGGCGCCTGCGCGCGCTGCGCTTCAACTGCGCATCGATGCGGGCACGCAAAAGGAACTGCTGATCGGCAAGGGCATCGAGCGCATGGCCATTGCGGACGAAACCGTGGCGGGCGTTGCACTCACCCGCCAAACGCCCAACTCGCCGGCGGCGCGCCTCATCGTCACCGGCAAGGCGGCCGGCCGCACCACGCTCATGGTCTGGGAAAAGGGCCAGGCCAACGCCATCGTCTATGCGCTCGAAGTACGGCGCCGCACCTCCACGCTCAATGGCTCGCTCAACAGCATGGAAGCGCACCAGGAGGCGCGCGATGCGGCCATGTCGGCCGGTGGAGAAAAGTCGGCGCTGGTCGATCGCTCCGTGGTCAATGTGCGCAGCAACACGGTGCAGGTCGAAGTCAAGATCGTCGAGTTCAACCGCAGCGTGCTCAAGCAGGCCGGCCTCAACATCTTCAGCACGCGCGCCAATTCCAACGGCTTCAGCTTTGGCGTGTTCACGCCGTCGTCGCTGCGTTCGGCCTCGTTCGCCCCCGACGGTTCGCTCAGCGGCGAACACAACAACCCCCTCGCGCAGGCATTCAGCCTGCTGTTCAATTTCGGCAAGGCCGGCATCGGCCTGAACGTGGGTTTTCTCGAGGGCAACGGTATGGCCCGCGTGCTCGCCGAACCCACGCTGGTGGCGCTGTCGGGCCAGAGCGCAAGCTTTCTGGCGGGCGGCGAACTGCCCGTGCCGGCGCCCCAAGGCCTGGGCACCACGAGCATCGAATACAAGCCCTTCGGCATCGGCCTCACCCTCACGCCCACGGTGCTGTCGAACGACCGCATCGTGCTCAAGGTGGCGCCGGAGGCCAGCGACCTGGACTACACCAACTCGCTCAGCATCGGCGGCGTGGCCGTGCCCGCCATCAGCACGCGGCGTGCCGACACCACGGTGGAACTCGGCGACGGCGAGAGCTTCATCATCGGCGGCCTCGTGAGCCGCACCACCACGTCGAACGCCGACAAGGTTCCGCTGCTCGGCGACATCCCGGTGCTCGGAACCTTCTTCAAGCAGAACAAGTACCAGATGAGCGAGAAGGAGCTGGTGATCCTCGTCACGCCGCACCTGGTGAAGCCGATTGCGCGCGGCACCGATCTCGCCCCGTATCTGCCTGGCGGCGCCGAGCAGCGCGACGGCCCCGTGTGGCGCGCCCACCTTCTGGGGCCCGCTTCGGGCACCACTGTTCCGGGCTTCTCACGTTGACTGAAACAAACCCCACAGATCCGGTGGCAGACGCCATGAACGCTCCCCGCGACAGCCTTCCAGAGACCGGTGCGGAGACCTATCTCTTCGCATCGCCCAACAGCGGCCACATCAACTGGCTGACCGACGCACTCGCCCGGCTGGGCACGGTGGTGAACCTTCCCGCCGAGGCCAAGTCGCTGGACGAGCGCATGGCCATGCTCGGCCCCGCCGCGGTGTTTCTCGATTTTTCGGGCGACCACGCCGCGGCGGCAAGCGAGCTTCACCAGCGCCTCAAGCGCGAATGGCCGACGCTGCCGGTGCTGGCCACGGGCGTTTCGGCAGAGCCCGCTTCCATGCTGGCTGCGCTGCGCGCCGGCGTGGACGACTTCGTGGACATGGCCGCGCCGCCGACGGATGCGGTCAACACGCTGCGCAAGCTGCTCGATCGCCAGAGCAGCCTGCCGGGCCGCACGCGCGGACGCACGCTGGCGCTGCTGGGCGCCCGTGCCGGCATTGGCGTGACCACGCTCGCGGCCAGCCTGTCGCTCGTGCTCAAGGACCAGCTGTGCCAGGCCGGCGCCCTGCCCCAGGCCGGCCGCAACACGCGCGGCGGTGTCGCATTGCTCGACCTCGGGCTTCCGGCGCGCGACGGACTGCTTTATCTCGACACGCAAAGCGGTTTCAGCTTTGTCGACGGCGTGCGCAACCTGCGCCGCCTCGACCAGACGCTGCTGCAAACCGCACTGGCCCACCACGCGAGCGGCGTGGCCGTGCTGCCTCTGCCTGCGAGCCTTGCGCAGGTGCGCGAGATCTCGCATGCGGATTCGGTGGCGCTGATCAAGCGGCTCGGCGACTTCTTCGATTTCCAGATCGCCGATCTCGGGGGCTTTTCGACCCTCGACTTCGTCGCGCAGACGGTGAAGGCGGCGCCGCGCAGCTGGGTCGTGTGCGACCAGAGCATAGGCGCCATCGTTTCCACGGCGACCATGCTCAAGGAACTGCGCACGCGCGGCGTGGAGACCGAGCGGCTGTCGCTGGTGGTCAACAAGTTCGACGGCCATGTGGGCCTGTCTGCCAAGGACGTTGCCGAGCGGCTCGAACTGCCGCTGCACCATGTGGTGCCGGCGCGCAGCACGCAACTGCTGGCGGCGGCAAGCCGCGGCGAAATGCTGGTGCGCACCGCGCGCAGCGACGCCTACTCGCAAGCGGTGGCCGAGCTCGCGCGCGGCCTGCACCAGGAACTCGTGTCCGGCACAGGCCAGCCGCCGGCCAGGGAATCCAGATGGGCCGCGCGAATACCGCGACTTGCCGGTTTCTGGAAAAGCTCTAGTGAAGGTTGAACCGCCCTTATGTCCAACGATCTCGAATTCGCCGACGATGACCAGGCGTTCATCAACTCCCAGCAGTTCCAGGACATCAAGAGCTGGACGCACGACCATCTGCTGAGCCGCATCGAAGAGCTCGGCGCGGAGTTCGGCCGCTGGTCGCGCGCATCCATCCAGCAGTTCGTCGAACTCGAGGTCGACAGCTTCGTGCGGCTGCGCCGTGTGCCGATCAACGACCGCGAGATGCAGCTCATCTCCGACGCGCTGACCAAGGAGCTTGCGGGCTTTGGGCCGCTGGAAGACCTGCTCAACGATTCGGCGGTGGAAGACATCCTGATCAACGGCTACCAGAACGTGTACGTGTCGCGCCACGGCATGCTCGAGCGCGAGACGGTGCGCTTTGCCGATGCGGAGCACGTGATGCGCATCGTGCGCCGCATTCTCGCGCCGCTCGGCCGGCGGCTGGACGAATCCAACCCGATGGTCGACGCACGCCTGCCGGACGGCGGACGCATCAACGTGATCATCGAGCCGCTCGCGATCGACGGACTCTCGGTTTCGATCCGCAAGTTCCGCAAGGAACCGCTCACGCCGGCCGACATGGTGAAGCTCGGCACCTTCGACGCGGGCATGGCGCAGCTGCTGGAGATTGCCGTTCGCGCACGCTGCAACATTCTTGTGAGCGGCGGCACCAGTTCGGGCAAGACCTCGCTGCTCAATGCGCTGGCCACCTTCATTCCGCCGCGCGAGCGCGTCATCACCATCGAAGACACGGCGGAGCTTTCGCTTGGCACCAGCCATGTGGTGCGCCTTGAAAGCCGCCCGGGCGGATTCGACGGCACCGGCGTGGTGTCCATTCGCGACCTGCTGCGCAACAGCCTGCGCATGCGGCCAGACCGCATCATCGTGGGCGAGGTGCGCGGCGCCGAAGTGATCGAGATGATGCAGGCAATGAACACGGGGCACGAAGGCTCGATGGGCACCATTCACGCCAGCTCGCCGCGCGAATGCCTGTACCGCCTTGAAATGCTCGCGGGCTTTGCGGGCTACCAGGGCAGCGAAGTGAGCCTGCGCCGGCAGATTGCCAACGCCATCGATTTCATCGTGCAGATCGGCCGCCTTTCGAACGGGCAGCGCCGCATCCTCTCGCTGAGCGAAGTCACGGGTGTCAACGACAACGTGGTGGCCATGCAGGAGCTCTACCGCTACGAGCCCATCACGTCGCCCGACGGCGAGGAGCGCGACCGCTGGATATCGCTGGGCATTGCGCCGCATTCGCCCAAGATCACGCGCTTCAGGCAATCACTGACGCGCGGGCAGCAGGGAGACAACAACCGTGCGTGAAATGCTGCTCGCGGTGGCCTGCCTCGCGCTGCTGTTCGCAGCCGCGGGGCTGCTGCTGTGGCAATGGGCCAAGGGCCGCCAGGCACGCCAGGCCGCCGCGCGGCACCTGAACCAGCAGATCCAGGCCAGCACGGCCGCCGGCTCACCGGCGCCGATGCCCATCCCTCTGCGGGACCCGGCCAACGACAACCTCATGGCGGGCGTGACCTCGGACCCATGGCTCAACGCCGACGCAGGCACCCCGGCCGCCGCACCCGCCGGGTTGCTCGAAAAGGCCCTTCCCGAGTGGCTGATAGGCGTGGTCGCCCCCCGCATGGCCGCATTGGGGCTGGCCGTCATCGTGGCGGCGGCCGCACTCGCCGGCCTGCTTGCCGGCTGGGTGTCGGGCTTGAGCACGCTCGCGCTCCTGGTTCTTCTTGCAGCCTTCGCGGTCTGGCTGCGGCTGCAGAAATTCCGCCGCAAGCTCGTGAGCCAGCTGCCCGGGTACATCGACGCGATGGTGCGGCTGATCACCATCGGCAACTCCACGCAGGCGGCCTTCCAGCTTGCGATTGCCACCACCGAGGCGCCGCTGCGCGGCCAGCTGGAGCGCTCGGCATCGCTGGTGCGCGCGGGCATGGACCTGGACCGCGCCCTGCACCAGACGGCCAGCAATGTGCGCATCGAGGAAATGTTCCTGCTGGCGTCCATCCTCGGCCTGGGTGTGCGCTACGGCGGGCGCTCCGACCTGCTGCTGGAGCGCGTGGGCAACTTCATGCGCGATCGCGAGCAAGCCGAGCATGAGCTGCTCGCCCTGTCGTCCGAAACCCGGCTTTCCGCCTGGATTCTCGGGTTGCTGCCTGTGAGCGTGGGCGCCTTCTTCATCCTCACCAATCCCGCCTACTTCATGGGGATGTGGAACGACGGAACCGGCCGCATCATGGTTCTCTCGGCCGCGGGCTTTCAGCTGTTCGGTGCGGCACTTCTCTACCGGCTGGCGAAACTCACATGACCTTCACCACCAACCAGCTGGCGATTCTCAGCCTGGCGCTGCTGGCCCTGGGCCTGATGGCCGGTGCCGGCGCGCTGATCGCGGCAGAGTTGCGGCGCTCGCGCAGCGGCAAGGTCATCGGCCGCGCCATCCAACAGGTCACCACGGCGCCGGGCGGATCCGGGGGGTCCGCCGGTGCGGCCGACGTGTTCAACGCCTCGGCAAAGACGGACATCGAGTTGCCGTTTCATTGGCTCGATTCGCGCATCGGCCGCGCACTCGTGGCAAACGAGGACCGCAACCTCATCGATCAATGCGGCTTTTCCTCTAAGCGGGCGCAATTGGTTTTTCTGGTGACCCGCATCTTCTTCACGTTCCTTCTTCCCTTTGCCGTCTACGTGCTGTGGAGCGCCGGCCGTCCGCAGCGCACCGTCACCATCGTGCTGGCGGCCGCGTTCGTCATCGGCTTCATGGCTCCCAAGTGGGTGCTCGGCCGCATCGCCGCCAAGCGCCGCGAGCGGGTGAACCAGGAGCTGCCGCTGTTCATCGACCTGCTTCGCCTGCTGCAAGGCGTCGGACTGAGCCTGGACCAGAGCCTGCAGATCATGGCCAGCGACTTCTCGCACGTGCTGCGCGTGCTCGGCTACGAACTGACCTTTGCCAACAACCAGTACAGCCGCGGCCGCAGCCGCGAACATTCGCTGCAGCGCCTTGCAACCTTGCACAAGAACGAGAACCTTCGCGGGCTCGTGTCCTTGCTGGTGCAGGTCGACAAGCACGGCGGCGCCGTGCAGGAGCCGCTGCGCGTCTTCAGCGACCGGCTGCGCGAACACCGGCGTTCCGAAATGAAGGAACGCATCGGAAAGATCACCGTGAAGATGACCGCCGTGATGGTGACCACGTTGCTTCCGGCGCTCGTCATCGTCACCGCGGGCCCGGCCTTTCTTGCCATCTTCCGTTCACTGGGAGTCGCCGCCAAATGAAGCCACTCGACCTTTGCGCAAGCCCGCGTCCTGCTTGCCGCTTGCTGGCCTTTGCCTGCGCAGCAGCCGCGGCCCTTGCAGTTACCGGCTGCGCCGGCCTCAAGGACCAGTACGCCGCCAGCACCGACGCGCATCAGCGCATGGCCGCCGAAGCCGCGGCGGACACCAAGGCCGGCGCCGCCGTGGACACGCAGGCCACCTACCTCAAGCTCGTCGAGCAGATGCAGAAGGAAGACCTGTGGTTTGCATCGCTCGCGCACATCGACGCCTTGGAGCAGCGTTGGGGCGTATCGCCTGAATCCACACGCGCGCGCGCCGAAGCACTGCGCCAAACCGGGCAGGCCGCAGCCGCCGAAGCCGCCTACAAGCGCCTGCTGTCCACGCCGCTGGCGAGCGCGGGCTACCGCGGGCTGGGCCTCCTGGCGGGCATGCGCGGCAACTATGCCGAGGCGGTCCAGCTGCTTGCGCAAGCGCAGCGCCGCACCCCGACCGATGCACTGCTGCTGAGCGATCTCGGCTACGCGCACCTGGGCGCCGGCCAGATCGAGGAAGCGCGGCTACCGCTGATGCAAGCCCTGCAGTTGCGCCCCGACAGCACCCAGGCGCAAGCCAATCTCGCGCTCTACTTGGAAGTGACCAACCAGCCCGACCGGGCGGCAGCGCTGATGGATGCCCACCGCATGCCCCAACCGACACGCTTGGCCGTGCGCGAAGCGGCACTGCAGATGCGCACATCGGGCAAGTTGCCCGCACCCGTTGCTGCTGCCGCAGCGGCGGGAACTCGCGCCGAACCTGTTGTGGCCCCCCTTGCGCTCAAAGCGTCCCGATGGACAGGTGCGGGCGGCATGAGAACCGCGAGCCAGACCAACCCTTCGGCCTCTGCACCTGAAGCGCCGCTTTCACTGAACTCGACCTCGCGAGGTACACCATGAACCACCAGCTTGCCGAGCGGATCGCGTTGACGGCCGCATTCTTCTTCATGGCAACCGCCGCTGCAGCGCAAGCCGTGCCGCCGGCGCCGCAGCCCGCGGAGGCGCAGAGAGCGCAGGAGGCGCGGGAGGTCGAAGCTGAAGCCGAGGCTGAAGAGTTCGAATCGCCGCCACCGCTGCTCATGGGCGATGCAACCCAGAGCCTGCTCGCCTGGCAACGCAGCGGAGAAATCGCCTCGCGCACACCCCGGCCCATTGCCGGCAGCGTGGCCAGCCGCAGCTATGAGCGCTACATCAAGAGCTTCGAGCATCCGATCCCCGAGCACCTTGGCTCTACGGTGACCAAGTCGAAGGGCGGCGGTGGCGCCTCCTCTTCCGGAGGCCGGTAGGCAAAACGCCGACCTTCGCCGCGCACTGGGAACCACCATGGAAACACGCAACCACGCAAAGCCCGGACACGCCCAACACGGCGTGTATGCGATCGAATTTGCGTTCGTGTTCCTGATCATCTTTGCGCTGCTGTACGCGGTGATCTGCTATGGCTTCTTGTTGACGATGCGCATGAGCCTGCAGAACGCGGCGGAAGACGGTGCCCGTGCGGGGCTGCGTTATCAGAGCAGCCTGGACGCCAGAAAAACCAAAGCCAACGACATTGCCGTAGAGCGCAGCGACTGGCTGCCTGCCGGCCTGAAAGCGAACCGGAATGTCGAGGCAAGAATCTGCCTGGCTGGAACGGACGACTGCTCGCAGGCGGCGCCCCCTTGCGGCCCGGAATGGAACAACCGGTGCCAGGTGGTTGTAACCGTTGCTGTCAGCGGCATAGACACGCTGTTTCCCGCGTTCCCGAGCTTTGCGGTCCCCGCCCGGATTGCAGGCCAGGCCAGCATGCTGCTCGACGGGAGGTCGTTGTGAAGTCCGGCCGGCTCAAGCTCGAACGGGCCGTGGCTCGCCGTCAGCGAGGCGTTGCCGCCATCGAGTTTGCGCTCGTCTTCGGTGTTCTGTTCCTCGGCATCTATGGGCTCGTGACTTTCTGCGGCGTTTTGTATGTGCAGCAGGTCATCTCTCGCGCGGCCGAAGACGGCGCGAGAGCCGCTCAGTCTTTCCGCAGCGACACGCCGGCCGCAGAACTGCAGACGAATGTTCGAACAGCGGTGTACCGGTCGCTGGCACTCTCGACGATTACCCCCGCTTCCGCAGGTAGCGCGCCTTCTTCAAAAGAGACTTGGCTTCGCGCGAAGATGGACATCCCTCCTGAAGTGGATCTGTCAGCTGGAGAAGTAGCAGTAAGGGTGAGCTATCCGTACCGCGCCAACCCGCTTTTGCCCCCCATTCCTCTCACCGGGAATTGGATGCCTGACCGCCTGGTTGGTAAGGCTACGGCTACCCGATCCTCTTCGTAGCGGCACACGATGTATCCATTCACTCGAAGGATCCGGCGCCGGCAAAATGGATCAGTGGCGATCAATGCGACGATCGCGATGAGTCTCCTTCTTATCACGCTGATTGGCACTGAGCTCGGTTATCTGTTTTTCATGAAGCGTGAATTTCAGAAATCGGCAGATCTTGCTGCCCTGGCGGGAGCACAAGCGATAGTTCCTGCAAGCTGCACAGAAGCAAAGAGCGCCGCGATTGCCAATGGATCGCAGAACCTTCCAAATGGATTTCAGCTGACCGCGGCAGACATCACGTGTGGACACTGGGATCCGGATCCGTCTAAGCCCCCCGTACACCGGCATTTCTCTGCTGACGTTCAGCCGTTCAATGCCGTCCTCGTATCCATACAAAGAACACCGAGTCTTTTGTTACCAAGGATTCCCGGAAACGAACCCCGGCAGCTTGCAGTCGAAGCTGTAGCAGCAAAAGCCGATGCTTCAGCAGCATTCTCCGTTGGATCAAGACTACTGCGAGTTGACGGCGACTCGACCTTAGGCGCGCTATTGAAGGCAATCGGTCTCAACGTCGACAACACAATCGTTTTGGGTTACGAAGGTTTAGCAAGTGTCAAAGTGACGCCCGGTGGATTGCTATGCGAACTCGGCGCTTGCGCATCCGCAGACGTCACGGTAGCAGGCCTCAACTCGCTTCTGGATACCAACCTGACACTAGGCCAACTCCTCGACGCCATCGTAAGAGCCGGCAACCGCGACGACTTGGTAGATACAAATCTCCTGTTGATATCGGCCATCAAGGCCAAGCTCGGCGTCACCGGTCTCAACGACGTCAGGCTGGGATCACTCACGAATGCGCCGAGCCTTTTCGCGAGCATCACCACGCCGGATGCAAGCTCGGCGCTCGCGACTGAGATCAATGCACTAGATCTGATTCAGTCTGCCGTCGGCGTTGCGACAGGCGGTCGCGCTGTCGATGTTCCTGGTTCGAATATTTCTCTTCTGGGGCTGGTCAAAGTGACAGCCAAAGCTGGATTGGTAGAGCCTCCGTCTTTTGCTATCGGAGTCAAAGGAATCAGTGCTTACACCGCTCAGGTTCGTACGTTCATTCATGTACGGAGTGACGGAGTACTCAGTTCTCTACTGAGCATCAACTTGCCCATTGCACTTGATCTCGTCGCAGCCAAGGGAACGCTGATAGATCTGTGTACGCCCGAACTGTTGTCCGTTTCTGGTAAGCAGCGTGCGGAGATAGCTGTGGATGGCGCTATTCTCAAAGGATGCATTGGGAAGATATCGAACAGCACCGGTTCGCAAGATTGCTCCCTTCCGTCAAGCGACCCGAGATACCAAGCGTGCTTCGATAATTTGCTCTTCTCCAAGAAGGACGCATGCGAGCAGAATCTTTCCAATCTCGAATTGGTCAATATTCTGGGTCTTCTAAAAACCACGAACAGCGCGCAAATCAACACTTTGCCAATTCAGCAGCCGACCACAGTAAAACTGGAAGAGGGGCAAACAGAAACTGTCGGGAACAGCCTAGATGTGGGTACGTCGGTGTCGAATCTGGTTTCCCAGCTGACAAATCTACTATTTGGTGGCTCGCCTCCGGCCACGCCACCTAGTTCGTCAGATATAACAAACTTGGCGACTCAAATATGGAACGATAGCGGCAAGCCAGTTGCCGACGGAGGTGCTGGTTGCACGGCTAACACCACGGCTTGCAGAGCTGCGCGGTTAGACAACGCCCGAGAGCGGATTGCCGAGGCTGCAGAACAAAGTGGCCTCCTCAGCGGCTTGCTGAACGGTATCGGAGACCTGCTCGGTGCTATCGGTGGACTTGTGGGCGGGGACGGCTGCAGCTTCACCGGACTTCTGGGATCTACGTCCAACCAGGGCTGCATAGACCTCCTAAAGAGCACTCTCAGCAAGAACAGCAGTTCTAGCGTTGGTGGTACGGTTTCGAACGCGTTGGCAGTGGCAACCGGCCTGCTCGAGCCAGTACTCGATGCCTTGGGCAGTACCGTTCTGACTCCTTTGTTGCGGGACTTTCTCGGTATCCACCTGGGTGAGGTCGACGTGAAACTGCACTCGCTCCAGTGCAACAACGCCAAGTTAGTGTATTGATCAACCGATGACGACCTTGGACTCCACTTTGCATTCATGTCCGTCTGGCAGCACCGGATCGACTCGGCCGAATCCGGGCTTTTCGCAGCGCCTTCATTAGAAGATCTTTGGTTTCCACATGAGTTCTCCCCCCAACTTCGACGAACTCGACCTCTTTGTCTGGGAAGGCAAGGCCGACATCCTCGACCGTATCGCGCGGTGCATGGCGAGCTTCGACGTGGAGGTGATCCGTGCCGACGGCATGCCGGTGCCGCAGCAGGAGCGCGGCACTGCCCTTCGGCCGTCGGTTGCCATCATCAGCGTCACGGTCATCGACAGCGGGGCGCTGGCGCATGCGACCGAGTTGCTGCAGGGCATGCCGGTGATCTGGGTGGCGGCGGCGTCGCGCGAGCGTGATTCGCGCACTTACCCGCCGGAGTACCTGCATGTTCTGCCGTACGACTTCACCTGTGCCGAGTTGCGCACCATGGTGGCAAAGCTGGTGCGGCAGCTGCGCGCGCGCGACGTAGCGCCGCAGGCGCCCGACGTGCTGGTGGCGCATTCAGACGCGATGAAATCGCTGCTTGCCGAAGTAGGTGTCTTTGCCGACTGCAACCACAGCGTGCTGGTGCGCGGCGAAACGGGTGTGGGCAAGGAGCGCATTGCGCAGCAGTTGCACCTGGGGCACCAGCACTACAGCAAGGGCGCGTTCGTGGCGGTGAACTGCGGCGCCATTCCCGACGGCCTGTTCGAATCGCTTTTCTTCGGCCACACCAAGGGCTCGTTCACCGGCGCGGTGCATGCGCATCGCGGCTATTTCGAACAGGCGACAGGCGGCACGCTGTTTCTCGACGAGATCGGCGACCTGCCCAAGTACCAGCAGGTCAAGCTGCTGCGCGTGCTCGAAGACAACGCGGTCACGCGGCTGGGTGCCACGGCGCCGGTCCGGGTCGACTTTCGGCTGGTGGCCGCCACCAACCGCAACCTGCGCGAGATGGTGGCCAATGGCGAGTTCCGCGCCGACCTGTTCTACCGGCTCGCGGTGATCGAGCTGCATGTGCCCAGCCTCGAAGAGCGCGGCGAGATCGACAAGATCGCGATCTTCAAGGCGCTGCTTGCCAATGTGCTGGGCGACGAGCTCGAGGCCTTGGGCGAAACGCCGCACTGGCTGAGCGATGCGGTGGCGGAAACGTACTTTCCCGGCAATGTGCGGCAGCTGCGCAACCTCGCCGAGCGGGTGGGCGTGATTGCGCGGCAGCTGCATGCATGGGACCAGAACCTGATCCAGCGCGCCATTGCGCTCACGCGCGGCACGCCGACACCCACGCCAGGCTCAGCCGAAAGAAACGGCCACAACGGCAGCGCCAGCGGCGTGGCGCTCGACGCCAACGGCGACCGCAAGGGATGGAACGGCAGCGAGCGCAACCGCATCATCGCGGCGCTGGAGATCAACGACTGGAAGCGCCAGGACACCGCGCAGCATCTGGGCATCAGCCGCAAGGTGCTGTGGGAAAAGATGCGCAAGTATCAAATTTTGGACGGAGAGCCGGGCATCCCCGAGGACGCCTGAGCCCCTCGCCCCTCGCCCCTCGCCCCTCATCAGCGCTCCGCCAGGCGGGCGGTCCGTCGCAGCGGCGGGTTCGCCGCAGCCGCTGTGGCGCCGCGGTCGACAACAGGTTCGCTGGCACAGCTTGAGTTGCTCGAGATGCACAGCGCGGTGAGCAGGCCATCGTCGCTCAGGGCCGGCCGGCTCGGCGGGCCGAAGATGCGGTCGATCCACGCGTTGCCGGCTTCGGGCTCGATGCGCAGTTCGCCGGTGGTGCGCGCCAGGCGCAGCTCCGAAATGCGCAGGTCGAACACGGCATCGACATAGTCGAACAGCAGGTTGTAGTAGTCGAGCTGCGCGTCGAGCACGGCGGGCAAGGTCTCGCGGCCGAACTCCATCAGTCGGCGCCGGCCGCGAAAGGCCTGGCCCGATGTGCTCACCGCTTCCATCAACTGGCGCTCGCGCTCGCGGCCAGACACTGTGCGAGCCCATGAGGCCGACGTGAGCTCCAGCAGATTGAGCTTCACTCCTTCGAGCTTGGCTTCCTGGTTGGCAACCTCGGCCAGCGCGGACTTCAGGCGCAACTGGCGGTCGAAGCCGTTGCCGAAGTTCCAGTTGAGCTCGAAGGCCGCGCGTGTCGGGTCTTGCGGCGACACGCCGCGCGGGTCCTTGCTCTTGACCAGCACCGCGTCCACCGTCGGGTAGATGCTGGCCTCCTGCTGGTCGACAAGCGCCTGGGCCCGTGCGACGCGGCCCTTGGCCTCGGCAATTTCGGTGCTGCGCTCCTCGGCGCGGCGCAGGGCTTCTTCATGCGAGGCGATGCGCCACAACGCGGGCGCCGCGAGCACGGGCAGCGAATCGGTATTGGGCGTGAACTTGAAGTAGGTGTTGAACTTGGCCACCGCCTCGTCGCGCTGCGCCTGAAAATCGGATTCGCGCGCGGCCACGCTGGCGCGGCGCGCGGCCGCCATGTTCAGGTCGTTCTCGCCCGCGGCACCGAGTGCAACGCGCCGGGCCTCGGCCTTCGACAACTCGGCCACCACTTCGGTGGACTTGCGCGCGATCTGCTTCTTCAGGTCGAAGCGCTGCACCTGCAGATAAGCAGTCAGCGCATCGAGCACCACCTTCTGCGACGTGGTCACCACCGCCTCGTCGTCGGCCTGGTTGCCGGCTTCGGCCGCGCGTACCGCGGCGCTCATGGCACCGCCGTCGATCAGGCTCACGCGCGCCTCGGCGGTCAGCACGGTGTAGTTCTCGGTCTTGGCGTTGGCCGCGCCGCTGTTGTAGTTGCCCGAGGCGGTGCCCATCTTGAAGCGCGGAAAGCGCGCCTTCTTGGCAGCGTCCACGCTGAAGCTGCTGGTGTTGGCGGCCGCCTGCGCGGTCTGCACTTCAGGGTATTCCTGCGACAGCGCGACCAGCGCCTGCTTCACGCGCTGGGCATAGCTTGCGGCGCCGATCGACGGAGTAGAAAGGCGGCGCGCCGGCACCAGCTGCGCAGGCGCATCTTGCGCGATGGCGGCGCCCGGCGGCAGCGCGAAGCTTGCGCAAAGCGCTGCACAGAGAGCGCCGCGGCCCATGCGGCGCGGGCTTGACGATTTGCTGCTCCTCATGGTTCGCGAAACGCTTCGCGCCGCAGCTTGAGCACGGGACGAAGGATGTACCAGATGAACGGATCGGTTCCCACTTTCAGGTCGACCTCGGACTCCATGCCGGCGGTAACGCGGTTGTCCTGGTGCCCCACATAGGCCTGCCCGGTGCTCACCAGGATGCGGTAGTAAGGCGCCGCGTTGGCCACGGCCGGATCGCGGTCGGCATCGGCAGCGACCAGCGTGACCTTGCCGTCGATGGCGCCGTAGCGCAGGTAGTCGTAGGCAGTGATCTTCACGCGCGCGGCCTGCCCCACTTCGACAAAGCCGCGGTCGTTCGGATTCAGGCGCGCCTCGATCATGACCTCGTCCTTGTCGGGCACCACTTCCATGATGGCCTCGCCGGGCTTGATGACCCAGCCCGGACTGGCGCTGCGCAGGCCCTTGACGATGCCGTCGGCGGGCGCCTTGACGATGGTGCGGGAGCGCTGGGTGCGCGCGCGCGCAAGGTCTTCGCTCAGGCTTGCGAACTGGCGCTCCACGGTGGCCAGCTCGTCGGAGGCGCGGCGGCGAAAGCGCCCTTCGGCCTCGGCCATCTTGGCCTGTGCCTCGGCAATGGCCGCACTGGCGGAAATGGCGCCCTGGCGTGCCACCGCGAGTTCGCTTCGCACGCCTTCTACCAGCCTGCGCTTTTCGAGCACCTCGACCTGCCCGACCAGTTTTTCGGCCAGCAGCTGCTCCGAAATTTCGAGCTCCTTCTGCATCAGCGCCAAGCGGTCGTTCAGGCCCTTGACCTTGGCCTGCTGTTCGAGCTCCTTGCTGCGCGCCTGTTCGAGCCCCGACACCGCGCCGGCCATTACGCCGCGCTGCTCGAGCGCGCGTGCTTCATACGCGCCGGTTTCGCCGTCGAGCACGCTCTCGTCGATGTCGGCCGCAAAACTCTCGCGCTTGAGCGGCTTGCCGCGGCTCTCGGCGATGAGGCGGATGCGGGTGGCTTGGGTGGCCGCATAACGCGCGGTGAGCTCCTCGAAATTGAGGCCGCTGCCGCCCAGGTCGATCTCGACAAGCGACTGGCCCTGCTTCACGCGGTCGCCTTCCTTCACCAGCACGTTGCTGACAATGCCGCCTTCCAGATGCTGGATCGACTTGACGCGGTCCGAGGGGATCACGCGGCCGGGCGCCACCACCACCGTCTCCATCGGAAAGCCCAGGCCGACGACGGCCAGCACGGCCACCACGCCGCCGATCACCCACTGTCGGCGCCGGCCCTCGGGCGATGCATGCGCCGCGCGCTTTTGCTCTTCGTCCTGGAGTATCTGCGGCAGATCTGATTTCAAGTCGCGGTCCCTGTTTGTTCTTGATCGCCTGGCTCAGGCCATGGAGCGGTTCGCCGCGGCGGCGCCCTGCGAGTGCGCATCGGCGTCGCCGTCTCCCGCGGCCGGATCGCTCAGCGTCACCAGCGCCTTCTTCACGCCGAATAGCTTCGGCACCATCACGGCGGCCGTTCCCTGTTCGACATTGCCCTGCCCCGTGACGTGATAGACCACCGTGGCCGCCGACACGATGCGCAGCGAATGCGTGACCACCACCACGGTGCGCACCTTGGCCACCGCGAGCAGCGTGGCGAGCAGCGTGCGTTCGCTCTGAAAATCGAGGTCGTTGCTCGGCTCGTCGAGCACCAGCACAGAGGGCTTGCGCAGGAAGCTCATGGCCAGCGCCAGCTTGCGCCGCTCGCCCACCGAAAAGCCCGTGCCGCCTTCGCCCACCACGGTGCGGTAGCCGTCGGGCAGCTTCGAGATGAAGTCGTGTGCGCCCGAGAGCTTGCACGCCGCCACCACCTGCTCGTCGCTCTGCCCCGGCGCCGTGCGGCGCATGGTGTCGATCAGCGGCCCGCCAAACCAGTACACCTCTTGCGAGAGATAGCTGATCCAGCGCGAGAGCTCTTCGCGGCCGAACTGCGAAAGGTCGTACTCGCCGATGCTGATGACCCCGCGCGTGGGCGTGTACAGGCCCGAGAGCAGCTTGACCAGCGTCGACTTGCCGGCGCCGTTGCGTCCGACGATCACATGCAGGCCGCCGGGCCCGATGTCGAGATCGACGTTTTCGAGCACCGGCTTCTGCGCGGCTTCGGTGAAGCTGAAGCTCACGTCCTTGAACGTCACGCGGCCCAGCGGCTGCGGCAGCGTCATGCCGCTCGGCGGCTTTTCGACCGGCTCGGAAAGCACCTTCTCGAGCCGCTTGGCCGCCTCCTTGGCCGCGGCCAGCGAACGCCAGCTCGAGACCAGCCCCGCCACCGGCTGCAGCGCCTTGAGGGCCAACATGTTCGAGGCGACCAGGCCGCCCACCGTCATCCACTGCTCCATGACCGAGACAGCGCCCACCGTCACCACAATGACCGAGAAGACCGTCAACAGCACCGTGGTGCCGTCGCGCGCGGATTCGATCTGGCCGTTCTTGCTGAAGCTCTCGCTCAGCCAGGCGTTGTAGGTCTGGCGCCACATCTCGATGGTGGGGCCGTCGTTCGACTGCGTCTTGAGCGTTTCGCGCGCATTGCAGATCTCGGAGGTCATGCGGTCGAGGCCGCGCCCGCGCTGCACTTCTTCCACCCGGCCGGTGCGCACTTCATCGGCCCACCACCAGGCCAGGAAGGCCATGACACCCAGGAACAATGCGACCACCGGCAACACCGGCAAGGCGACGATGCCGATCACCACCAGCGCGAAGATCGCCATCGGCAGATCGAAGATCGATTGCGCAAGGCCGCCGCTGACCGTGCCGCGCACCGAGGCCACATCGCGAAAGAACTGGTGCCAGATGGAGGCCGGCCGCGCTTCGAGTGCGCGCAATGGGCGGTTCAGCATCGAATTGAGCAGCGCACCCGACACGCCGTGATCGATGATGGCACCCGCGTTGCGCAACAAGCGCGAGCGCCGCGCGCGCAGCCAGAACTCGAGGCACAGGAAAAACAAGATGCCGCTCACCAGCGCGGCCAATGTGGAGATGCCGCCGCGCGAGAGCACGCGGTCATACACCTGAAGCAGGAAGATCGACGGCAGCAAGCCGAAGAGGCTGATGGGCAGCGAGCGCCAGGCCGCGCTCTTGACCAGCGGGTAGGCGTCACGAAATGCCTTGTTCAGCGCACCTGCATACGGACTCGCGCCCGGCGCTTCGGGCACATCGGCAACCAGCTGGCTGGGCAAGAGAAACTTGATCATGGGAAATAGCCGATCCGTCGGGCAGTGACGCCTCGATGATTATCAACTGTTACCCTGCTGTTACAAGCAAAATCTACCCTTACACGCCGCGGCATCGCGGCGCTCGCGCAGCCTCCTGGGTTGCCTTTCCGTCGAGGGCAGCGACAGGCTTCAGCATGCCTTCGGCCGCCACGCAGCCAGCGTGTTTTCTGCCTACCGGACGAGCGTCGTCCATGGGGAGTCCCTTGGCCAGCACCAGTGCGATGTTGGCGCACAGCAACATGCAAACAAGCCAGGCGCCAAGCAACTGCAGCCAGCCGAGCCACCAGCGGCGTGCGGGCGCCGCAGCCTCTGCTGGATAGCGTTGGACGGGCAGTGGCAGATACGCGCTGGATTTCATGGCAGTGCTTTCAAAACCCGGGCCAGCCGGGACAGGCCGACGCCTGCGGAACTCTTGGCCAACACCCAGTCGCCCGGCTGCACCAGGCCTCCGAGTGCGGTCGACAAATCGGAGACATCGACGAACCAGTGCGACCGGACCTTGGTGCGGATGCGCGCATGCAGCGCCCGCATGAGCGGGCCGCACAGCAGCACGCGGTCGGGTTGCGATGCGAGCAGCTCGGGCTCCAGGTCGAGGTGATGCCGCTGCGCGGCGGGGCCGAGCTCCTGCATGTCGCCGAGGATCGCCACGCGGCGCGCCGGCTCGCAGGGCGCCTGCGACAGCAGCTCGAGCGCGGCGCGCATCGAGCTCGGGTTGGCGTCGTAGGTCTCGTCGATCAGCTTGAAGCTGCCGCCGCCTATGTGAATGGTGTGCAGCGCACCGCGTCCGCCCGGCGGCTCGAAATGCGCAAAGGGCTCCACCGCGGCGGCCAGCTTCAGGCGCATGGCCTGCAATGCCGCAAGCACGGCCACGGCGCTTGCGCCCATGTGGCGCCCGGGTGCGTTGAGACGCAACTGGAGCGGTTCGCCGAGCACCTGGGCCTGGACCTCGCCGTGATCGAAGGCGAGCAGCCGCACGTCGGCGTCCTTGTGCTCTCCGTAGGTCACGATCTGCAGCTGCTGCGCCATCGCGGCCTCCGCGAAGGTCGCGAATTCGGGAATGTCGCGATTCAAAACGGCGCTGTCGCCAGGCGCCATGCCCTGGAAGACGCGGCTGTCCAGGCGCGCCGCGGCCTCCGACGGGCCACGCGTTTTTTGCGAAGCCGCCGAAAGCCCCGTGACCACCGCCAGCATCGGGCGCACCAGCTGCGCCGAGGCCAGCATGTGCGGCGAGCCCATCTCGAGCACCCAGTAGGCGGCGTGCCGCGGCATGCAGGTGAGGTTCCAGGCAATGCCCGAAGGCAGGCTCACATTGCCCTCAGGCCGGGCCACTTCACCCCACACGGCCAGCGCATCGGAGAGCATCGCGGCCACGGTGCTGCTGCCGGCGCCGCTGCCCAGCACGCCGCAGACGCGCCCGCCGAACTCGGTACGCGCATGCGCGCCCAGCGCCAGCACCGCCTGCAGCACGTCGGGCACCTGGAGCACGGGCACGCGCTTGTCGAGGTGCGGCGCGGCATCGGTACACAGCACCGCGGCGGCCGGCTGCAAGACGCCCTTGAGCGCCACCGCGGCCAGCGACGTCTTCGAAGGGCGCACCTGGTGCTCGAACACCACGCGCCCCTTGCGCAGAAAAGAGCGCTGCGTCACGCCGGTGGCGCGCCAGCCCTCCTCCGGCCGCACGACCCATTCGCCACCGGTGACGCGCGCCATCTCGGTCGCGCTCCACGCGGCGCCGTCGTCCCTTGCACTGCCGGCGGCGGCACCAGGCACTGCGCGACGCTCGAGCAGGTAGCGGTGGTAGGCCGCCAAGCCCGACACGTACTGCGCCACGTCGTCCACGCGCACGCGGAAGGCGTGGTGCCGGGTGAAGAACGACCCGACGACGGTGGACGGCCTCCGGAAGTACATCGCGATCTCGGGCCAGAAGAAGCCGTTGAGCAGGTAGTGGGCGCGGTACTCGAGCGCACGGTGGAATTTTTCGGTGTCCAGCTCTTCGAGCAGGTGCCGCATTGCGGGCATGCCTTCGAGCCGCTGCAGCATCTGTTGTGCGGCAAGCATGAGCTCGAGCAGCGTCGGAAACGTGGTCTTGCGATCGAGCACGAAGTCCAGGTAGCCCGCCACGTTCTGCAGGCCGAAGCGAAAGTACTTTTCCTGCGGGCTCCAGCGCGTGAGCTCGTTGACGCAGCAGCTCAGCCCATGGTCGTGCGCCTGCCAGTGCTGGCTTGCAATGAAATGCTCGAACGCCTTCTCGACCGCTGCGAGCCACCGCGCATCGCGCGTGAGGCCGTACAGGCGCATGAGGCCCAAGGCCGCCTCGCCGTCGTAGTAGATGGCGCGCGAGGCCTGCTTTACCGTCAGGTCGACGGCATGCAGCACGTGGTTGAAGCGGCCGGTGTCGGTGTCCTGCATCGCCACGATGCCCAGCGCCAGCTTTTCGAGCAGCGGCAGCCAGTGGCGCGTATCGGTCGCCTCGCAGTACTTTGCCAACGCGAGCACGCAGGCAGCATTGCCGCTCAGCTTGATCTCTTCACCGGCTTCGACGAGAAACGCGGCTTCGCTGCCGTCCGCGAGCCTGTAGCCGCGTATGAACCAGTTCGAGAGATGGTCCAGCCCGCGGTCGATGGCGGCCCGCAGCTTGTCGTCGCCCGCGAGTTCCCACGCCTCGATCATGGCGTGGAGCACCCTCGGGTGGCGCGTGAGGTCGTCGGTCGGAATGCGGCGGTCGAAGCACGGAAAGTAGCCGTAGGCGAACCGCCCGTCGGCCTGGACCTGCCGCGCGAGATAGGACGCGCCGGTGCGCACGAGATCGAGCACCGACTGCGGAGTGAGCGCGGGCGCCTGGCGCCGCCCTGCATCGAGCCCCGTTCCCACCAGCTTGTGCACCACGCAGTCGGGCTGGCAGAAAACACCCACCGTGGCCAGCAGGTAGACCGGCCGGTCCGCCGGCAGGTCGAGCAGGAGCGTGCGTGCAAAGCGCGCCTGGCCGTAGCTCTCGAAGTTGCGCATGTTCACCACCGCATGCGCAATGGTCGAGTCGGCATAGAGCATGGCGTTGGCATTGAGCTCCTGCTCGGTGAATGCCGTCTCGAAGTTCTTGTCGAATGCCAGGCCGAGCCGGAAGTAGTTGCGCTTGACGGCCGCGAGCTGGGCCTTGAACTGGGCCCAGTCGATGGGGCTAGCGCCCTCGACCCAGTCGATGCGCAGCCAGGGTGACACGATGCCGTTTTCGCGCACCCAGCGCGCGATGGTCACGGCGCCTTCGCGCCATGCGGTCTCGAACTCGGCCGCGCGCGCATGCACCACGTGCGCGCGCTGCGACCCGTCGCTGACCGAGAAGAAGAGCGTGAACGCAGGATACGGCGCCGGCAGCGCCGCGCACACCGAGACCAGGCGCTCGTGGCAGGCGTGGAGCTGGTCGGAGAAGGACATCATTCGGCCTCGATCGAATACGGGAGACCGATCGCGCCCGTCATGTGCTCTCGCTTTTTTGACGCAGCGGACCGGAAGCTCCCCTCGAAGGCATCGCAGATCTCCGGATTTCAGCGGTAGCTGAATTCGGCTCGGCGATTGAGCTGATAGCCCTCCTCGGTGGTTTCAGGGGACGCGGGCTTTTCGATGCCCCAACTGACGGCCTCGATGCGCTCCGCCGGCACGCCGAGTTGGGTGAGCGCGCGCTGCACGGATTCGGCCCGGCGCTGGCCCAGCGCAAGGTTGTATTCGCGGCCGCCGCGCGAGTCGGTATGGCCTTCGATCATTACCTTGCTGCCAGGCCGGCTCCGCAGGAAGTTCGCATGCGCCTCCACCACGCTGCGGTACTGCGCCTTGATGTCGTATTTGTCGAAGTCGAAATACACGATCTTCGCTGCGGCCGGGCTCTCCTGCACTGGCGGAGCGGGCGGAGGCGGCTCTACCTTGGCCACCGGGGTGGCCTTGTTCGAGTAGTAGTACGTCGCGTCTTCGCGTCCGCTCTTGGGGCCTGTTCCGCAGGCGGCAAGGCTTGCCCCCAGTGCGACGACGGCCAGTATCCGGGAAGTGTTTTTCATGTTCGGTCCTTTTCGCGCGGGGCAGGCCGGTAAGGCCTGCCCCTTGCTTTGTTTTTCTTCTCCTACTGCTGCCCTTGTTCCTTAGCCCAGCAAGCCGTGCAGGATGTTCGTGACCGGAGTCAGAACGCTGCCGGTGCCGGCTGCCTGATCGACCAGGCTCGTGATCGGGGTCACGACATCGGTGACGATCGGTGCGGCTTGTTCCACGGCGTCCACCAGGCCGGCGACCGTCTCGACCACCGGCGCGAGCGTCGGGGCCGTGCCGGCCAGGATGTCGGTAACCGGCTCGGCCACCTCGGACACCGCGGCGACCACCGGCTCTAGCGTCTCGCCCACGGAGCCTGCGGCGTCGAGCACCGGGTCCAGGATGTTGGCAACCGGGTTGGTGTCGCCCAGCACGCCGCCAAGCAGGCCGCCGTTGCCGAGCAAGCTGCCGACAAGGCCCTCATCGCCCACGAGACCGCCGAGAAGGTCGCCACCGAGGACGTCGCCTCCCAGAAGATCGCCACCGAACAGGCCGCCGACGACGCCGTCTTCGCCGAGCACACCGCCCAGCAAGTCACCGCCGAGGAGGTCACCGCCGACCAGTCCGCCGACGATGCCGTCTTCGCCGAGCACACCACCCAGCAGGTCACCGCCGAGGAGGTCGCCGCCGAGGAGGTCGCCGCCGAGCAGGCCGCCCACGATGCCGTCTTCACCGAGCACACCGCCCAGCAGGTCGCCACCGAGGAGGTCGCCGCCAACCAGGCCGCCCACGAGGCCGTCTTCGCCGAGCACGCCGCCCAGCAGGTCACCACCGAGGAGGTCACCGCCAACCAGGCCGCCCACGATGCCGTCTTCACCGAGCACACCGCCCAGCAGGTCACCACCGAGGAGGTCACCGCCGACCAGACCGCCCACGATGCCGTCTTCGCCGAGCACGCCGCCCAGCAGGTCACCACCGAGGAGGTCACCGCCGAGCAGGCCGCCGACAAGGCCGTCTTCGCCGAGTACGCCGCCCAGAAGGCCTTCATCGCCCAGCACGCCATCGAGCGCACCGCCGAGCAGTGCATCTTCGCCGCCGAGCAAGCCACCCAGAGGGCTGTCTGCCAGCAAGCCGCCGACCACGCCGCTATCGCCAAGCAGGTTGTCCACCACTCCGTCCTGGCCCAGCAAGCCGCCGGTGAGGCCTTCGCTGCCCAGCAGGCTGGCGAGGGCTCCGTCGCCTCCCAGCAGGCCGCCGACCAGGCCGTCACCGCCGACCAGCCCGCCAAGCGCGCCATCGCCTCCGAGCAAGCCGCCCAACAGGCCCTCTTCACCCAACGGGCCACCAAGCAGGCCACCCAGGACGCCTTCGTCGCCCAGGAGCCCGCCAACCAGGCCATCGCCGCTCATCACGCCGCCAAGCAGGCCACCGACGACACCGTCTTCAGCAAGCAATCCGCCCAAGGCGCCGTCTTCTGCCAGCAGGCCGCCCACGAGGCCCTCTTCGCTCACCAGGCCCGCCACCAGGCTGTCGTCGCCGAGCAGGCCTTCGACCACGTTCCCGACCACGCCGCCATCGCCGACGAGATCGTCGATGACGCCGTCCAGGCCGAGCGCGGTGGTCGCGCCGATCAGGATGCCGTTGTCGCCCAGGAGGTTGTCCAGGCCGTTCTGAAGTGCGTCGGTCACATGGTCGACCTGGCCGACCAGCGAGTCGGTGGCGCCTTCGCCGAGCAGGCCGTCGAGCACGGGGCTGACCACACCGTTGACGCTGTCGAGCACGGTCTCGGCGACATCGTCCACGGGGTCGAACTGGTTCGGATCGTCCCGCGTGAATTCGGAGCCGAACACCGGCGCAACGAGGTCGTCGATCAGGTCGGTCGTGCCGTCGAGGACGCCGGAGACGGGGTCGAGGGAATCGCCCAGACCGAGGTTGCCGTCCGTTGAGTCGACCACGCCGCCCAGGAGGTTGTCGCCCGGGTTCAGGAGGGCGTCGCCGTCTGCATCTGCATCTGCATCTGCATCTGCATCTGCATCTGCATCGGCGTCGGCGTCGGCGTCGGCGTCCGCATCGGCATCCGCATCGGCATCCGCATCCGCATCGGCGTCCGCATCGGCATCGGCATCGGCATCGGCGTCTGCATCGGCGTCAGCGTCCGCGTCGGCATCCGCATCGGCATCGGCATCGGCATCGGCGTCGGCATCGGCGTCGGCATCGGCGTCGGCATCCGCGTCAGCGTCGGCATCGGCATCCGCATCCGCATCGGCATCGGCATCGGCGTCAGCGTCAGCGTCGGCATCCGCATCGCCGTCCGCATCGGCATCCGCGTCAGCATCGGCATCCGCATCGGCATCCGTCTCACCGCCGCCGACGAAGAACGGAATCGTTCCACCGTCGCCGCCGCCGCCACCGCCGAGTGCGGCACCCAGGCCTGCGGCGCCCAGTGCGCCCAGCGCGAATTCGCCCAGGCCGAGGCCGCCGCCTGCGGCAACCTTCTTTGTTACGGCCAGCGCGGCCGCATCGGCATCGCTGTCAGGCGGGGTCACCTGCAGGTCGCCCGAGGCGACGTCCACGTTCACTTGTTCGAGGCCGCCGGGCAGCTTGGTCGAGCCGATGGTGGCGTCGGTGCCGCCGGTGAAGACGCCGGCCAGCGGTGCCTTGTTGGTGGCCGAGCCGGGGAACAGCACGTTGGCCTGGCCGCCTTCGGGAACGATCACGCGGTCGCCCGCCATCAATGTCTGGTTGCCCTCCACCGGAATGCGGACGCCTTCGCGCATCACGGTGACGCCCGGCGTAGCATTGGACAATGTGCCGATGCCGGCAGGCGCCGCGGTTGCGGCGGGCGCCATCGAGCTGGCTGCGGCGGGAGCGCCGAGCGGCATGCTGGTGGCTTGGGCGATGACCACGGGAGCCACGCCACTGGCGGCGGGTCCTTCGGTCGAAACGGTCGATGCTTGGGGTGCGTTCATGGTTGGCCTCTGTGACAAAAGATGCATGTACAGGGGCAACTGGCGTGCCAAATCGTTAACAGATGTTCGCCGCCGCATCACAAACGATGCAAGTCTTTGATTTACATGAGTATTTTTTTAATTTCCGGGTCAAGAGGTCCGGTCAGAAACAGCCCTCGCGGGGGTGTTTTGCCCGTTCGTTACGTAACGATGTAACGTCGTGCTACCGGAACATCGGGCACGTTCAGAGCCCGTCCACACGCGGATTTCTCCCTCTCCCTTCTTCTCTTTTTCGGTCCCCCATATAGATATGTTCAATCCCTCCCAGGAAGACGTGCGCCGCTTCTTCTGCGACGTGTATGCGAAGCACCGGCAAGGCTTGCCGATGGAAGCCCTCGAGACGATTGCCGCGGGATGGATCGACGCGCACCCCGAATACCACGAGGACCTGGCCGATGCCGACGCGGCGGTCGCGCGCGTTTACGACGGCGCGAACGGCCGCGAGAACCCGTTCCTGCACCTGTCGATGCATCTTTCGATCAGCGAGCAATGCTCAATCGACCAGCCGCGCGGAATCCGCCAGGCTGTCGAGCTGCTGGCCGCGCGCCGAGGCTCGCTGCTAGACGCACATCACGAGGCCATGGAGTGCCTCGGCCAGATGATGTGGGAGAGCCAGCGCGCCGGCCGCCCACCTGACGGCGATGGCTACGTCGGCTGCGTGCAGCGCCGGGCAACGAAGGACTAGCCGGCCTTTCGGGAAGGCAGCGCTCCCTGCTGCTTCGCGCCCTCGCGCAGCAGGGCGGCCATGGCGCCGCGCAGGGCGGAAGGCTCGGCCTCGCTGCGCAGCAGCAGGCCCACGGGCTCGTCGGTGCCCGCGGTTTCTATGCGCAGCCTGATCAGGCGCGCGTCGGCCAGTTCCCCGCGCGCAGCGCCCAGAGGGGTGATCCACACCGCATCGGAAACCGCCAGCAGGCCGCGCGCCACCGCAACGTCGAGCGTCTGCAGCGCATTGGCGGGCAACGCCAGGCCGCGCGCGGACAGGAAGCTTTCGGTGTTGTGGCGCGGGATCGTGCCCTCGCCGTACACCACGAGCGGATAGCCGAGCACCGCCTGCACCGACACCGCCCGGGCGGGCCGCACCGCGAGCGGATGGCCGGCGCGCACGGCAAACACCAGCGGCTCGGTGTAGAGCAGCTCGAAGCTGAGCCCGCCCATCAAGCGTGGGTCGCTCATGCGGCCGACCACCAGGTCGAGCTCGCCGGCGCGCAGTTCATCGAGCAACACCGGGTTGGCCGCAGTCTTCACCACCACCTGCACCGCGGGCCAGCGCTCGCGAAAGCGCGCGAGCGCCATGGGCAGCAGGGCCGGCGCCACGCTCGGCAGCGCGCCGATACGCAGCCGCTCGACGCGCTCGCCCGAGGCGGGCGCCACGGCCTCGGCGCTGGCGTCGAGCGCCTCGAGCACGCGCAGGGCATGGGCCAGCAGTTGCTCGCCGGCCGGTGCGAGCCCCTGAACGCCGCGCCGGCCAGCCTTGCTGCGCTCGACCAAGCGCGTGCCTACGATGGATTCAAGTTCGGAGAGCGTCTTGGAAACCGCCGGCTGGCTCAATGAAAGGCGCTCCGCGGCGCGCGCCAGATGGCGCTCCTGCGCCACCGCGACAAGGCAGCGCAGGTGGCGCAACTGCACGTTGCGCACAAAATCCTGGCGAAGGTCGGCGGTGTTTTTCAATTACCGTTGGTTATTCAGAACGAATCAATCTTCAATTTACATCATCGGACGGGACTTCTAAAGTCCGGGTTCCGGATTCGATCCGTCCCCACGACAGGAGACAACGACATGTTGACCAACACAAAGGCCAAGACCCCCTCGGCCATCCTCACGCCGCGCGACTGGGAAGCCCATCCCTCCTACGTCTACCCCGGCTACAAGTCCACCGTGAAGCGCGGCCCGCAAAAGCCGCTGGTGCCGCTGAAGGCCTCGCTGGGCGAGCTGCAGCAGCCGGTCTATGGCCACGACAGCATCGGCGAGTTCGACCATGACCTGACGCGCAACGCGCGCAAGAACGGCGAGCCGCTGGGCGAACGCATGATCCTGACCGGCCAGGTGCTCGACGAGCGCCGCCGCCCGGTTGCCAACACGCTGGTGGAGCTCTGGCAGGCCAATGCCTCGGGCCGCTACGTGCACAAGGTCGACCAGCACGACGCGCCGCTCGACCCCAACTTTCTGGGCGCGGGCCGCTGCCTGACGGACAGCGAAGGCCGCTACCGCTTTCTCACCATCAAGCCCGGCGCCTACCCGTGGGGCAACCATCCGAACGCCTGGCGTCCGCAGCACATCCACCTGTCGCTGTTCGGCCAGAGCTTTGCGAGCCGCCTGGTCACGCAGATGTACTTTCCCGGCGACCCGCTGCTGCAGTACGACCCGATGATCACCGGCACGCCCGAGCGCTACCGCAACCGCCTCATCGCCGATTTCAGTCTCGACATCACCGAAGAGGGCTACGCGCTGGGCTACCAGTTCGACATCGTGCTGCGCGGCGCCGACGAAACGCCGTTCGAGAACCGCTGAAAGGATTTCCCATGCCATTGATGACCGCCCAGGAAGCCGACTTCGGCCAGACCCCCTCCCAGACGGTGGGCCCCTACTTCGCCTACGGCCTTACCGCCACGCAATACGGCTACGACTTCAACCAGCCTTTCGACGCCGTCGTGGCGCTGGACAATGCCGCGGGCGAGCGCATTCGCCTCGAAGGCCGAGTGCTCGACGGCGACGGCAACCCGATCGGCGACGCGCTGGTCGAAATCAGCCAGGCGGACGGCGAAGGCCGCTACCCGCTAACCCCGGCAGAGGCCCGCGAAATGGGCTTTCGCGCCTTCGGACGCGCGGGCACGGGCACCGATCCGCAGAGCCGCTTCGTGTTCCACACGGTAAAGCCGGGCGCTGAAACGCCGGGCGAAGCCCCGCACATCAACGTGATCGTGCTGATGCGCGGCCTGCTGCTGCATGCGTTCACGCGCGTGTATTTCAGCGACGAGGCTGAGGCGAACGCAAAAGACGCAGTGCTGGCCAGCGTGCCGGCCGAGCGCCGCCACACGCTGGTTGCCGAGCGCGTGGAGCGCGGCGGCGCGGTGAGCTACCGCATCGACATCCGCATGCAGGGCGCCGACGAAACGGTGTTCTTCGACGTCTGACCGCGGGGAAACCCGCAGGCGCAAAAAAGCCCGCTCGAAGCGGGCTTTTTCTCGTGCACGGCAGGCAACTCTGCGTTGTGCCGCAGGGCCTTGGCTGGTTACTCGCCGCCGCTGCGGTGCAGGCGCGATTCAGGCACCGTCTTGAGCTCGCCCGGCAGTGTGCTGATGTAGTTGGCAAGCGTCTTGAGTTCGGCGTTGGTGAACTTCTTGGGCTCGACCTGCTGCGCCATGACCGCGTTCGAACGGCCCAGGTGCAGGTTGTTCTTGACGCGGTACGACTTGAGCGCCACGAAGAGGTAGTCGGCATGCTGACCGGCCAGCTTGGGCACCGTGCCGTCGTTCGGCGTGTTGAAGTTGGCGCCGTGGCACTTGGTGCAGCTGTTGTCCTTGTCGCGCGACACCAGGGCCTGGATGTTCTCAGGCATGGGCTTGGCCGTTGCGGCCGGGGGCGCATCGCCTTCCTTCAGGCCCAGCTGGCTGTAGTAGGCGGCAATGTCGGCAATGTCCTGCTCGCTCAGGCTGTCGGCAATGGCGCGCATGGTGGGGTGCTTGCGGTCGCCGCCCTTGTAGGCGGTGAGCGCGGCAGAGATGTAGCTGGCGCTCTGGCCGGCAATCATCGGTACCTTGTGGATCTCCGGAAAGCTGGCCTGGTAGCCAATGATGCCGTGGCAGCCCACGCACATTGCCACCTTCTTGGAACCGTCCTGGGCCTTGCCCGTGACTTGCTGGGCTTGCGCCGAGACCGTCACGCAAGCGACAGCGAAGGCAAACATCGTGGTCAACAACTTGTTCATTTTGCGCGCACAATCTCGTGGAGATACAGTTTTTCGAATCAACATTCGATTATATGCAAGGGTCTTCCAAGACCCCCGGCAAGCCGCCCAAGAGGTTGCGCGAAGCGAATCGAGTGTGTTCTTTTCTCCACCCTGCCTCCTCCACTTGCTTCCCGTTCACTCATGAAATTCAAGGGCTCAGACAATTACGTTGCCACCCAGGACTTGATGCTGGCCGTCAATGCCGCCATCACCCTCAAGCGTCCGCTGCTCGTCAAGGGCGAGCCCGGCACCGGCAAGACCATGCTGGCAGAGGAAGTGGCCGAGTCGCTCGGGCTGCCGCTCCTGCAGTGGCACATCAAGTCGACCACCAAGGCGCAGCAGGGCCTGTATGAATACGACGCGGTGAGCCGCCTGCGCGACTCGCAGCTCAAGGACGTGGACGGCGGCGAGCGCGTCAAGGACATCCAGAACTACATCGTCAAGGGCGTGCTCTGGCAGGCCTTCACGGCCGACCAGCCGGTGGCGCTTCTCATCGACGAGATCGACAAGGCCGACATCGAGTTTCCGAACGACCTGCTGCGCGAGATCGACCGCATGGAGTTCTACTGCTACGAAACGCGCGAACTCATCCGCGCCAAGCACCGGCCGGTGGTGTTCATCACCTCCAACAACGAGAAGGAGCTGCCCGACGCCTTTTTGCGCCGCTGCTTCTTCCACTACATCAAGTTCCCCGACGCCGAGACGATGAAGCACATCGTCGCGGTGCACTTCCCCGGCCTGAAGCAAGAGCTGCTCACGGCTGCGATGAAGACCTTCTACGACGTGCGCAACCTGCCGGGCCTGAAGAAGAAGCCCTCCACGTCGGAGCTGCTCGACTGGCTCAAGCTGCTGGTGGCCGAGGATATTCCGCTCGAAGCCCTGCAAAGCAAGGACGACAAGGTTGCGGTGCCACCACTGGTGGGCGCGCTGCTCAAGAACGAACAGGACGTGACGCTGTTCGAAAAGCTCGTCTTCATGCAGCGGAACAACCGATGAGCGAATCGCCACGGCCGCATCCCACGGGCCAGCTGCTCAAGCTGGGCGTGGCCCAGGCGGTGCTGTTCGTCATCGGTGCGCTGCTCGGCCGGTGGGTCGGGCTGCTGCTGGGCCTCGATGCCTTCGGCCCCGGCGGCTACGGCAACAAGGAGATCTTCGGCATCCTGCTGATCGGCCTGGGCGGCGGCGGCGGGGTGCAGATCGCACGCGCCTGGTATGTGCGCAAATACGGCAATCCGAGAAGCTGAAACTCAGGGGTGTGTGAGATGGCGTTTGTCGAACCTGTCACGCTGAAGGCCCGCGACATCGCGCTGGTGCCACTGTCGCTCGACCACGAAGAAGGCCTGCGCGCCGCGGCCGCCGACGGCGAGCTCTGGAAGCTGCGCATCACCTCCGTGCCCGAGCCGCACGAAACCCGCGCCTACATCGAAGCCGCCCTGCAGGGGCGCGAAGCCGGCCACCGCTTTGCCTTTGCCGTGACCGAGGCCGAAACCGGCACCGTGCTCGGCAGCACCAGCTTTCACGACATCCTGCCGGGCGTGAAGCGGGTTGAGATCGGCTACACCTGGTACGCCAAACGCTGCCAGCGCACGCACGTCAACACCACCTGCAAGCTGCTCATGCTGACGCATGCCTTCGATACCCTCGGCTGCAACGTGGTGGGCTGGCGCACCGACAATTTCAACTTCGCTTCGCAGCAGGCCATCGAGCGGCTCGGCGCCAAGAAAGACGGCGTGATTCGCGGACATGCCATGCGCCGCGACGGCACGATCCGCGACACGGTCATGTACAGCCTGCGCTCGGGCGAATGGCCCGAGGTGAAGGCCCAGTTGCTCTACCTGCTCGACAAGCCGCGAAGCTGAACGAAGTTCAAGGAAAGAAAAGCCCGCCATGCTGATCGATTTCTTCTACACGCTGCGCTCGGCCAAGCTGCCGGTGTCGGTCAAGGAGTACCTCACGCTGCTCGAGGCGCTGCAGGCCGACGTGGTGGGGCCCAACTCCGACGGCGCCTTTGGCCTGGACGACTTCTACTATCTCTCGCGCACCGCGCTCGTCAAGGACGAGAAGCACTACGACAAGTTCGACCGCGCCTTTGCCGCCTACTTCAAGGGCGTGGAAATGCTGGCCGACTTCACCAAGGAAGTGCCGCTCGACTGGCTGCGCAAGACGCTGGAGCGGGAATTCACCGCCGAGGAAAAAGCCAAGATCGAGAGGATGGGCTGGGACGAGCTCATGGAAACGCTCAAGAAGCGCTTCGAAGAGCAGAAGGAGCGCCACGAGGGCGGCAACAAGTGGATCGGCACCGGCGGCACCTCGCCCTTCGGCCACGGCGGCTACAACCCGCAGGGCATTCGCATCGGTGGCGCGGGCAAGAACAAGAGCGCCGTGAAGGTGTGGGACCAGCGCGCCTACAAGGACTACGACGACAGCCAGGAACTGGGCACGCGCAACATCAAGGTGGCGCTGCGGCGCCTGCGCAAGTTTGCGCGCGAAGGCCATGACGAAGAGCTGGACCTGGACGACACCATCCACTCCACCGCGGCCAATGCGGGCTACCTCGACATAAAGATGCGGCCGGAGCGCCACAACAACGTGAAGGTGCTGCTGCTGATGGACGTGGGCGGCACCATGGACGAGCACATCCAGCGGGTGGAAGAGCTGTTCTCGGCCGTGAAGACCGAGTTCAAGCACCTGGAGTTCTACTACTTCCACAACTGCGTGTACGACTTCATGTGGAAGAACAACAAGCGCCGCTTCTCCGAGAAGTTCGCAACCTGGGACATCCTGCGCAAGTACAACAAGGACTACAAGCTCATCTTCGTCGGTGACGCGACCATGAGCCCGTACGAAATCCTGCAGCCCGGCGGCAGCGTCGAATACAACAACGAGGAAGCCGGCGCCGAATGGATCCAGCGGCTGACGCATGCGTTTCCGAAGTTCGCCTGGATCAACCCCGAGCCGCAGGGCGTGTGGCAATACCGCCAGAGCATCGCGGTAATGCAGCAGCTCATGTCCAACCGCATGTACCCGCTCACGCTGCGGGGCCTCGAAGAAGCAATGCGAATGCTTTCGAAGTAAGCCGGCGTGGGTGGGGCGGACCTGTTTCCGGATGCTTCCGGAGCCCGCTCGCCTTGCTGTCAAAATCCGCCCATGTTCAGGGTGGTCCCAGTCTTTGCGCCGGCATGGTTGCCGGCTTTGCTTTTTTGCGGCGTCCTGCTTTTGCAGGGGTGCAGCCTGCTGCCCAAGAAAGACGCGACCAAGGACGCCCCCTCCCCCGTGCTGGTGCGCAACGGCGACACCGCGGCTACAGCCGCTGATGAAGGCACCAAGGAAGGCGAGAAGCGCGGCCGGCGCGATGCCTTCACCGTGGATGTTCGCGGGCCCGCCGCGGTGCGCGAATACCTCTCGCTGCACCTGGACATCCAGCGCTACCGCACGCTCGACGACCTGGGCGCCACCGAGATCTCGCGGCTCATGGTGGCGGCGGAAGCCAATGCCCGCGAACTGCTCGGCACGCTGGGCTACTTCACGCCCACGCTGACACTGGAACTCAACGAAACGCCGGCCAGCACCAAGGCCCCGCGCGAAATCGTCATTACCGTGGAGCCCGGCGAGCTCACCCGCGTGAGCACGGTGCAGATCGGCTACGGTGGCCAGATTGCCAGCGACCCCACCGCCGAGGCGCAGCGCGATTCGATCCGCACCGCCTGGGCGCTGCGGGCCGGCCAGCCCTTCACGCAGCAGGGCTGGGACAACGCCAAGAACACCGCGTTGCGCAGCCTCACCGCCAAGCGCTTTCCCACCGGCAGCATCGAGATGAGCCGCGCCGAGGTCGATGCCGACCGGCAGGAGGTGCGGCTCAGCGTCACCTACCAATCGGGGCCAGCCTACCGCTTCGGCCCACTCGTGCTGCGCGGCGTCGAGCGCTACGACGCCGACGGCGCGCGGCGCATCGCGCAGCTCCCCACCGGCACCGACTACGACCAGCAGAAGCTGCTCGATGCCCAGCAGCGCCTGGCCAGCAGCGGTTATTACGACTCGGTGTTCCTCACGCTCGACACGGAAAGCGGCACGCCGCTGGCCGCCCCCGTAATCGCGCAGCTGCGCGAAGCCCCCATGCAGAAGGTGGTGCTGGGCGCCGGCTTCACCACCGACAACGGCCCGCGGCTGTCGATCGACCACATTCACAACCGCTTGCCGCTGCTCGGCTGGCGCGCCGTGTCGCGCCTGTCGGTCGACCGGGACATCAAGTCGCTGGGCACGGAGTGGAACGGCATTCCCGACGACACCGGCTGGCGCTGGTTTGCAGGCGCCGAACTCAAGAGCGAAACCTCCGGCAGCTATGTGGTCGACAGCGGCCGCGTGCGCAGCGGGCGCAACAAGTCGAGCGGCCACATCGACCGCAGCTACTTCCTGCAGTACGACTACGCGCAGAACCGCGGCACCAACGCGCCGCCCTCCGCCTCCGCCGTGACGGCCAACTGGGGCTGGACCGGCCGCTACTTCGACGACAACGCCGCGCCCACGCGCGGCTACGGCCTGGCACTCGAGCTTGCCGCGGGCTACACGCTGACGGGCGAACAAGTGCCTTTCACGCGCACCTATGCGCGCTGGCTGGGCGTGCTGCCGCTGGGCTTTGGAAACGGACAGGACCCTGCCACGCTCGCGCGCCGCAGCCGGCTCCAGCTGCGCGCCGAAGCCGGCGCTGTGTCGGCCAAGGAAAGCGCGCAGATCCCCTCCACGCTGATGTTCCTGACCGGCGGCGACACCACGGTGCGCGGCTACAGCTACCGCCAGATCGGCACCGTGCGCAGCGACGGCCAGATCGTGGCGGGCCGCTACCTGGGCGTGATGAGCCTCGAATGGCAGCGGCCCTTCGTCTACAACGACAAGCTCACCGAGTGGGAAAGCACCGTCTTCGTCGATGCGGGTGCGGTGGCCGACAAGCCCGGAGAGCTCAAGCCCAAGGTTGGCGTGGGCGTGGGTGCGCGCTGGCGCAGCCCGGTGGGGCCGGTGCAGGCAGACCTTGCCTATGGCGTGGACACGAAGAAGTTCCGCCTTCACTTCCGCCTGGGCTTCACCTTTTGACCCAGCACGCACGAATGCAGACAGACGCCGAACCCCAGCCCGACAAGGCAGCGCCGCGCGCAAAGCGCTCGCGCACGCGGCGGGTGCTGCGCGCGCTGGGCTGGACTGCCGCGGGCCTGCTCGCGCTGGTGCTCGTACTCGGCGCGGGCACGTGGTGGTGGCTGGGCTCCAACCAGTCGCTGGCGTTCGCGCTTGCCAAGGCCGCGCGTTACCTGCCCGCCGGCCAGACGCTCGAAAGCCGCAACGTCACGGGCTCGCTGCGCACGGGCGGGCGCATCGGCTGGCTGCGCTGGCAAAGCGAGAAGCTGGCGGTCGAGGTGCACGAGGCGGACATCGGCTGGCAACTCGCGCCGCTGTTCAAGCGCAAGCTGCAGTTGGGCGAAGTGCATGCTGCGCGGCTCCTCATCGAAAAGCGCGGCCCGCCGAGCGACACGCCCACCGAGCCGCTCGAGCAGCTTGCGCTGCCCATCGAGGTCGACGTGCCGTTTCGCATCGACCAGCTGCAGTGGAGCAGCCCGCCCGCGCTCCAGGCCAACCAGCTCGCAGGCAGCTACCGCTACACCGGCGCCGAGCATCAGCTAGAGGTCAAGGGCGTCGACATCGCCGAAGGCCACTACAGCGCGCGCGTGAAGCTGCAGGGGCTCGCGCCCATGGCGCTGGACGCCACGCTGAACGGCCGCGTGAAGGCACCGCTGGCCGAAGGACGCAGCATCAACGTGCTGGCCGAAGCCGCCATCAAGGGCACCCTTGCCGGCACCGATGCGCGACTGCAGGTCGCCGCCGAGCTGAAGCCGGCCGAGCCCGCCGCGGAAGACCCGATGGAAGCGAAGCTGCAGGCCAACATCGCGCCCTGGCTGCCGCAGCCCGTCATCGACGCCAAGGCCGACCTGCGCAACGTGGATGCGGCCGCCCTGTGGCCCGGCGCGCCGCGCACACGCCTGACCGGCACGGTCGAGCTGCAGCCCGACGCAGCCGCCGGCGCATCGGCCTGGCAAGCCTCGGCCAGCATCCGCAATGCGGTGCCGGGGCCCTGGGACAAGGGCGCGCTGCCGCTCGAGCAGGTGGAGGCGCGCGTCGGCTTCGACGGCACCAACTGGACGATTCCCGAAGCCGTGGTGCGCGCGGGCGGCGGCCGCATTCAAGCAGAGGGCCGCTGGAGCCCTGCGCCTGCGCCATGGCAAGTGCGCGCCACGGTTCGCGGTGTGCGCGCAGGCCTGCTGCACAGCGAGCTGTCGGGCGCGCCCATCAGCGGCACGGCTACCGCGCAGCAGCGCGAAGACACCATCGGCTTCGACCTGGCACTGCGGGCTGAAGGCGGCGCCGGCAGCAAGGCGATGCCCGGCTTCGGCCTGGACCGCGCGCTTGCGCAGGGCCAATGGAAGAACCAGGTGCTCGACCTGCGCACGCTGCGCCTGGAGGCCGAAGGCGCCAGCATCGCAGGCAAGCTGCAGGTGCGCGTGGCCGAGCAGGCCGCGAGCGGCAAGCTCGACCTGACGCTTCCGGGCGGCGGTGCGCAGCTCGAAGGCCGCATCGCACCGTCGCAGGGCGGCGGCGACATCAAGTCACGCATCGACGATGCCGACGCGGTGCAGCGCTGGATCGAAGGCCTGCCCGAAATGGCGAACGTGTTCGCCGGCAAGACGGCCAAGGGCTCCGCGCAGCTGAACGCCAGCTGGCAGGGCGGCTGGCAGACCATTCAGCGACGGCTCGAGAACCCCGGTGCGCCGGCCCAGCGCGGCGCTGCGGAACCGAGCATCAAGGCCACGCTCGGCGTGCCGCGCTTCGATCTGCGCATGCCGGCGGCCAACGCAAACGCAAACGCAAACGCAAACGCAAATGCTAATGCCAATGCCAATGCCAATGCCAATGCCAATGCCAATGCCAATGCCAATGCCAATGCCAATGCCAATGCGGCAGCCACCACGGTTCAATTGAACGACGTGCGCGCCACCCTCGACGGCAGCCTGGCGCAGGCCACGCTCGCGCTGCAGGGCGAGGCCACCACCGGCACGCAAAAACTCACGCTCGACGCCCGCGCGAGCGGCGGCCTGGCGGGCCCCAACCATTGGCGCGCGGCCCTTGCCAGCCTGCGGCTGCAGGCCCAGGACAGCGCGCGGGTCAATACCGCGGGCACCGCCGCCGCACCGTGGACCGTGGAACTCGGCCGCGAAGTCACCGCCACCATCAGGACGAGCGGGAGCGGCAACACCAGCCGGCTCGACCTGGAAGCCTCCGCGGCCGACGCCACGCTGCGCGGGCCGGCGCCCGGCACCGTTCGCATCGAATGGCAGCCGCTGCGTTTCACCCGGAGCGGCGCGGCGCCCAACCAGGCTTTTCGCGTGCAGTCGAAGGGCAAGCTGCAGGGCCTGCCGATGGCCTGGGCCGAGGCTTTCGGCGCCAGCACCACCTTCAATGAACTGGGCGTGAGCGGCGACCTGATGTTCGACGGCGACTGGGACATCGATGCCGGCGACACGCTGCGCGCGCACGCGCGGCTTGCGCGCCAGAGCGGCGACATCCGCGTGCAGGCCGGCGAAGCGGCCTTGGTCACGCGCATCACGAGCCGCGGCACCGGCACGGCGAGCGAGCGCACGATGAACTCTGCCACCGCCGGCGCGGAGGCACCCAGCACGCCCGCCGGCCTGCGCCAGGCCGAGTTGCGGCTCGATGCGCAAGGCCAGGCCGTGCGCGCCACCCTGGCGTGGGACAGCGAGCGCGCCGGAAAGATCAATGCCGAGCTGAACACGCGCATGCAGCAGCGCGCGGACGGCTGGCAATGGGCACCCGATGCACCGCTGGCCGGCAACGTGAAGGCCACGCTGCCCAACCTGGGCGTGTGGTCAATGCTCGCGCCGCCCGGCTGGCGCGTGGCCGGCACACTGGACGCGGACGCCGTTCTGGCGGGCAACCGCGCGGCACCGCGCTGGAACGGCACGCTCGGCGCCGACAAGCTCGCGCTGCGCGCGCCGGTCGAAGGGCTGGACCTGCGCGACGGCCGCCTGCGCGCCACGCTCACGGGCGAGCGCATCGAACTCACCGAGTTCACGCTCAAGGGCGGCGCCGGCAGCACCGCGCGCATTGCAGGCCAGAGCGGCAACCGCAGCACGGCGGCCAGCGAAGCCGGCACCGATGGCGGCTCGCTCACCGCGCGCGGCGACATCGGCTGGGGGGCGGCGGGCACATCGGGTGGTGCATCGGGCGCGTCAGGCACGGGCATCCGCATGGCGATGCAGGCCGACCTGCGCGCGCTGCGCGTGCTGGTGCGCACCGACCGGCAAGTCACGCTCTCGGGCAACCTGCAGGCGCGGCTCGACAACGGCCAGTTCAACGTGCGCGGCAAGCTCAAGACCGACCGCGCCGTGATCATCCTGCCCGACGAGACCGCACCCAGCCTGGGCTCCGACGTGGTCGTGCGTTCCGCCGCCAAGGACCGCGAGGCGGCCGAACAGGCCCAGCGCGATGCCGCGCGCAATGAGGCGCAGGCTGCCAAGCCGCAGACCGCGAAGCCGCCCGACATCGTGGTGAACTTCGACCTGGGCGACGACTTCGCGGTGCAGGGCCGCGGCATCACGACGCGGCTCGAAGGCGACCTCGAGATTCGAAGCAACCGGCTCAATGCGCCACCGCGCATCACCGGCGAGGTAAGAACCGTCAAGGGCCAGTACCGCGCCTACGGGCAGCAGCTCGACGTGGAAACAGGCCTCGCACGCTTCAACGGCCCGTTCGACAATCCGTCGCTCGACATCCTGGCCATCCGGCCCAACATCTCGCAGCGTGCCGGCGTGCAGATCACGGGCACCGCGCAGTCACCGCGCGTCAAGCTCTATTCCGAGCCCGCCCTGTCCGATGCGGAAACCCTTTCGTGGGTGGTGCTGGGCCGTGCATCAGCCACCAGCGGCGGCGAATCGGCGTTGCTGCAGCAGGCGGCGCTCGCGCTCATCGGCCATGTCAGCAAGAGCGGCAGCGGCGGCAGCCTGGCGAGCCGCTTCGGCCTGGACGAACTCGGCTTCAAGGGGCCGGGCAACGGCGGCGACCTGCGCGAGTCGGCGGTGACGCTCGGCAAGCGGCTCTCGAAGGATTTCTACCTCACCTACGAGCGCAGCGTGGGCGGCACCTTCGGCACCCTTTTCATCTTCTACGACCTGACGCAGCGGCTCACCTTGCGCGGGCAGGCCGGCCAGACGAGCGGACTCGACCTGATCTACACGCTGAAGTACGACTGAGGTCCGGGTCTGCCGCCTTGACCGCGGCAATCGCCAGGGATAAGAATCATCTGCGCCCTCCAATACAAGGAACGACGATGCACGATGATGGAGACAAGGGCGAGTGTTCCCGGCTGGACCGTCAGAAGTACGACCCCCCTGGGTACTCGCGAACCACGTTCTTGCGCAACGCACTCCGCTGCGTGATTGCCGCCATTGCGGCGGGCGCCGCGGTGGCGTCCATTCCCTACTGGGGCGGCGATGACTTTCCGCTGATGGGCCTGATCGTCTACGTGGCCGGCATGGTGTTCATCGCAATGCCGCTGTGCCTTTACTACGAGTCGCTGCTCCAGTCGCACGAAGAGCGCGTGGCGCATGCTAGGCACACGCTGACGCCCACCTAGTCTGCATTGGCAGGTTTGGTCTTCACCACCTGCCTGAGGCCCGCCAGCGCGGGATCGACGATGGCCGCCTCCGCACCTACCGCATACACCGCATAGGCGGGGTAAAGAAACTCCGGCGTGTTGGGCACGCGACGCAGCCGGCCCGATTCGAGATGGCTGCGCACCACGTCGTGCCTGAAGTAGCCCGTGCCGCCAGCGGCCAGCAAATACTCGCGGCCGAGCGGCCCCAGCCCCGCCATCACCGCCGCATTCGAGAGCTCCGGAAACGCGAGGCCGTGCTGCGCCGCGAACTCCGGGCCCCAGTCCACGTACACATAGTCCGCGGGCTTGGGCACGC
Source organism: Variovorax sp. CCNWLW235 (assembly GCF_037204085.1). Lineage (NCBI taxonomy): Bacteria > Pseudomonadati > Pseudomonadota > Betaproteobacteria > Burkholderiales > Comamonadaceae > Variovorax > Variovorax sp. CCNWLW235. The sequence continues at coordinate 6,344 of NZ_JBBCBW010000016.1, read as the reverse complement.
GCGGGCGTTGCGCAGTGGTGACCATGACGAGCTTTTCTTCGATGAGCAGCTCCACGCGCAGGCCGGGCCGCTGCTGCGGTGCATAGGCAATGGCAATGTCGAGCACGCCGGCCGCCACCTTGTCGAGCAGGTCGTGCGGAAAGCCGACTTCCGTGCGAATGGCCAGCTGCGGCGCGGCGGTGCGCATCCACAGCAGCCACTGCAGCAGCAGCGGGTCCCACAGGCTGATCTCGCAGCCGATGGCGAGCACCGCGCGGCTGCCGCTGGGCACCGCGACCTGGTGGCGCGCACGCTCCCACACCTGCACCAGCGTGGTGGCATGCGGCAAGAACTGCTCGCCTGCCGCGGTGAGCACCGCGCCGGCCTTGTTGCGCACGAAGAGCGGACGGCCCAGCAATTCTTCGAGCGTGCGCACGCGCGCGCTCACCGAGGTCTGCGTCACGTGCAGCCGCTCGGCGGCTCGCTGGAAGCTGCGCGTGTCCACGATCGCGAGAAAGGTCCGGGCCAGGTTGATGTCCATCTCGGCGCCTCCAGTTTCAATGCATTATTTTTGCATTCAAATGGCAATTAATATCGTTTTACTTGATGCGAACGCAGCCGGAAGATCGGGGCATCCAAAAAGCAACCAAGGAGCTTCCGAATGCCGACTCTTCGCCAACCGTTCCATGCCGCTTCTTCCGAGAGCTTTGTCGATGCGTTCAAGGCGCTTGTCGACGAAGCGCTGATGCTCGCCGAGGCCCTGCTGAGCCCGAACAAGATCATCAGCGAGGTGGAGCAGATGCGTTCGCTGCAGGTTGCTGCGGACAACATCGAAGCCACCGATCCGGCGCAAGCCGAGGTGCTGCGCTCGCGCGCCTCGCGCATCGGCCTGCGCTGAGCCACTGGCGCCCGCGCGGCGTCAAGACTGCGGCGCGCCCTGCGAGGCCGACTCGAACGGCACGATCTGCGAAATGAGCGTCGGGCCGTCGGCGAGCAGAAAGTCCTTGAAGGCTTGCGCCACCGGCGGCAGGCGCTTGGCGCGCCGATGCACCACGTACCAGTTCAGCATCAGCGGAAAGCCCTGCACGTCGAGCACGCGCAGGCTGCCCGCGCGGGTTTCCTGGCTGATGGTGTGGGCCGAGACAAAGCTCACGCCCATGCCCGCGATCACCGCCTGCTTGATGGTTTCGGTGCTGCGTATTTCCATGGCAACGTTGATGCCGCTCAGGTCGCCGCCAAAGCCCTCTTCCATTGAATGCCAGGTGTCCGAGGCCTTCTCGCGCACCACAAAGGGCTCGCGCATCAGCCGGTCCAGCGGGATTCTTGGTACGCCCACCAGCGGATGGTTGGGCGCCGCAACAATCACGTAGGGATGCGGCGCGAACGGCTGGTTGACGGTGTCCAGGTCGGTCGGGGGCCTCACCATGATCGCCAGGTCGGTCAGGTTCTCCGCAATGTGGGTCATGAGCCCTTCGCGGTTGTGCACCGTGAAGTTGAGCGTCACGCCGCGGTGCCGGCTCGCAAACTCCACCAGCAGGCGCGGAAAGAAATAGTCGCCTGCGCTGATCACGCCCACGTTGAGCTTGCCACCCGAGACGCCGTTGAACTGCAGCATTGCGTTCTCTGCCGCCTCGAACTGCTGGATGATGGCGCGGCTGATCTGCAGCAGCTCGGTGCCCGCGGGGGTGAGATAGATCTTCTTGCCGAACTGCTCGAACAGCGCGTTTCCCGCATGCTCTTCGAGCTTTCGCACCTGCGTGGAAACGGCCGGTTGCGTGAGGTGCAGTTCTTCCGCGGCGCGCGAAAAGCTCAGCAGGCGCGCCACCGCTTCGAAGACCTTCAACTGGCGCAGGGTCGCGTGCTTCATTCAAAAAAGAACGTCGGACGAAACGCCTACGGTATTCGCGCGACGTGCAGCAGGTTCGTCGTTCCCGAAAGTCCGAACGGAAGGCCGGCCACTACCACCACGTCGCTGCCCGTGCTTGCAAACCCTTCGGCGCACGCCACGCGGCAGGCGCACTCGATCATCTCGGCCACGTCGTGCACGTCGTCGACCAGCACCGCATGCGTGCCCCACACCATGGCCATGCGCCGGGCAGTGGCAATGTCTGGCGTCAGGCCAAGAATGGGAACGGCGGGCCGCTCGCGCGCGGCACGCAGGCTGGTAAAGCCTGACGATGTGTAGGTGACGGTGGCGGCAGGCGCCAGCAGCGCGGCCACCTGGCGCATCGACGCGCACACCGCATCGGCCGTGGTCGAGAGCGATGCCTCGTGCGTGGCGTCGATGCCGATGCGGTAGGACGCATCGGCTTCCACGCGCGAGATGATGCGGTCCATCATGGCCACGGCCTCGAGCGGGTATTTGCCGGAGGCGGATTCGGCGGAGAGCATCACCGCGTCCACACCGTCGTAGACCGCGGTTGCAACGTCGGACACCTCGGCGCGCGTGGGCACCGGCGCGGCAATCATCGACTCGAGCATTTGCGTGGCCACCACCACGGGCTTGCCGCGCTTGCGGCAGGCACGCACGATGAGGCGCTGCAGCTCGGGCACGCGCTCGGGCGGCAGCTCCACGCCCAGGTCGCCGCGCGCCACCATCACGCCGTCGCACAGGTCCACGATGGCGTCGAGGTGGTCGATGGCCGCGGGCTTCTCGAGCTTGGCCATGATCCATGCGCGGTTGCCGATAATGGCGCGCGCCTCTTCGATGTCTTCGGGGCGTTGCACGAACGAAAGCGCCACCCAGTCCACGCCCATTGCCAGGCCGCAGGCCAGGTCGTCCAGGTCCTTGGGCGTGAGCGGCGAAATCGGCAGCACCACGCTCGGCACGTTCACTCCCTTGCGGTCCGAGATCGGCCCGCCGACGAGCACCGTGGTCTCGGCAAAGTCGGCGCCGTAGCTGTCCACGCGCAGCCGCAGCTTGCCGTCGTCGAGCAGCAGCTCGGTGCCGACCTGCAGCGCCGCAAAAATCTCGGGGTGCAGCAGCGGCGCGCGTCCTGCGTGGCCGCTGGTCTTGTCCATGTCGAGCCGGAAGCGCGCGCCCGCGTCGAGCTGCGCGCGTCCGCCTTCGAACGTGCCCAGCCGCAGCTTCGGCCCTTGCAGGTCGAGCAGCACGCCGATGGGCCGGCCGAACTCTTTCTCGAGCCGGCGGATGGTGTCGAGCCGCCGCGCATGGTCGTGCTGCGTGCCGTGGCTGAAGTTGAGCCGAAACACATCCACCCCGCGTTCGAACAAGGCACGAATGGCCGGCTCGTCGGTGGTGGCAGGGCCCAGCGTGGCCACGATCTTCGCGCTGCGTGTACGTCGCATCTTCCGTTCCATTTCATTGACTACAGCGCACACATGCTGCGCAAAATCGCCCAGCCCGAGTGGTGCTAGCCGGCCATCTCTTGAAGGCAAACCCGGCCGCGCTGCTCTTCCATCGTACGCGCCAGCAGCTTGACGAGCGCATACACGGTGTCGATGTGCGGCGTGGGGGTTTCGGTAAGCCGGGCCAGCTCGACCACGGCGCCCACCAGCGCATCGATCTCGGGCGCGCGCCCTGCCTCGACGTCCTGCAGCATCGATGTCTTGTGCTTGCCCACCTTCTCGGCACCGGCAATGCGCTTGTCGAGCGTCACGCGAAACTCGATGCCAAGCTTGTGGGCCACGGCCTGCGCCTCCTGCATCATTGCAGCCGCCAGCTCGCGCGACGGCGGGTACTGGCAGATGTCGACCAGCGTGGAGTGCGAGAGGCTGCTGATCGGATTGAAGGTCAGGTTGCCCCAGAGCTTGAGCCAGATTTCAGAGCGGATGTTGTCGAGCACCGGCGCCTTGAAACCGGCCGCGGTGAGGCAGGCCGAAACGCGGCTGACGCGCTCGCTCGAAGAGCCGTCGAGCTCGCCGACGGGAAAGCGGTCGCCCTCGATGTGCTTCACCACGCCCGGCGCGATGAGCTCCGACGCGGGATACACCACGCAGCCGATGACGCGCTCGGCCGGAATCTTTGCGGCCACCATGCCTGAGGGGTCGACACTGCGCACCGGGGTGCCTGCCAATGCCCCGCCATGGTTGTGGAAGTACCAGAAGGGAATGCCGTTCTGCATGGTGACCACGACGGTCTCGGGCCCGAAGAGCTTGGGCACATCGTTCGCCACGGCCTCGACCTGGTGCGCCTTCATCGCCAGGATGACGATGTCCTGCGGACCCGCCTGGTCGTAGCGGTCGGCCGCCTTTGCATTGAGCGCCACCTGCTCGGTGCCATCGGCCCCGATGAGCTTGAAGCCGTTGGTGGCAATGGCGTCGAGATTCTTTCCGCGCACGATGAACGTCACGTCCTCGCCGGCCAGGGCGAGCTTTGCGCCCACCAGGCCGCCGATGGCGCCCGCTCCGATGACTGCTATCTTCATGTCGATCCCCAAGTTGTTGATTCTTTGCGCGCGGGCAGGCTTCAGCCGAAACGGTTGCCGAGCCTGCCGATGCCGCCGATCTCTACCTCGACAAGGCTGCCGGGCTTCATCGAACCGACGCCGATGGAAGTGCCGCACAGGATCACGTCGCCGGGGTACAGCGTCATGTCGAGGGAGATCAGGCTCACGAGTTGCTGGACCGAAAAGCGCATGTCGCTGATCGGGTAGTTCTGGCGCACCTCGCCGTTGAGCAGCGTGGTCACGGTCAGCGTTGCGGGGTCGAGGCCGGTGGCGACCACCGGGCCCATCGGGCAGAAGGTGTCGAAGCCCTTGGCGCGCACCCACTGCGCGAAGGAAGCATCGCGGTTCAGTATGTCGGCCACCGTCACGTCGTTAGCGCAGGTGTAGCCGAACACATGGCCGAGCGCTTCGGCCTCTGGCACGGCGGTGCAGGTCTTGCCGATGACGATGCCGAGCTCGCCCTCGAACACGACCTTGCCGTCGCACAAGGGCTTGCGAATGTCCGCGCCAGGCGAGAGATAGGAGTTGGGCGATTTCAGCAGGTAGAGCGGTTCGGCCGGCACCGGCAGTTGCAGCTTTTCGCCGAGCGCGTGAAAGTTGTTCCACAGCGCGATGACCTTGGTGGGCTCGGTGGGCGTGAGAAGCCGCACGCCGGAAAGCACGAACACGCGGCCGGTGGGCTCGGGGCGCTCGAACATGTTGCCGCGGTGCTCGTGAACGGTGTCGCCTTCGAGCGTGCCGAAGCCGGTTTCACCGCCGTGCTCGAAACGGACCCATCGCTGCTGTTGTTGCTGTGCTTGCTGCTGCATGTCGTGCCTTCCTTGGTTTCTGTTGGAATGGGTTTTTCAGGACTCAGTCGAAAGGCAGGTAGTCGGGGACCACGAGCGACGCGAGCAGCTTGCCCATCTCGGCGGGGTTGTCGGTCACGTGAATGCCGCACTCCTTCATGACCGCGAGCTTTTCCTGCGCGGTTCCCTTGCCACCGGAGACGATGGCGCCCGCATGGCCCATGCGCTTGCCGGGCGGTGCGCTGGCACCGGCAATGAAGCCGACCACGGGCTTCTGCATGTGGTCCTTGATCCAGCGCGCGCAGATCTCTTCGTCGTTGCCGCCGATTTCGCCGACCATGATCACCGCGTCGGTGCGGGGATCGTCGTTGAACATCTTGAGCACATCGATGTGCCGCAGCCCACCAACCGGGTCGCCGCCGATGCCGACCACGGTCGACTGCCCGATGCCGAAGCTTGCAAGCTGGCTCGCGGCCTCGTAGGTAAGCGTGCCCGAGCGGGACACGACACCGATGCGGCCCTTCTGGTGAATGTGGCCGGGCATGATCCCGATCTTGATTTCGTCGGGCGTGATGAGGCCGGGACAATTGGGGCCGAGCAGCAAGGTCTTGCTACCCTCCATGCGGTGCCGCGTGCGGATCATGTCGCGCACCGGAATGCCTTCGGTAATGCACACGACAAGCTCGAGCCCGGCATCGACAGCCTCGTCGATGGCAGCGGCGGCGAAGGGCGGCGGCACGTAGATGACGGAAACGGTGGCGCCGGTTTCGGCCTTGGCTTCTTTCACGGTGCCGAACACGGGAATGCCGTCGAAGGTCTTGCCTGCCTTGTTGGGGTTCACGCCGGCGACAAAGCATTTCTGGCCGTTGCCGTAGTCGCGGCACATGGCGGTGTGGAACTGTCCTGTCTTTCCGGTGATGCCCTGGGTGATCACGCGGGTGTGCTTGTTGATCAGGATCGACATGTCTCAGCTCTCCGTCTCTTGTTCTTGGCGCAGCTGTTCTTGGCGCAGCTGTTCTTGGCGCAGCTGTTCTTGGCGCAGCTGTTCTTGGCGCTGCTGGTCAGGGCGCTGCTGGTCAGGGCGCTGCTGGTCAGGGCGCGTGCAAAGGCCACCGGGTACTCCCCTCCGCGAATGTCCCCCGCCTTCGGCTCCTCCTTTATTTCGCTG
>NZ_JBBCBW010000015.1:0-130677 GCF_037204085.1 Variovorax sp. CCNWLW235 | reverse complement strand
AAATAAAGGAGGAGGGGCGCAGCCCCGGGGGACATTCGCGGAGGGGAGTACCCGGTGGCCTTTGCACACGCCCTGAATCAAACCGCGGCCAATCGCCGCAGTCAGCCAATCAATCCATCCGGGCGCCCGAAGCCTTCACCGCCTTGTCCCAGCGCGGCGTCTCGGTGGCAAGAAAGCGCGCGAAGTCCTCGCTGCCCAGATAGGCCGGGTCTGCTCCCTGGCTCACCATGCGGTCGCGCACCTCGGGGCTGGTCAGCACCTGCTTGAATGCATCGCTCAACCTGGCGACCACGTCCTTGGGGGTGTCCTTCGGGGCAAAGAAGCCGTAGAAACCCACCACCTCGAAGCCCTTGATCCCCGATTCGATCACCGTCGGCACATCGGGCAGGGCGGGGTTGCGCTCGCGGCTGGTCACGGCCAGTGCGCGCACCTTGCCCTGCTTGTGATAGTTGGCCGCCTGCGGAATCGACTCGGCCATGAACTGCACCTGCCCGCCCATCAGGTCGGTAAACGCCGGGGCGCTGCCACGGTAGGGAATGTGCACCATGAAGAGGCCTGTCGCCGTCTTGAACATTTCGGGCACCAGGTGGCTGATGCCGCCGTTGCCGGCCGAGCCGTAGTTGACTTGGCCGGGCCGCGCCTTCGCGTAGTCGACGAACTGCTTGAGGTTCTGCACCGGCAGCTTGGGCGTGACCAGCAGGGCCAGCGGCTGCATTGCGGTGCGCGCAATGGGCACGAAGTCGCGCTGCGTGTTGTAGGGCAGCTTGCTGTAGAGCGCGCCGTTGATCACGGCCACGCCGGTGTTGGCCAGCATGAGCGTGTAGCCGTCGGCCGGGCTCTTGGCGACGGCGTCGGCGCCTACCGAGCCGCCTGCGCCGGGCTTGTAGTCGACGATCAGCGGCTGTCCCAGCACGGCCTGCAGCTTATCGGTCAACAGGCGCGCATGCTGGTCCAGAGGGCCGCCGGCCGGAAAGCCGATGACGACCTTGATCGGCTTGTCGGGATAGGCGGCCAGGGCGGGGGCGGCTGCGCTGAACGATGCGACTGAAAAAGCCGCCAGGATAGCGGTGCGGACCGGATGGGCCATGGATCGTCTCCTCTTTTTAGTGGAGACGATCATAAGCAGCAGCGCTAGCCTGCCAGCGTCGCCTTCAGCGTGATCTCCGGCACGCTGGCCAGCGCCTTCGACAGCGGGCAGCCCGCCTTGGCGGCGGCGGCGATCTGCTGGAACTTGGCTTCGTCCAGGTTCGGCACGGTGGCGTCGAGCTCGAGCGCGATGCGGTCGATCTTGAAGCCTTCGCCGTCCTTGGCCAGCCGCACTGCGGCCCTGGTGTCTACCTTGGTGGCGGTGAATCCTTCTTTCTCGAGCGCGAAGGCAAAGGCCATCGTGAAACAGGCCGCGTGGGCCGCGCCGACGATCTCCTCGGGGTTGGTGCCGCGCTTGTCGTCTTCGAAGCGGCTTGCGAAGCCGTAGGGGTAGTCCTTGAGGGCGCCGGTCTCGGTGCTGATCTGGCCCTTGCCGGTCTTGCCGGCGCCTTCCCAGTGAACGCTTGCGTGCTTGTCTGCTGCCATGAGAGTTCCTTCTTTGCGGTGGGTGGATGGAGGGACCGACAGGTATCGCTCGAAAAGCCTGCCGTGTCTGTAGTCGCACGGCGCGTGCGCGCTATGTCCAAAGTGAGAAGAATGGGCGTCACCAAGGTGACGCTCCGGGGGCTTCCCCGATGGGAGGCGCGGCCGGGGCGGCTTAGGCTGCGGGCTGCCTTTTTCCTTCCTCCATTCGTTCGCCTGCCTTGACCATGCAACAACGCCCGCACCACAAGTTCTGGCCCAAGCGCCTTCCGCATTCGATCACCGTTCCCGCCACCTCGCTGTGGCACAACCTCGCGACCTCGGCCGCGCGCTACCCCGACAAGGCCGCGCTCGTGTTCTTCGGCCGGGTAATGAGCTACCGCGAATTCGCCGGGCAGGTCGAACGCCTGGCCGGCACGCTGCAGGCCATGGGCGTGAAGCGCGGCGACCGCGTGGTGCTGAACATGCAGAATTGCCCGCAGCTCGTGATCGCGCATTTCGCAATCCTGCGGGCCAATGCCGTGGTGGTGCCGGTCAACCCGATGAACCGGGCCGAAGAGCTCAAGCACTACATCGTCGACCCTGATGCGAAGGTGGCCATCACCACCGGCGACCTGGCCGGCGAACTGGCCAAGGCCAGCAATGCGCTTCCGCCGGAGCAGCAGCTCGATCACCTCATCGTGACCCAGTTCACCGATGCCTTCGATGCCGACGCAAGCGGCGACGACGCGCCCGCGCCTGCATGGAAGGAATGGCTCACCACGCGCCATCCCCTGCCCGAACTGGCGCAAGGCAAGGCGATGGCCTGGACCGATGCGCTGGCGGCCGGCCACGCGGCGCCCGAGCATGTGGTGGGTGCCAACGACATGGCGCTGCTGCCCTACACCAGCGGCACCACGGGTCTTCCCAAGGGCTGCGTGCATCACCATTCGAGCCTCATGCACAACGCGGTGGCCGGCCAGCTCTGGGGGCAGGCCACGTCCGAAGCGGTGGTGCTGGCCGTGGTGCCCATGTTTCACATTACCGGCGTGGTGAGCATGATGCACACCTCCATCCTCGCGGCGGGCACGCTGGTCATCATGCCGCGCTGGGACCGCGAGGTGGCCGGCCGGCTCATCTCGCGCTGGAAGGTGACCAGCTGGACCAATATCCCCACCATGGTGATCGACCTCATGGCCAGCCCCAACTTCGCGAGCTACGACCTGTCGAGCATCACGCACATCGGCGGAGGGGGCGCCGCCATGCCGCAGGCCGTGGCACAGCGCCTGTTCGAGCAATACGGCCTCAAGTACCAGGAGGGCTACGGCCTTACCGAAACCGCCGCGCCCTCGCATACCAATCCGTCGGACCATCCCAAGCAACAGTGCCTGGGCATACCCTTCATGAGCACCGACGCGCGCGTGGTCGACCCCGACACGTTGAAGGAAATGCCTGTCGGCGAATCGGGCGAGATCATCATCCACGGCCCCGAGGTGTTCCAGGGCTACTGGAAGCGGCCTGACGCGACGAAGGCTGCTTTTGTCGAATTCGCGGGCAAGCGCTTCTTCCGCTCGGGCGACATGGGGCGCATGGACGAGGACGGTTATTTCTTCATCACCGACCGGCTCAAGCGGATGATCAACGCGAGCGGCTTCAAGGTGTGGCCCGCCGAGGTCGAACTGCTGATGTTCCGCCACCCCGCTATCCAGGAGGCCTGCGTCATCTCCACCAAGGACAGCTACCGCGGCGAATCGGTCAAGGCCGTGGTGGTGCTGCGCGCCACGCACAAGAACACCACCGAGCAGGAAATCATCGACTGGTGCCGCGAGAACATGGCCGTCTACAAGATCCCGCGCAAGGTGCAGTTCGTCGACGCGCTGCCAAAGAGCGGCAGCGGCAAGGTGATGTGGCGGCTGCTGCAGGAAGACGAGAACGAGACTGCTGCGTAACAACGGGTTCGTGCCCGCGAGGCTGGGACAGTTCGCAACGAGAATCCGTGGCTTTCGCCGCCACGTTCCTTCTCTCTGCTCCATGCGTTTGCGTTCTCTCGCCGCCATTTGCCTCGCGCTCCTGCCCCTGCTTTCGGCCCAGTCATCGCATGCGGCCCCGCCGCGAACCTGCCTCGTTGTGGGCATCAGCGACGGCGACACGCTCACCGCCCGCTGCGGGGGCTTCGGCTCCTACGAGGAAGTGAAGGTGCGCATTGCCGCCATCGACGCGCCGGAACGGGCCCAGCCCTACGGGCAGCGCAGCAGGCAGGCGTTGAGCCGCCTTTGCTACTTCGAGCAGGCCGTGATCACCGAACGCGACACCGACCGCTACGGCCGCACTGTGGCCGACGTGAACTGCGACGGGCAAGACGCCGGAACGCGGATGGTGGCCGAAGGCTGGGCCTGGGTGTACGACTTCAACGGGATTGCCACGCGGCGCGGCGGCGGCTTGTTCAAGCTGCAGGAGAGCGCGCGTGCGCAACGCATGGGGCTGTGGGCCGGCGCCAAGCCGACAGCACCGTGGGAGTGGCGGCGTCGCCAGCGCGAGAACGCATCGTCGAACGACTTTCTGTTCTGAGCCGTTCGAGCGCGGCCGCTGGAAAAGCGCCTAGCAGGGCCCGCCGTAAAAGCAGCGCAGCGAGGACACAAAAACACCTGCGAGAAAGCTGATTGCGCACACCACCAGCATCAGTAGCGCAAACATGCGAATGCCCTCGGCGCTCCATCGAGGCGCAAAGATGCTGACCAGAAAGCCAGAGGCAAAAGTGCCTTCGAGCCATGCCGCGCCACCCCAGCGCAAGACCCATAGCCAGAACACCGCGTCGAGCGCATGCACGGCAATCCACAGGGTCAATGACATGTCAGGCGGGCCCCGGCAGGATTTGCGGCTACGACTCGCTCTTGCCCTGCACGTCTGCCACAACGCGTGCGTTGCGCTGGAAGCTCCAGTAGGCGCTGGCCCAGTCCATCATCACCACGATGCGGTTGCGAAAGCCGATGAGGAAATACGCGTGCGCAAACAGCCAGAAGAGCCATGCGAGCCGCCCGCTGAAGCGCAGCGGACCGAAGGGCGTGCCCAGGTCGACCACCGCCGAGTTGCGGCCGATGGTCGCCAGGTTGCCGTAGTCGCGGTAGCGAAAGGGCTCTGTGGGCGTGCCGGCAATGCGGCGAAGAATGTTCGAGGCGGCGGCGCGGCCCATCTGCTTGGCACCGGGCGACACCCCCGGAACGGGCTTGGGCGGCTTGCCGGGCGCGTAGCTCATGGCGGCCGCAAGGTCACCGACCACGCTGATCTCGGGATGCCCGGCCAGGCTCAGGTCGGGCTCGACCTTGATGCGGCCTGCGCGGTCGCATTCGGCGCCGGTCGCTTCGCCCAGCATGCGGCCGAGCGGCGAGGCCGCAACCCCGGCCGCCCACACCACGCAGTTGCTCTCGATGCGGTAGCCGGTGGCCGGCGTGCCGTCCGCACCGCCGCCTGACTGCACTTCGAGTCCGTTGGCGTCGATGGCGGTCACGCGCGCATTGAGCCGCACTTCGACGCCGAGTTTTTCGAGCTGCTCAAGCGCCTTCTGGCTCAGGCTTTCGGGCATGGCCTGCAGCACGCGCGGGCCGCCTTCGACCAGCAGCACCTGCGCGCTGCCCGGGTCGATGTGGCGGAACTCGCCGGAAAGGGTGTGCTTGGCAATTTCGGCCAGGGTGCCGGCCATTTCGACACCCGTTGGCCCGGCGCCGATCACCACGAAGGTCAGCAGCGCGCGGCGGCGCTGCGGGTCGGTGGCGGTTTCGGCCGCCTCGAACGACATCAGCACCCGGCGGCGGATCTCGAACGCGTCAGCCAGCGTTTTGAGGCCAGGCGCCAGGGGCGCCCATTCGTCATGGCCGAAGTAGCTGTGGGTAGCACCGGCCGCGACGATCAGGTGGTCATAGCTCACCTGGCTGCCGTTGGTCAGCTGAACCGCCCGGCCCGCCGCGTCGATGGCGCTCACTTCGCCGAGCAGCGTGGTGATGCGCGGCTGCTTGCGGAACAGGGTGCGCACCGGCGCCGCGATGGACGGTGCGGCCAGCCCGGCGGTCGCCACCTGATAGAGCAACGGCTGGAACAGGTGGTGATTGGTTTTTTCGATCACTGTCACGTCCACATCGGCGCTATCGAGCCTGCGGGCAGCCTCGAGCCCGCCGAACCCGCAACCGACGATGACGACGTGGGGGCGGGTGGAGGCGTTGTTCGTTTGCATCGAACGGATGATACGCAGCCGCCCTGCACGCCGGCGCGTCTTGTGCCAAAGTGGCTGCCCCACCGATTTGGCGCCCACCCGCAAGAGAGCCAGGGCGAGAACTTGTCCTACGTGCTGCGGCAATACGAATCGGCTACAACGAGCGGCTGACCCGACTGGAGACTCCATGACGCTTTCCCGGCCGATCACCCAGGCGGCGAGCGCACTGCGCGACAAGTTTCGCGAAGTGCGAGCTGCCAGCCTGTCGCTCGCCGCGCCGCTTTCCGCCGAAGACCAGTGCATCCAGTCGATGCCTGATGCAAGTCCGACCAAGTGGCATCTCGCGCACACCACGTGGTTCTTCGAGACCGTGCTGCTCCAGCCTCACGCCGCGGGCTACCGGCCCTTCGACGTGCGCTTTCACTATCTCTTCAACTCGTATTACGAGGCGCTCGGCCCGCGCCACCCGCGGCCGCAGCGAGGGCTGCTCACGCGCCCCTCGGTGGACGAGGTGCATGCCTATCGCAGCCACGTCGACGAGGCGGTGCTCGCCTTGCTAGACCGAGACATCGGCGAGCAGGACTGGGCCGCCATCGAGCCCATCGTCACGCTGGGGCTGAATCATGAGCAGCAGCATCAGGAACTGTTGCTCACCGACATTCTTCATGCCCTGTCATGCAACCCGCTGCTGCCGGCCTACAAGCCGTCGGCTGGGCCGGCCCTGCGGCTGGCCGCGGTGCCGCCGGCCATGCGCTGGCTGCCGCAGACGGGCGGGGTGGTCCAGGTCGGCCATGAAGCGTCGCAGCTGGGTTTTGCCTTCGACAACGAAACGCCGCGCCACGCCGCGCTGTTGCAGCCCTATGCCATTGCCGACCGGCTGGTGAACTGCGGCGACTATGCCCAGTTCATTGCCGACGGCGGCTACAAGCGGCCCGAGCTCTGGCTTTCCGACGGCTGGGCCGCGGTGCAGGCGCAGGGATGGCAGCACCCGGCCTACTGGCTTGCGCCCGACGATCCGCGGCTCGGCCCGCAGCAGCACCAGGGCGGCTGGCAAGTATTCGGCCTGCACGGCGTGCGGCCCATGGAAGCCGATGCGCCCGTCTCGCAGCTGAGCTTCTATGAAGCCGCCGCGTATGCCGAATGGGCCGGCGCGCGGCTGCCCACCGAGTTTGAATGGGAGGTCGCCTTCGATGCGCCCGGCATCTCGCAGATGACCGGCCACGTCTGGCAGTGGACGCGTTCTTCGTACGACCCGTATCCCGGCTTCAGGCCCATGCCCGGCATTGCCGCCGAATACAACGGCAAGTTCATGGTGGGTCAACTGGTGTTGCGCGGTGGCAGCGTGGCCACCCCGGCTGGGCACACGAGGCCCAGCTACCGCAACTTTTTTCCGCCGGCGGCGCGCTGGCAGTTCTCGGGGCTAAGGCTCGCGAAAGACGTCTGAATCATGCGCAATCCAACATCCTCGTCCTCCTTCTCGTTCGCCGCCGCACAGCAGCAGCGCAAGCCTGCGGCGCCGGCCGCCGCCGCGGCAGCCACGGGTGAGCCGCCGCTTTGCGAATTCGGCCGCGCGATGCTGGCGGGCCTTGCGCGCAGGCCGCGCAGCATTTCGCCCAAGTTCTTCTACGACGCGGCCGGTTCGCAGCTGTTCGACCGCATCTGCGAATTGCCCGAGTACTACCCCACGCGAACCGAGTTGCGCATCCTCGGCGAATGCGCCGGGGAAATCGCCGAGCAGATCGGCCCCGGTGCCGAGATCGTGGAGTTCGGTGCCGGCTCCCTTACCAAGGTGCGGCTGCTGCTGGATGCGCTCGAGGCGCCCAGGCGCTACCTGCCCATCGACATTTCGGGCGAGCACCTGCAAGCTGCTGCTGCACGGCTGAAGGCCGACTACCCCGAGCTGGTGGTGCAGCCGATTGCGGCGGACTACACCATGCCGCTGGTGCTGCCGGCGCCAATGCCCGGTGCGGGCAAACGCGTCGGGTTTTTTCCGGGCTCGACGATCGGAAATTTCGAGCCTGAAGAGGCGCTGGCGTTTCTGCAGCTTGCGGCGCGGATGCTGCGCAGCGGCGGGCTGCTGATCGGCGTCGATCTGGTGAAGGACCCGGCCCGGTTGCATGCGGCGTACAACGATGCGCAAGGGGTGACGGCTGCGTTCAACTTGAATTTGCTGCGGCGCGCCAATGCCGAGCTCGATGCGGACTTTGATCTGGATGGCTTTGCGCATTCGGCGTTCTACAACGCGCCTCGGCAGCGGATCGAGATGCACTTGGTAAGCCGCCGGGACCAGGCTGTTTCACTGCACGGTGAGCGGTTCGGGTTCGAGGAAGGGGAGACGATTCATACCGAGTACTCGCATAAGTTCACTGTGGATGGACTGCGGGCGCTGGCTGTGAAGGCGGGGTTTCGGCCGCTGGCGGTTTGGACGGATCCTGAGAGGCTTTTTAGTGTGCATTGGTTGGGGGCGTGATTTTTTACCTCTGACTTAGTTTGCTTCCCGAGGCCGGGATTCCGCCCGGCGGCGGACTCACTTTCTTTTGCTTCGCCAAAAGAAAGTAAACAAAGAAAAGGCGACCCCACTGTCTGCGACCCTCCGCTGCGCTGCGGGCAACCTGCGGTGCTCGTGTTTCGCGGGGTCCGCAGAACTCGCTGCGCTCAAACAGCTGCGGCCCTGATCCGCGAAACCCTCCGCTCCTCGGTGCATACAGAGGGGCTTGGAAACCTAACGGGCCTTTGCTTCGCTCGGCCACCAGGCCACTGCGGCGCTGCGCGCCCGCTGGGCGAGACCCGGCCCCCGGGAAACAAACAATGCCAAAGGGCACAATATCCCTTCCCCGTGGAGAGCAACACATGAAAGCAACCTGGAACGGCGTCACCATCGCCGAAAGCGACGACACCGTGCTCGTCGAAGGTAACCACTATTTTCCGATGAGCTCGCTCAACCGCGACCACGTCACCTTCAGCAA
This sequence comes from Variovorax sp. CCNWLW235, assembly GCF_037204085.1. Taxonomy (NCBI): domain Bacteria; kingdom Pseudomonadati; phylum Pseudomonadota; class Betaproteobacteria; order Burkholderiales; family Comamonadaceae; genus Variovorax; species Variovorax sp. CCNWLW235. The sequence goes on along the minus strand of NZ_JBBCBW010000015.1, from coordinate 121,959 downwards.
CCACAAGACCACCTGCCCCTGGAAGGGCACGGCCAGCTACTATTCGCTGCTGGTCAACGGCGAGCTCCACACCGATGCCGCCTGGTACTACGCAGACCCCAAGCCCGAAGCCGAAGAAATCCGTGATCGCGTCGCGTTCTGGAAGGACGTGAAGGTCACCGCGTCGTGACCAACGCTGCATTCAAACCGCCGTTCATCCAGCCGGCCGAACTGCTGCCTGCGCTGCGCGAACAGGGCTATGCGGTGCTCAGCCCGCAAGGCGTGAGCGAATGGCTCGGCGTGCCGCTCGATCAGCTCGAAGCGCTGCACGCCGACTGGAACGATCTTCCACCGGACGAATACCTGAAAGATGGCGGCCGCTATCGCACGCGGCGCCATGCGTGCTTCACCGTCGAAGGCGAAGCGATTGCGCAGGTGCCGCATCGTGCGCACTGGCAGCCGGTCGAATACAACGCGCTGCATGGCGGCATGCAGCGCTGGTTTGCGCCGATGCACGAGGCTACGGTGGCGCAGCCGGCGTGGCAGCGCCTGCTGCAGCGGCTGGGCGAAGCGGCAAGCGGCATGCGCAATACCGCGGCGCAACCGTGGTTCGTCGAGGCGCACCAGTTCCGCATCGACACCGCGGGCGGCATCGGCCGGCCCACGCCTGAAGGCGCTCACCGCGACGGTGTCGACCTGGTGGCGGTGGCGCTGGTGGGGCGCAGCGGAATCAAGGGCGGCGAAACGCGCGTGTTCGAAGCCAACGGAAGACGCGGCGAGCGGTTCACCATGACCGAGCCGTGGTCGCTGCTGCTGCTCGACGACGCACGCGTGATCCATGAGTCCACGCCCATCCAGCCGACCGAAGAGGGAGCCGCCGGCTGGCGCGACACCCTCGTCGTCACCTGCCGCGCCCAGGGTTTCCAGGGGGATTAACCCGCTGGCTTGAGTCCTACAGTCACGCCCCTGCCGAGGGGTTAAATTGGAGGCCCGGTTCGATTGCGAGCCGCGCCTGTCTGCGAACGAACGAAAGTGAGGTCCGCCATGTTCAATCACATCCTGGTTCCGATCGACGGCTCCGAAACTTCCATGCTCGCGGTCAGCAAGGCCAGTGGCCTGGCGCTGGCGTTCGGAAGCCGCATCACGTTGATCCACGTGATCGACAACTACCCCTTCATTGGCGTGGGCGCGGACTACGCGCTCGGCCAGAACGAATACCTGGCCGCGGCCACCGCAAGCGCGAATGCGGCGCTTGCACGCGGCGTGGCCGCGCTTGCGGCCGAAGGCCTGCACAGCGACCAGCGCGTGATCGACGGCCACGTGGTGCACGAAGGCATCGTCGACACCGCCATTGCCATTGCGGCCGACCTGATCGTGATGGGCTCGCATGGCCGCAGCGGCATCGAGAAGCTGCTGCTCGGCAGCGTGACCCAGCGTGTGCTCCAGGACGCACCCATGCCGGTGCTGGTGGTCAAGGGCGGGCTGTAGAAGAAAGAGAAAGGGCGAAGTCCGGCTGGCTCTGGAAGCGAAGCATCTGCTGCGTTGCTGGGTGCACGAAGCCCAGCTCGCTCGCATGCAGCAGCAGGCGAGGGGCGCGCGCCTGCACTTTGGCACTGCCATAGAGCGCATCGCCCAGGATCGGATGGCCGATCGACAGCAGATGCACGCGCAGCTGATGCGAGCGGCCCGTGAGGGGCTCCAGCAATACGTGCGTGGCAGCATGTTCCCCGTTCGACTTCGATGAAGAAAGCGTCCGCCAGCGCGTGACGCTCGGCTTGCCTGCGGGGTCTACCTTCTGCAAAGGGCGCCGCGGCCAGTCGGCCATCAGCGGCGCATCGATGACCGACCATTCATCGCGCACCGGCATCGCGCCGTCGACGATGGCTTCGTAGCGCTTGTGCACCACGCGGTTGGCAAACGCATCGCCGAGCGCCCGCTGCATGGCGGCGCCGCGCGCCATCAGCACCAGCCCGCTGGTCGCCATGTCCAGCCGGTGAACGATCAGCGCGTCGGGCCAGCGCCGCATGGCGCGCGCGCTCAGGCAGTCCTGCTTGTCTTCGCCGCGCCCGGGCACGCAAAGCAATCCCGCAGGCTTGTTCAGCACCAGCAGGTGGGCGTCTTCGTGAATGAGTTCGATGGCAAGGTCGGTGTCGGGCATGGATGCGGCAGAGTGTAGAGAGAAGGCCGGCTGCAGGGGCAGGGCGGAGAGCCCGCCCTCATGCGAGGCTCATGAAGCCTCGGCTATCCTCGAACGAATGTCCGGCCCCGCTTCTCCTGCCTCTCCTTCCCCGATTTCCGCCGCTGTTCCCGCGCCACCGAGCTTTTCCCAACTCAGGCGCGAGCGTCCGTTCATGCAGTTGTGGGTGGCGCGGCTTTTCGGCACCGCGGCGTCGCAGATGCTGCTGGTGGCCGTCGGCTGGCACATGTACGAGCTCACCAGCAGCGCCTGGGATCTCGGCCTCGTCGGCCTCTACCAGTTCGTTCCCGCATTGCTGCTGGCGCTGCTGGCCGGCCACGTGGTCGACCGCCGCCATCGCGGCCGCATCGTGGCGGCCTGCTTTGCGGTGCAGGGGGTGGTGGCGCTGGTGCTGCTGCTCGCGGTGGCGCAGCGCTTCGATACGCGCGGCCTGCTGCTGGGCTTGTCGCTAGTGCTCGGCGCGGTGCGCGCCTTCCAGATGCCGGCCCAGCAGGCGCTGACGCCGCTCCTGGTGCCGCCCACCATGCTGCCGCGCGCCATGGCTTTCAGCTCGGCCGGCATGCAGGGCGCGATCATCGGCGGGCCGGCGCTCGGCGGCCTGCTTTTCGTGGCGGGCATGGCGGTGGTGTATGGCGCGAGCGTGCTGTGCTTTGCCATTGCCTGCGTGCTGGTGCTGCGGCTGCGCTATGCCCATACGCCGGCAGCGCGCGAGCCGGTCACGCTGGCCACGGTGTTTGCGGGGGTCAATTTCATCTGGAAGCGCAAGCCCGTGCTCGGCGCCGTGTCGCTCGATCTTTTCGCGGTGCTGCTGGGCGGCGCCGTGGCGCTGCTGCCCATCTACGCCAAGGACATCCTGCACACCGGGCCATGGGGCCTCGGGCTGCTGCGCAGCGCGCCCGCCGCGGGTGCGCTCGTGATGTCGATTGCGCTCACGCGGCGGCCCATCGAGCGCCACATCGGCCGGACATTGCTGATCGCCGTCGGGCTCTTCGGGCTGTGCATGGTGGTGTTCGGCATTTCGCGCAGCTTCGTCGTTTCGCTGATTGCGCTGGCGGTGTCCGGCGGGGCCGACATGGTCAACGTGGTGATCCGGCAGACGCTCGTGCAGCTTGAAACGCCCGACGCCATGCGCGGCCGGGTGAGCGCGGTCAATTCGATCTTCATCGGGGCCAGCAACCAGCTGGGCGAGTTCGAATCGGGCGCCACCGCGGCGCTGCTGGGGCCGGTGGGCTCGGTGGTGCTGGGCGGCGTGGGAACCATGATGGTGGCGCTGGGCTGGTTCAAGCTGTTTCCATCGCTCGCGCAGCGCGACCGGATGGTGGTCGCGATGCCGGCCCAGACAGTCAAGCAGACCTGACGAGGGCCCGGTCTCAGAAGACCGAAAACGCCTTCGGCGCATCGATTGCAAGATCGCTTCGCGCCTCGGCCACGCAGGGCAATATCCAGCCCTCGGCTTTTTCCTCGGCGCTCAGGCCGGGCCATTCGACGGTGTGGCGTATCGAGCCCGACAGCAGCTGGCAGATGCAGGTGCGGCAGGTGCCGTTTCGGCAGGAGCTCGGCATTTCGATACCGGCCGACTCGGCCGACTTCAGGAGCGTGGTGCCGGCCTCGGCCTCGAAACCAAGGCCCGACGGTTCGAGCCGAACCCTCATCGCTGCGGGGATTGCTGTTGTTGCTGCTCGCGGCGCTGTTCGCGCAGCATGAAAAGATAAAGGCTTTCGACCTTCTCGCGCGCCCACGGCGTCTTGCGCAGGAACTTGAGGCTGGAGCCCACGCTCGGCTCGAAGGTGAAGCAGCGGATGGGAACGAGCTGGCCGAGCTGTTCCCAGCCGTAATAGTCGGCCAGCGCCGTGACGATGGCTTCCAGCGTGAGCCCGTGCAACGGGTTCCGCGGCTGGGCCGGCTTGGCGGGCGCTGGCGATTCGTCGGTCACTTGTTCTTGAGCTTGCCGCGCGGAATGACCGCGGTGGTGATCGTGCGGACCGGCTCGATGCCGCCGGTGCCCGCGGGCTTGGGCGGCGAAGTGTCCTTCTTCGGTTTCTTGGCTTCCTTGTTCGCGCGTTGTTGACCCTTGGCCATATCTACCTCCTGTTGATGTGTGTCTGGTGCGTTTGCAACAAGCAGTTTAGCGGTGCGGCGACAATACGCGGTTCCATTTGATTTTCCGCATTCATGTCAGATTACGAAGTTCGCCCCGCCACGATGCGCGACGCCAAGGCCGTCGCCGAAGTCCACACCCTGGCCGCCCAGGCTGCCTACCAGGGCATCCTGCCCGAGGAAGAGCTGCGCACGCTGGCCCCCGCCACCCGCGAGGCCAAGTGGCGCGAAGCCATCGAGTTCAGCGAGCCGCAGGTGCAGGTGGCGGTGCTGGGCGGCGAGATCGTCGGCTTCGTCGGTTTCGACCGCTCGCGCGATCCCAAGACGCCTTCCACCGCGGGCGAAATCTGGGCCCTTTATGTCAAGCCCGAGCATTGGGGCAAGGGCCTCGGCGTGGCGCTTTGGGACGCCGCCCGCGAGGGCCTTGAAGAAGAAGGCTGCACCACCGTGACCGCGTGGGTGCCGATTCGCAACGACCGCGCCATGCGCTTTTTCGAACTCGCCGGTTTCAAGCGCGAAATGAAGACCGCCAAGACCACGGCGCTCGGTACTGTGCGCGTCGAAGAAATCCGCCTCAAGCGCAACGTCGTCTGACGCGCCTGCCGCGTACGGGTATTTGCCGGCGTGGATCGCGGTTGCGGCTAAGCTCGCCGATTCTTTTTTTACACCGACCATTGCCATGGCCACCAGCCTGCTTCTGCTGCTCGACGACATCGCCACCGTTCTGGACGACGTCTCGATCCTCACCAAGGTAGCCGCCAAGAAAACGGCCGGCGTTCTGGGCGACGACCTCGCGCTCAATGCGCAGCAGGTTTCGGGCGTCAAGGCCGACCGCGAGCTGCCCGTGGTCTGGGCGGTGTGCAAGGGCTCGTTCGTCAACAAGCTCATCCTGGTGCCCGCGGCACTGGCCATCGGCACCTGGCTGCCCTGGCTGGTCACGCCGCTGCTGATGATCGGCGGTGCGTTCCTGTGCTTCGAAGGCTGCGAGAAGCTGGCCCACAAGTTCCTACACAAGAAGGAGCATGAGGCCGACACCGCGCGCCATGAGCGGGCGGTGGCCGACGAGACCATCGACGTGGTTGCCGTCGAGAAGGACAAGATCAAGGGCGCGGTGCGCACCGACTTCATCCTCTCGGCGGAAATCATCGCCATCACGCTGGGCACCGTTCAGGGCCAGCCCTTCGTCACGCAGTTCACCGTGCTCGCGGGCATTGCGCTCATCATGACGGTTGGCGTCTACGGCTTGGTGGCCGGCATCGTCAAGCTCGACGACGCGGGCCTCTACCTGAGCCAGCAGGCCAGCAAGGCCGCGCAGGCTTTGGGCCGCGGCATTCTGGCGGCGGCGCCCTGGCTCATGAAGGGGCTGTCGATTGCGGGCACCGCCGCCATGTTCCTCGTGGGCGGCGGCATCCTGGTGCACGGCGTTCCCGCGTTCGGCCACGCGGTCGAACACTGGGCCGAAGCCACCGGCGGTGTGTTCGGTGCACTCGGATCGATGGGCGTGAACGCGGGTGTCGGCCTTGTTGCAGGTGCCGTGGTGCTTGCGGTGGTCGAGCTCGTCAAGAAGCTCCGCCGCTGAACGCGGCGCGGCATTTTTACTAACGCCGCGCCTTGGCGCGCTGCACCAGGTCGACCACGATCAGCGCCACGCCCAGTGCAAGGGCGAACCAGCCGACCACCGACGCGCCCGCCACCATCTCGAACCAGCGCGTGCCTTGCAGGAAGCGCGGCCCCAGCAGCACGGCGGCGCCGATCAGTACGCAAAGAATGCCGCGTTCGAGCGTGCGGAGTTGTCTTGAAGCCATGGTGTCGTGGAGTCGCTGGTGAAGGTCGGCAGGTGCGCCATTGTCGCAAGACGAATGCGCTGCAGAATCGAACGGCAAAACCCCCAAGGAACCGCATGACCATCGAGATCGCCAAGGAAGCACGGCAGCAAGCCATCGCGTCGATCGAGCGCTACTTCCGCGAGAACATGGAAGAGCCGATCGGCAACATTGCCGCCGGCGCGCTGCTCGGTTTCTTTCTCGAGGAGGTCGGGCCCATCGTCTATAACAAGGCGGTGGCCGACGTGCAGGAGCGCCTGCAGGCCCGCATCTCGGAGGTCGACCTCGAAGTGCACGAAGACGAGTTCCAGTACTGGCGCAAGTTCGACCGGCAGAAAAAGGGCAAGTGACCCGGGCGCCTGGAGCGAGCGAATGCGCGGGCAGGCGTTGTGCAGGGGAGACGCGGTCGCGGCCCGCAGGGGGCCGGCTTTCCATGAACATACACATGGTTACGCCGCCGCTGCAAAATGGGAACCCATGCAATACAACCGCGCGCCCATCTTCTCCAGGTTTTCGCTGCTGCGCAGCTTCGCCGCCGTGCCGCTTGCGCTGGCCGCCACCCTTGCCGCCGCACAGCCCGATCCTTCGGGTTTCCCGCTGGAAGCCGTGGGCTATCTCAACGAGGAACTGCCCCGCATGGAGGCCGCAATCGCGGCCCGCGACCGCAGCTTCTTCCACGGCGCCACCGCCCGCGTGGTGCAGTTCTCCGAGCGCTGGGGCTTCAAGGCGCAGGCCAACCCCGACCTGGCGAAGTACCCGATGTGCACCGAGGCCGTGATGGACTACGCGGTGGTCGGCATGTGCAAGCTCAACCCCTCGGGCGATGTGTGCGAGCCCGGACTCGCACCGCGCTTCGAAGCCAACGTGCAGCGCTGCCGCGAGCTTGCCGCGCGAAAATAGCGTTCCCGTCTTTCGACGAAAAAAGAAAACCCCGCACGCCATGCGGGGCGGAGACACGCATGGACTACACCCGCTACCAGACCCTTGCCATCACGCGCCGCGGCATCAACGATGCGGTGCTCGACATCCAGATGCGAGCGGCCAACGGCAAGCTGCCGACAGCCGGCCATGACGGCCACCGGGAGCTCGCGGAAATCTGGCGCGACGTGGCGGCCGATGACACGGTGCGCTGCGCGGTGCTGCGGGGCGAAGGGCTGGGTTTTTCCGGCGGCGGCGACCTGGCCATGGTGCAGGACATGACCACCGACGACGCCGTGCGCCAGCGCGTATGGAAAGAGGCGCGCGACCTCGTCTACAACATCATCAACTGCGACAAGCCGATCGTCAGCGCCATGCACGGCCCGGCCGTGGGCGCCGGGCTGGTGGCGGGGCTGCTGGCCGATATTTCCATTGCGAGCAAGGGCGCGAAGATCGTCGACGGCCACACGCGCCTGGGCGTGGCGGCGGGCGACCACGCCGCCATCGTCTGGCCGCTCCTGTGCGGCATGGCCAAGGCCAAGTACCACCTGCTGCTGTGCGAGCCGGTGAGCGGCGAAGAGGCCGAGCGCATCGGCCTGGTGTCGCTCGCGGTGGACGAGGCCGACCTGCTGCCGCGCGCCTATGAAGTGGCCGACCGGCTGGCGGCCGGCAGCCAGAGCGCGATTCGCCTCACCAAGTACGCGCTCAACAACTGGCTGCGACAGGCCGGGCCCACCTTCGACGCGTCGCTGGCGCTCGAATTCATGGGCTTTGCCGGCGCCGACGTGCGCGAGGGCGTGGCGTCGCTGCGCGAACGGCGGGCGCCGAACTTCGGCTGATCAGGCCGGAGGGTAGGCGACGCCGGCCGAGCCCGATACCCACGGCTCGTACTTCTGCATCGCGCGCTCGAACAGCTGCGAGGCGGTCCAACCCGCGAGCCAGCTGCGCAACTGCGGCCAGGGCTGGCTTTCGAACCATGCGGAATCGACCATTGCGAACTGCCGCACGAAGGGCATGACGGCGGCATCGGCCACCGTGGCCCGCGTGCCGAAAAGCTGGCCCGAGCCCGCGGCAAGCATTGCCTCGAGCCGCAACAGGAACTGCGAACCGCTTTCGCATGCGTTCTCCGGCAATTCGCTGAACCGCCCCGGGTATTTGTAGCGGTCGAGCTGCGGCTTGAAGTCGTTGTCGCAGGCAGCGATAAGCGCGAGCATGTCGTCGAGCGTGCCCACCTCGGGCTCTAGCCAGCGCAGCGGGTCGTTGCGGCGCAGGGCCCACAGCATGATGTCGAGGCTTTGCTCCAGCACCGGAGCGTCGGGCAGCACCAGCACGGGCACGGTGCCCTTGGGCGACGCGACCAGCATCTCGGCGGGCTTGTTCTTCAAAACCACTTCGCGCAATTCGCACGGTTCGCCGCTGGCGGCCAGCGCCAGGCGGGCGCGCATTGCGTACGGGCAACGGCGAAAGCTGTAGAGAACGGGGAGGCTCGGGTGCTGCATCTGACGCAAGAGTCTATGCCGGGGCCGGGCGGAGAATTGCCGCACGGGTTAAATGCAACACGGTTGCATTGCTTCATATAATGCAATTCTGTTGCATATAAAGCCACGCCCATGAACCAACGCCTTCCCGTTACCGTGCTGTCCGGCTTTCTCGGCGCCGGCAAGACCACGCTGCTCAATCACATCCTGCACAACCGCGAGGGGCGGCGCGTGGCGGTCATCGTGAACGACATGAGCGAGGTCAACATCGATGCGGCGCTGGTGCGAAACGGCGGCGCCCAGCTTTCGCGCACCGACGAGAAGCTGGTCGAGATGAGCAACGGCTGCATCTGCTGCACGCTGCGCGAAGACCTGCTCGTCGAGGTGGGCCGGCTCGCGAAGGAAGGGCGCTTCGACCAGCTCGTGATCGAGTCGACCGGCATCTCGGAGCCGCTGCCGGTGGCCGAAACCTTCACCTTTGCCGACGAAGACGGCAAGAGCCTGGCCGACGTGGCGCGCCTGGACACCATGGTGACGGTGGTCGACGCCTTCAACTTCCTGCGCGACTACGGCTCGCTCGACAGCCTCGGCCAGCGCGGCCAGTCGCTCGGCGATGAAGACACGCGCACCGTGGTCGACCTGCTGATCGAGCAGATCGAGTTCTGCGACGTGCTGGTGGTGAACAAGACCGACCTCGTCACCGCGGAAGAGCGCGACCGGCTAATGGCCATTCTGCGCAGCCTCAACCCGCGTGCGCGCATCGAGACTTCGGAGTTCGGCCGCGTTGCGCTCGACCGCGTGCTGGACACGGGCCTGTTCGATTTCGAGCAGGCCGAGCAGGCACCCGGCTGGCTGGCCGAGCTGCGCGGCGAGCATCCGCCCGAGAGCGACACCTACGGCATTCGCAGTTTTGTGTACCGCGCGCGGCTGCCGTTTCATCCCCAGCGCTTCTGGGACCTGGTGCAAAGCGAGTGGGAAGGCGTGGTGCGCTCCAAGGGGTTCTTCTGGCTCGCAAGCCGGGCCACGCGCGCGGGCTCCTGGTCGCAGGCGGGTGGCGCCTGCCGCTACGGCGTGGCCGGCTTGTGGTGGGCCGCCGTGCCGCGTGAGCATTGGCCTGCCGAGGAAGAAGCGTTGCAGGTCATCCGCAAGAACTGGGACCCTGCCACCGGCGACGCGCGGCAGGAGCTGGTGCTGATCGGCATTGGAATGGACGAAGCCGACCTGCGTGCGCGGCTCGATGCCTGCCTGCTGACCGAAAGCGAAATGCGCTACGGTGCTTCGTGGTGGGCCAACCTTCCGGACCCTTTTCCGTCCTGGAACGTGTAGCCGCCCCTGCGGCGATGCTCAGCCCCTGCAATCTCCGCAGGTGCCGTGCAGCGTGAGCGCGGTGTGCCGCGTGTCGATGCCTTGCTTGCGCAGCTCGCGGCCGAGCCGGCTCATTACCTTGGGCAATTCGGGGTCGGAAGGCAGCGCCAGCACCTTGTGGCACTGGTCGCATTCGAAGATGTTGCCCGAAGCGGCTTCCACGTGGCGCGCAAAGCGGTTGATGCGGTCCGCACCCACGCGGCGGTCGCACAGGCCGGCTTCGACCAGGCGGTCGAGCACGCGGTAGATCGTGACGCGGTCGGGCGGGGCTCCGGTGGCGCCGGTGTAGGCGGCAACCACGTCGTCGTGCGTCAGCGGCTGCGGCGCGTGCTCCAGCAGGTCCAGCACGGTTTGCGCGGCGCGTGTCACGCGCAGGCCGCTACTGCGCAGCAGGGCTTCGCTGCCTGATGCTGCGGCGGCGGGGGAGGGCTTGGGGTGTGGGCTCATGGTTTTGCGTGAACCGCCATTGTGTTGCATTCCGTGAGACCGCGCCCCAGCCGGCCCGAATGCGCTAAGGTCTGGTTTTTGGCGTCTCTGAATACCTTCTACCGACCATGTCCCGCTCCCCGATCGAAATCGAAACCGCTCCCCATCCCACTGCCACGGTGATCGTGATGCACGGCCTTGGCGCCGACGGAAACGACTTCGTGCCGATTGCCAACGAACTCGACCTGTCGAGCGTGGGCCCCGTGCGCTTCGTGTTCCCGAATGCGCCGGTGATCCCGGTCACCATCAACGGCGGCTACCAGATGCCGGCGTGGTACGACATTGCGGTGGCCGACCTGGCCGCACGCGAGGACGAGGCGGGCCTGCGCCGCTCGCAGGCCGCCATCGAGGCGCTCATTGCCGACGAGAAAGCCCGCGGTATCAAGGCCGAGCGCATCGTGGTGGCCGGGTTCTCCCAAGGCTGCGCCATGGCGCTGATGACGGGCCTGCGCCATACCGAGCGGCTGGCCGGCATCGTCGGCCTCTCAGGCTATCTGCCCATTGCAGCCACCACCGCGGCGGAGCGCCACGCGGCCAATCACGAAACTCCGGTTTTCCTGGCCCATGGCCGGCAGGACCCGGTGGTGCCGTTCGATAGGGCGCTGCAGTCGCGCGACGCACTCACCGCCCTGGGCTACACCGTGGAGTGGCATGAATACACGATGGCGCATTCGGTCTGCATGGACGAAATTGCCGACCTGAACCGGTTCCTGCTGCGCGTGCTGGCGGCATAGCGCGGCGGCTCGCGCCTGGCTCCAGCCTTCCCATCCGGCCACCCTGAAAGCGCAAGCACCATGAACTTTGCTACCAAAACAATAGCGCCGGCCAGCATAGCGGAAGGTGGGATTCCCTGCACGAGCAGTGCCCGCGCGGGCGTGCTACCTTCCAGCCCCTCAGAAGATTGACGGGTATAACAATATGAGCAGCAGATTGCAGGAGAGGTTGGGTGCGCTCTCAACCGCGAGGTTGAAGGGGATGCGGCGCGGCATCGAAAAGGAAAGCCTGCGCGCCCTGCCGGACGGCAAACTCGCGCTCACCCCGCATCCCGTTGCGCTCGGTTCGGCGCTCACTCATCCGCACATCACCACCGACTTCAGCGAATCGCAGCTCGAGCTCATCACCGGCGTGCACGCCAATGTGCAGTCGGCGCTCGACGAGCTGACCCGCGTGCACCAGTTCACCTACCGCGTGCTCGACTCGCTCGGCGACGAGCGCCTGTGGGTGTCGAGCATGCCCTGCGGCCTGCCGACCGACGAAACCATTCCCATCGGGCGCTATGGCTCCTCGAACGTGGGGCGCGCCAAGAGCGTCTACCGCATGGGCCTGAGCCACCGCTACGGGCGGCGCATGCAGACCATTTCGGGCATTCACTACAACTGGTCGCTGCCCGATGTGTCCAGCGAACAGTATTTCGCGCTCATTCGCAATTTCCGGCGCCACGCCTTCCTGCTGCTGTACCTGTTCGGCGCTTCTCCGGCGCTGTGTTCTAGCTTTGTCGCGGGCCGGCCGCACGAGCTTCAGCCGCTGGGCGACGGCAGCATGTTCATGCCGCACGGCACCTCGCTGCGCATGGGCCGCCTCGGCTACCAGAGCGACGCGCAGGCCTCGCTGGCCGTGAGCTACAACAGCCTCGAAGGCTACGGTGCCTCGCTGCAGGACGCGCTCACGCGCCCCTGGCCGGCCTACGAAGCGATCGGCATCCGCAACCTGGGCGGCGACTACAACCAGCTTGCCACCAGCCTGCTGCAGATCGAGAACGAGTTCTACGGCACCATCCGCCCCAAGCGCGTGATCAACCCCGGCGAACGGCCGCTGCATGCGCTGCGCGAGCGCGGCGTCGAATACGTCGAGGTGCGGCTGATGGACCTCGACCCCTTCGAGCCGGTGGGCATCAATGCGCAGACGATGCGCTTCATCGACGTGTTCCTGCTGCAGTGCCTGCTGAGCGACAGCCCGGCCGACACCCCGCAGGAAATTGCCGAGCTGGCCCACAACCAGCACCTCACCGCCGCGCGTGGCCGCGAGCCCGGCCTGCAGCTGCTGCGGGGCGGGCGCGAGGTGGCGCTGGCCGACTGGGGCATCGAACTGGTGGAGCAGTGCCTGCCCATTGCCGCCGCGCTCGACGCCGCGAACGGCGGCACGCAGCATGCCGACGCGGTGCAAGCGGCGCTTGCCGCCCTGCAAAACCCGGACAGCCTTCCTTCGGCTCGCGTCCTGGCGGCGGTGGAGCAACGCCACGGCAACTCGTTCATCGGCTTTATTCGCGCGCAGTCCGAGCAGACCCGGGCCGCATTGCTGACCCTGCCGTTCCCGCCCGAGCAACAGGCCGAGTTCGAGCGCATGACCGAGGAATCGATCCAGGAGCAAAAGCGCATCGAGGCCGCCGACACCATGCCGTTCGAGATCTACCGCGAGCAATACGTGTCGCCGGCGCGCCTGGGGCTCGGCCGCGGACGGATGGCTGTCGCAGCCTGACCGGCTGACGGGCCGGCTGTCCTACGCGTCTCACCAAGGTGCAGCCCGCCTGACGACAGGCGCGGGCGCCTATGGCCTACAGGCATTGGCCTGCATGACTCACCGCGCGCGCCGACGCGCCGGAGACCATGGGCAGCATGCACCCCGCAAGCAACAGATTCGTATTCCGGCCCGTGGCTCGGCCGGAGATTCCGGCATGAGCTTCAAGGCCTATCTTGTCGAGGACAGCGCCCTCATCCGTGAAAACCTCGTCGGCTTCCTGCACGACGTGGCCGACGCGGACGTGGTCGCCTGCGCCAGCAGCGAGGAGGAGGCCGTGCGCTGGCTGCGGCAGCATCGCGACGAGTGGGACCTGACCATCGTCGACCTTTTTCTGGAGCGCGGCAACGGCCTGGGCGTGGTCAGGGCCTGCCGCGACCGCATGGCCAGCCAGAAAGTCGTGGTGCTGAGCAACTACGCCACCTCCGACATGCGCCAGCGCTCCGCCCAGCTGGGCGCCGATGCCTTCTTCGACAAATCGGCCGAGCTCGACCAGCTGGTGGCCTACTGCGAAACGCTGCGTCACGCGCGTGACTGAGCGCGCACGCGGCCGCTCGCGCCGGCGTGCTTTTCTGGGGTAAAACGCCACGCGGCTGCCCACGGCGGCCACACGCACACCCACCCCAAGCAAAGAAAGCAGAGAGCAAGAGATGACCCAAAGCACCATCGACTTCAAGGGCCGAGTGGCCATCGTGACCGGCGCGGGCGGCGGGCTGGGCCGGCAGCATGCGCTCGCCCTGGCTGCGCGCGGCGCCAAGGTGGTGGTCAACGACCTGGGCGGCGCGGCCGACGGCTCGGGCGGTTCGGTGAGCGCCGCGCAGGCCGTGGTCAACGAAATCAAGGCCGCCGGCGGCGAGGCCATGGCCAACGGCGCCTCGGTGACGGACTTCGACGCGGTGCAGGCCATGGTGCAGCAGGCCGTCGATGCCTGGGGCCGGGTCGACATCCTGGTCAACAACGCCGGCATCCTGCGCGACAAGAGCTTTGCCAAGATGGACCTTGCCGATTTCAAGCTGGTGGTCGACGTGCACCTGATGGGCGCGGTGAACTGCACCAAGGCCGTCTGGGCGCTCATGAACGAGCAGAAATACGGCCGCATCGTGATGACCACCTCGTCTTCCGGGCTCTACGGCAACTTCGGCCAGAGCAACTACGGTGCTGCCAAGCTCGCGCTGGTGGGGCTCATGCAAACGCTGAGCATCGAAGGCGCCAAGAACGACATCCGCGTCAATTGCCTGGCGCCCACCGCGGCCACGCGGATGACCGAGGGCCTGATGCCGAAGGAAGTGCTCGAAGCCCTCAAGCCCGAGGCGGTGGTGCCCGCGATGCTGGTGCTGGCCTCTGCCGACGCACCGAACCGCACCATTCTTTGCGCGGGCGCCGGCACCTTCGAGGCCGCGCACATCACCCTCACGCAGGGCGCCTGGCTGGGCATTGGCGCTGGCACGCCCGAGCAACTGGCTGCGCGGCTGGCCGAGGTGACCTCGCGCGAGGGCGAGATCGTGCCCCAGAGCGGTTCGGCCCAGGGCAGCAACGAAGTGGGCAAGGCCATGGCCAACGCGAACAAGGGCTGACGCAGAACCGGTTCACGGCGCTTGACCTAGAGTGCACTCGAGCATTTCCAATGAATTTACCGGGACTTCCGGTTCATTCATTCCACGAGGAAATGCAGCCATGAACACGACGACGACAGACAACAAGGCGCTGGTGCAGCGCATCCATGCCGCGCTGGACGAAGGCAACGGCCAACTCTTCATCGACAGCCTGGCCGACGACGCCGCCTGGACGCTGGAAGGCACCACGCCTTGGTCGCGCACCTATGCGGGCAAGGCGGCCATTCGCGAAGAGCTCATCAAGCCGCTGTTCGCGCAGTTCGCGGGCCCCTACCGGAGCAAGACCGAGCGCATCATTGCCGAAGACGACCGGGTGGTGGTGCTGTTCAGCGGCGACGTGCCCACCAAGGCCGGCAAGCGCTACAACAACCGCTATTGCTACGTCTATCGACTCGAAGGAGGCAAGGTGAAAGAGCTGACCGAGTACTTCGACACCGCACTCGTGCAGGAGGCGCTGCAGGCGCCCCCCGCCGCCGCCCATGCCGGCTGACAGCGGCAACCCGTTCCACATCGGCGAACTCGCCACGCGCACCGGCCGCACGGTGCACGCTATTCGCTGGTACGAGGCGCAAGGCCTGGTGCCGGGCGTTTCACGCGACGAGGGCGGCCGGCGCCTGTACGGCGAGCTGCACGTGGGCTGGCTCGACCTGATGGACCGGCTGCGCCGCACCGGCATGACCATTGCCGAGATGCGGGAGTACACCGCGCTCGCGCTGAAGGGCAAGACCACGCTCCCCCAGCGGCGCGACCTGCTCGCTGCGCACCGCGCGCGCGTGACCGAAACCATTGCCGAGTGGAAGCGCGCCTTGTCGCTGGTCGACCGCAAGATCGACTTCTACGACGAGTGGATGCAGACCGGCCACCGCCCGCCGTTGATTCCGATCGAGACGCCCGGCCCCAAGCAACCCGTGCGGAAACCCCGCACCCGGCGGTAAGCACGGGTGCTTGCCGAAGCTACTCCGCGATAAAGCCCGCGTCCTTGCGGATGGAGTCGCGGTCGCGGTGGTTGTTCAGCCGGCCCAGCGTGTTGTCGAGCAGGCGCTTGAGCTTTTCGGCCGCGCCCCTGAAGGCTTCGTCCAGGGTGGTGGCGTATTGCGTCACGGCCAGCGGCTGGTGGTGCGCAAGCCGTGCTTCCATCACGCAGCACTTGTTGCCCGCACCGGCCTTGTCGTGATTTTCGTCGCTCAGATGCACTTCGACGCGCGTCACGTCTTCGACAAAACGGTTCAGCTGTTGCTTGATTTCCGTATCGGCCCAGCGCTCCAGCGCGTCCTTGTTGTTGACACCGTTGCTCGTGTTGACCTGAATCTGCATGCCGTGTTCCTGCTGATGGATGAACGAGCCCCTACTGTGCGCCCTAAACAGGCCCGGTGCGCGTAGGCGTGTTCCCCACCTTGGGGCAGGCATGGGATCAACTCTGGATATAGGTCGTGAGCTGCGCGATGGTCACTTCGTGGTCGGCAATGATGTCGTCCATCAGGTCCTGGATGGAGATCATTCCGACCACCTTGTCGCCGTCGACCACCGGCAGGTGGCGGAACTTGCGCTGGCTCATGAGCGCCATGCAGGCGCGGGTGCGGGTTTGCGGGGTCACGGTCATCACGTCGGGCGTCATGATCTCCGAGACCTTCATTTCCTTGGAGTTCTTGCCCTGCAGCGCCACCTTGCGGGTGTAGTCGCGCTCGGAGAGAAAGCCCACCAGCTTTTCGCCGTCCATCACCATGAGCGCGCCCACTTCGAAATGCGCCAGGGTGGCCAGCGCATCGAACACGCTGGCGTCCGGCGAGGTGCGCCATGCCGCGGAGTCGTGGCGCTTGAGCAGTTCGGAGACGGGTTTCATCGCGGTAACTCCATCAAAAGTTTCAATTCGACCGACGCGCCGATGCGCCGCGTTCAGTCAAATGATAGGGGCGGAACAGCCCCCCGCAATGCAAAACATCTAGTGGATTGCACGTGTCTCGCCGAGACGCGCGCCAACGCGAACTAAGGTGTTGGTGCCAACACGCGGCTGAGCGCCACCGGGTCGCCGATCACCGACTTGACCAGGCCCTTCTCGTCGAAGTTGACCTGGTACTCGGACCAGCTGTCGCGCCAGTAGCGCCACGTGGGTGCGTCGAGGCTGGGGTTCTCGGCCGCAACGGGGTAGCCGATGGCCATCAGCACCTGCTCGCGCGTCATGCCGGGCATCACCTTCACGGCAAGAATGGCATTGCGGATCGCGGGCGGAAAAGCCGCCATCTTCTGCTTGGGGTCTTCGGTCACCACGTAACGCTTGGCAAAGTCGATCAGCGTGATGTTGCGGCTGTAGTCGTTCTTGATGCGCTGCGGCTTGCCGGCCAGGTCGGCGCTGAACCAGCGCATGTCGTAGGCCGTGATGCGGGCCGGCGTGCCCACGGCCACGATGCTGGTGCCTTGCTCGTCGTAGTTGATGTCGCTGATGGAGTTGCCGTAGGTGCGCATGTTGCAGCACAGGTAGCCGTCGATCATCGGGCCCTGCGGCGGCGTGGGGCGCTGGGCGTGGGCAACGGTTGCGACTGTCGCGGAACCAACGGTGGCTGCCAGCAGGGCGGCAGCGGCAAGGCGCTTGAACATGGATTTCCCTCGAATGATTATTGGAAAGCGGCTGCGGCTGCAGCGCGCGGATTCTAGGGGTGCGGCACGCCGCAGCACAGGCAAAATGGACGTCTGAAGCTATGGAAAACGTAGCGGTGTGATCTGCCGCACGTTCCCCGTCGACAATGCGCACCCGGCCTTCTTGCCGGCCCCCTTCCAGACAGAGCGAAAGAAAGAGCATCCATCGATGGCGATCCAGTGGTTCCCCGGGCACATGTACACGACCCAGAAGGCCATCACCGAGCGGGTGAAGGACATCGACGTGGTCATCGAGCTGCTCGACGCGCGGCTGCCCGGCTCCAGCGCCAACCCGATGCTGGCCGAGCTCACGGCCGGCCGTCCCTCGCTGAAGGTGCTCAACAAGCAGGATCTGGCCGACCCGGCGCGCACGGCGCTATGGCTCGCGCACTACAACGCGCTGCCGGCCACGCGCGCCATTCCGCTCGACGCGAGCCAGACCACGCCGGCACAGGCCATCGTGCGTGCCTGCCACGAGCTTTCGCCCAACCGCGGCGGCATGGCCAAGCCGATGCGCGTGCTGATCTGCGGCATTCCGAACGTGGGCAAGTCGACCCTCATCAACACGCTGACCGGCAGCCGCAAGGCCAAGACCGGCGACGAGGCCGGCATTACCAAGCTGGAGCAGCGCATCACGCTGGCCGACGACTTCTACCTGTGGGACACGCCCGGCATGCTGTGGCCGCGCATCGTGGTGCCCAAGAGCGGCTACAACCTGGCGGCCAGCGGGGCCGTGGGCCGCAATGCCTTCGACGAGGAAGAAGTGGCGCTGGAGCTGCTCAGCTACCTCAAGGCGAACTATGCGGAGGGAATCACCGCGCGCTTCAAGCTGGCGGAGCACGACGCCGCCGCCATTGCCGCCATGAAGGACGAAGAGCTGCTCGACGCCATCGGCCGCAAGCGCGGCGCGCTGCTGGGCAAGGGCCGCGTCAACCTGCAAAAGGCTGCGGAGATCGTCATGCACGAGTTTCGTGCCGGCAACCTGGGGCGCATCACGCTCGAGACGCCTGAAGAGTTCTTGCAGTGGCTGGCAGAGGGCCAGCGCATCGATGCGGAACGTGCGGCCAAGAAAGCCGCACGCGGCAAGAAGCGCAAGCCGGGCGCCGAGCCTTCGGAAGGCCAGGCGCCCGAGGCGGGCTGAACAGGGCCGCGCCCGCTCAGCGCATCTGCAGGCGCGCGTCCTTCGGGTAGCTGATCGTGTAGTCGGCCGCCACGCGCGCGGTCTTTCCGGCATCGAGGTCGAAGCTCCACATTGCGAGGCCCGGCTGCTTGTTCCAGGCCATCTCGCCCGGTTGCGGCGCGAACTGCGCGGCCACGCGCACCTGCTCGTCGACGGAAACCGGCGCGGCCTCGAGCACCTGCACCGCAATGGGCGTGCGGTGGCGGTTCTCGACCACGTAGGCGCGTTGTACCTTGCGCTCGGCGCGCGAACCGACAAAGCCGCCGGTGCCCTGGCTGTCTTGCTCGGGCTCGGCCTGCACGCGCACGAGTTCGTCGCGGCCGAAGGAGAGCGTGAGCTTTGCATCGCTGGGCGTATTCCATCGGCCGCTGCCGACGAAGTTGCCATCGCGGTACAGCTGCAGCGCCCCGGCTGGCCATACACCCGAGGGCTGCGCGAGTTCGGCGACCAGGAAGGCGCTGGCGTCCACGCGCGGACTGGTGCGCGCCGCGAGCTTCGCCGTGTCTTCATGCTGGCCCAGCGCCAATGTCACGCGCTGGCCGTTGGACGGCACGTCGATGCTCTGCGGCACCGCGAATTCGGTGGAAAAGCTGTTGTCGAATACGGCCACGTCGAAAAGCGGCTCCGCGGCTTCAGCCATGGCGCGCTTCCGGTCGAGCGATGCAGCGGGTGCCGGCGCAGCCATCATCGCGACAGCCGGGCTTGCGGGTGCGCGCTGCGGCTGCTCGATGCCGATGCGCCACGCTCCAGGCGTGCGGCCCGTGGTTTCGCGGCGCGGCTGGCCGGTGGAAAGCACCAGCTTCACGCCGCGCCAGTCTTCGCCCGTGGCCTGCGCCACCAGCGCCTGACGCTCGATGCGCACCTTGCGTGTGGTGGTGTCGAGCAGTGCGCGGTAAGTGGGCGTCCAGCCCGGGCCATTGACCTGGTAGCTGAGCTTCACGTCGGTGTCGGCGCTGGCGGCCAGCGTGACGGTCACGGCCACGACCTGCGTTCCGTTGCCCTGTGTGCGCGTGCGCTCTGCCAGGAGCGGGTTGAGCTGGCGGTCGATGTCGGTCTGCTTGCGCTGGATCTGGTGCTGCTTCAGCAGCGACTCCTGCCCGGTGCGGCGCATCGCATCGGTCATCGCGGCAAGGTTGCGTGCATCCACCGGCGCGCGGGCGCCCTGGGCCGGTTCACCGCTGCCCGAAAGGCCCTTGAGATAGCCGGTGACCAGGCCGAGCGCATCGCTCTCGGCCTGCAGCGCAGCCTTCTGGTCCTCCAGGTCGCGAATGCGGCCGTCGAGCGCGCTGGTCGCGCAACGTGCCGAGAGTTCGCGCGGCTCATTGAGCACCGAGGTTTCGCCCAGGCGCACCGAAGCGCCAGCCGACACCTGCAGGCTCTGCACGTCAAGCCCGGCGGGCAGGCAAGCAAAGGTGACCGATCGGCTGCCGGCCGCGACCCGCGCCACGCGCTCCACCGTCGCGCTGCCGGGGTACACCTTGACTTGCGTGATGCGCGACGCATCCGTGCCGGCCGCGGTTGCCACGGCCTGCGCATACGCGCCGGTGCCGAGCACCAGGCAGGCTGCGGCAATGACGGTGGCGCGCAGGTCGGCACGGAAGAAGAAGGAGGAAGAAGAGATTGCTTTCATCGGAGCCTCGGTAGTGGATCGTTCCTCCACTCATACGGCGGGGCTCGGCGACCGGGGTTAAGCCCGGTGAAAAAAAGTGCGATGTCGCCAAGGCAACTGTCCCGCCCATGCGGGTCGCCCGCGTGACGGCGCCCGGCGGAGCCGCTTCGTAGAGTGGCTCTCCGTATCTTTCATCGTCTTCGACGCTCCATCCTTTCTTTTTGAAAGACCGCCATGCTCGACACCATCCAGGCCATCAACAAGACCGCTGCCTTCAATCGCTGGGCAGGCTTCGAAGTGACCCGCGCCGCCGGGGGCGAAGCCGAACTGCGCATGGAGTGGCGCGAGGAGGACATGGGCCAGTACTCCGGGTTTCTGCATGCGGGGCTCATCGGCGCAATGCTCGACACGGCCTGCGGCTTTGCGGCGTCCACCGTGGCGGGCCGGGTGCTGGCCTCGCACTTTTCGGTGAACTGCCTCTCGCCCGCGCTGGGCCGCGCCTTCATTGCGCGGGGCAGGGTGGTGAAGGCAGGCCGCAAGCAGGTGTTCACCACCGCCGAACTCTATGGCCAGGGCGAGGGCGACAGCCTCAAGCTCGTGGCGACCGGGAGCGCCATCCTGGTTCCGGTGGAAGGGGCTCTGCCGGTGAAGTGATTTCCGTCTTGCCACCGATGCGCCGGGGCTTGAGCCCGAACAGCGGCCGCAGCCAGGTGAAGCGGCGAATCATCCCGTCGGTGAGCAGCCAGCAGCCGGCGATGGTGAGCACAACCAGCAACATCGGTTCCAGCACCGGCCCCAGCGCGAGCGGTGCCAGCAGCGCAATGCCCGCGATGATCAGCGTCTGGTGCAGCACGTACCACGGGTACACCGACTCGTTGGCCCAGCGCAGCCACCTCCAGGGCCTGTTCAGGTAGCGGTGGCCGTGGCCCAGGATGGTGGCGACCGCCAGCCACAGGTAGAGCATGCGCAGCGTGTCCATCAGCACGCCCGAAGGCGGGCCCTTCGCGCCGAGCCGCAGCACGATGAACGCCGCAATCGCCGCCGCGGCCAGCGCAAGCGACATGCGGCGCAAGCGCGCCAGCTCGCGCCACACGCCGGTGTCCGCGCCCATCCAGTAGCCGTACAAAAAGACGGTGAAGAAGATGCTGTGCAGGTAGAAGTCACGAACCAGGTTGTGCGTCGGCGGAAAGTGCCGGGCCAGCAGCATCGTCCAGACTAGTAGCGGAAGCGCCGGCAGCCACAGCAGCCTCCAGCCGCGCAGCGCGTTGAAGCTGCGCCGCATCCACTGGCCCGCGCGCGAGCGCCACACCGGCAGCGTCAGCGCGATGAGCGCCGTGTACGTGAACAGGTAGGGCAGGTACCAAAGATGGTTCCAGGTAATGCCGAACTCCGCGCCGGCGAACGCCTGCTTCGGCCATGGGTCGTTCATGGGCAGGTAGCGCAGCAAGAAGGCGCCAAAGCCCGGCGCCACCAGTCCGTTGGCCACGCCTTCGGCATAGGCCTGGTAGGGCACGATCACCGCCATCCCGAAGACCAGCGGCAGCAGTAACCGGGCGCCGCGGCTGCGCAGCAACTGCCAGGTGCCTTGATTGCGGCTCAAAAAACCCAGCGACACGCCCGAGATCAGGAACACCAGGTCCATGCGCCAGAGGTTGAGCACGCGCATCGGCCACTGCAGCCATTCGGCCGCATGCGGGCTCTTCAGGTGCCAGGGCCAGTCGGCCACGTAGTACATCGCCACGTGGTACAGGATGACGAGCAGAAAGGCCAGTGCGCGCAGCGCATCGATGTCGTGCCGGCGGTCGGGCGGGGCGGGGGATGCAGGAGATGCAGGAGATGCAGGCATCGGGGCTCCTCATTGAAAGCGCTTGCGAGAAGCCGCGATGGTCGTGCCCGGCCGCCGCCCGCGGCGCGCCCAAGGGACGGATCGCCCCCTGTTTGTGACGAGCGGTGCCCATCAGGGACGAAATTCGCCCGCCGGGCGCGCGGATCGTCGCGAGAATCCCGGGCATGGGAGATTCCCGAAAGAACCTGTACGAGCGCTACGAGCCCATCCGCCGCTGGGTGGAAGTGGGCTTCTGGGTCGTCTTCATGGCGCTGCAGGCGGTGTTCAACACCACCGTGGCGCTGATCGATGCGCGCGACCGAGCGGTGCCGCGCGCCGCCTGGGAAATCGTGACCTGGGAGGTGTCCAGCCACCTGGTGTTGCTGGCGATGGTGCCGGCGGTGGTCGCCGTCCAGCGCGGGCTGTCGCCGCTCGCGCGCACGCATCTGCTGCGTTACCTGGCCTGGCACCTGGCCGCCAGCGTTGTCTTCAGCCTGGTGCACGTGGCCGCGATGTTCGCGCTGCGAGCCATGGTCTATTCGGCCATGGGCGAGCGCTACGACTTCGCGAGCTGGACCGGGCGCTGGGGCTACGAATACCTGAAGGACGTGCGCGCCTATCTGTCGATGGTGTTCGGCATCTGGGTCTACGGCGTCTTCATGCTGCGGCTGCAGGGCGAGGCGCGCGTGCTCGACCCGCCCGAGGCGGCGCCCGCCGAGCCTGACGTGCATCAACCGGCGCCGCCTGCGCAGCCCTCGCGGCCCGAGCGCTTTCTGGTGCGCAAGCTGCGGCGCGAATTCCTGATTGCCGCCGGCGACATCGATTGGCTCCAGGCCGAAGGCAACTATGTCGGCCTGCACGTCAACGGCCACGACTACCTGCTGCGCGCCACGCTCACCGACTTTTTGACCCAGCTCGACCCCGCCCGGTTCGTGCGCGTGCACCGCAGCCACGCGGTCAACCTGGGGCGCATCAAGGAGATAGAGCCGCTCGACGGCGGCGACGCCCGGCTGCACATGCACGATGGTTCCACCGTGCCGTGCAGCCGGCGCTATCGCGATGCGCTGCGCGCGGGCCTGAGCTGACGAAGCTGACGAGGGGGCGCCTCTTCGCGCGTCCTGTTCCGGTGCGGCGCCTGCACTGAGAACGCTCATTTCCCGGCGATGCGCACCATGAAAGAGCCTTTAGGCACCATTTTTGCTTCCTTGCGGCGCTGCCCCGAGCGATTCGGGTGCGATGCACCAATTCAAACCAAAAACTGCAAGAAGCTCCCATGGACGCACTCAAACAGGGCGCAGATGCGCTGTTCATCCTTCTCGGCGCCATCATGGTCTTTGCCATGCATGCCGGCTTTGCCTTTCTGGAACTGGGCACCGTGCGCAAGAAGAACCAGGTCAATGCGCTGGTCAAGATCCTGGTCGACTTCTCGGTCTCGACCGTCGTGTACTTCCTGGTCGGCTATGGCGTGGCCTATGGCACTCACTTCTTCGTGGGCGCGACCGAGTTGGCGGCCAAGAGCGGCTACGAGCTGGTGAAGTTCTTCTTTATGCTGACCTTTGCCGCGGCCATTCCGGCCATTATTTCGGGCGGCATCGCCGAGCGCGCCAAGTTCTGGCCGCAACTCATCGCTACGGCGGTCATCGTCGGCTTGGTCTATCCGCTGTACGAGGGCATTGCGTGGAACAAGGCCTTCGGCATCCAGGAGTGGATTGCCTCGGCCACCGGCCACGAGTTTCATGACTTCGCGGGATCGGTGGTGGTGCACGCGGTCGGCGGCTGGCTCGCGTTGCCGGCCGTGCTGCTGCTGGGAGCGCGCCGCAACCGCTACCGCGGCGACGGCTCGCTGAGCGCGCATCCGCCCTCGAACATTCCTTTTCTGGCGCTCGGCGCGTGGATCCTGTGCGCGGGCTGGTTCGGCTTCAACGTGATGAGCGCGCAGACCATCGACAAGATCTCCGGCCTGGTCGCCGTCAATTCGCTCATGGCCATGGTGGGCGGCACGCTGGTGGCGCTGGCCATGGGCAAGAACGACCCCGGCTTTGTGTACAACGGCCCGCTCGCCGGGCTGGTGGCCGTGTGCGCCGGCTCCGACCTGATGCATCCGCTGGGTGCGCTGGTGGTGGGTGGCGTGGCCGGCGGCATCTTCGTCTTCATGTTCACCCTCACGCAGAACAAATGGAAGATCGACGACGTGCTCGGCGTATGGCCGCTGCACGGCCTGTGCGGCACCTGGGGCGGCATCGCGGCCGGCATCTTCGGCACGCAGGCGCTGGGCGGCATCGGCGGGGTGAACGTGTGGGCGCAGCTCATCGGCACCCTTATGGGCGTGGCGTGGGCTGCACTAGCGGGAGCGGCGGTGTACGGCGTGCTCAAGGCCGCCATGGGCCTGCGCCTCACGCAGGAAGAGGAATACGACGGGGCGGACCTGTCGATTCACCACATTTCGGCTACGCCGGAGCGTGAGGTGAATTGGTAAGCGGAGGGGGCGCAGCAACGATGCGGCGC
Source organism: Variovorax sp. CCNWLW235 (assembly GCF_037204085.1). Classification (NCBI taxonomy): domain Bacteria; kingdom Pseudomonadati; phylum Pseudomonadota; class Betaproteobacteria; order Burkholderiales; family Comamonadaceae; genus Variovorax; species Variovorax sp. CCNWLW235. The sequence continues at coordinate 97,739 of NZ_JBBCBW010000015.1, read as the reverse complement.
GAGTGAGCTCAGGCGGCGGCCCCGCCTTGCAGGCCGGAGTCGTCCGCAACACCGTGCGTCCATCCGGGTACGGTCACGTAGTAGCGCAGGGCCTTTCCTTGGCCCACCGTATGAAGCATGCCGTTGCGCACCAGGTCCGAAAGATCGCGCGTAGCCGTTGCCTTCGAGACACGCACCATCTTCAGATATTTCTCGACATTGAGTCCGCCGAGAAAGCCGCCGTCGCCGGCTTCGAGCAACCGGCACAACAGCAGCCGCTGCCGCTCGTTGAGTGCATACCGCGCATGCCTGGACCAGAAGCGCGAGCGTTCCAGCGAAGACTGGATCACTTGGCTCGAAGCGATGCATGCCTGCCCAAAGGCCTGCGCAAACCATTGCACGAAGGCGGTCACGTCCATGCCGCCGGACTGGCCTTTGGACAGCGCGTCGTAGTAGCCCTTGCGGTCGACAAGCAGTTGCCTCGAGAGACTGAAAAGGCGCGTCGACGCACCCGTGTCTTGTGCCAGCGCCATGTCGGCCACTGCGCGGCCGACGCGGCCGTTGCCGTCTTCGAACGGGTGGATGGTTTCGAACCACAGATGAGCAATGGCAGCGCGCGCGATGCCGTCCATTCCGGCGCGCTGTGTCTGCGCGAACCACGCGAGAAAGGCGTCCATCTCCCGAGCGACGGAGGAGGAGGGTGGCGCCGTGTAGTGCACGACCTCTCTGCCCGGCAGGCCGCTCACGATCTGCATGGGATCCGCGTGGTCCCGATAGCGGCCGACGGCAATGCGCCGAATGCCCGTGGTGCCCCCGGGAAAGAGCGCCGATTGCCAGCGGCACAGCCGGTCTGCATCGAGCGGCTGGTCGAAATTAGTCGTTGCGTCGTAAATGACCTCGACCAAACCATCGACATGCCGGTCGGTCGGGCCCGTGTCGTCGCCGGTGCCCAGGCGCCGCATCACCGAGGAGCGCACTGCTGCAAGCTCGAGCCGCTCGCCTTCGATGGCTGCGGTGGCCACGGCCTCCTGCATCCATAACTCCTGCTCGGCTTCGACCAGGCCTTCCAGCCCGATGGCACGCGCCATGCCGCTCACTTCACCCTTGAGCTCGCGCGCGCGCAGAAGCGCGGGGCTCGCGGCGGCAGCGTCGTAACGCAGTTGCGGCCAATCGGGCTGCTGCCAGGTGTAGAGGGGGGCGGACGCGGCCATGTGCCGAATTTTAGATGATTCGGCTCAAAAAATGATTCGCAAATATGAATTTGCGGCGCACGATGACTGCTTGAGGCGCAGAACACACAGAACTGTCACCTGTAGCAAACTCGGCGGACCGTCCGCTCAATACAGCCACAGCCAATGACCCAAACGCCCCCCGCCTTCGAAGTCCTCCCCCGCGACATCTCCGCCTACCGCAAGGGCAACATCGGCATCGACTACGTGCACCGCTTCGAATCCGGAAAGCCCGGGCCGCACGTGCTGATCAACGCGCTCACGCACGGCAACGAAATCTGCGGCATGACCGCCGCCACGCACCTGCTCGACACCAACGTGCGCCCCAAGATCGGCACGCTCACCGTGAGCTTTGCCAACGTGGAGGCGTACGAGTCGTTCAACGAGGCGCTGCCTTCCGACAGCCGCCAGCTGGTGCATAACCTCAACCGCATCTGGTCGCCCGAATGGCTCGACGGGCCTGAAGACAGTCCCGAGCTGCGCCGCGCCCGCGTGCTGCGCCCGGTGGTGAGCGCGGCCGACCACATCCTGGACATTCACTCCACCAGCCAGCCTGTGGTTCCGTTCTGGGTGTACCCGGCTTATGAGCGCAACGCCCAAGCGGCGATGGCTCTCGGCCGCCCCCCGGTGCACCTTGTCATGCCCGATGGCCTGGGCTCCGGCACGCCGCTGATCCAGCATGGCCGCCACGGCCAGCCCGATGGCAAGGGCGTGGCGCTGGTCGCCGAATGCGGCCAGCACTTCCTGCGCTCCGCGTCAGAGCTGGCTACCGCCATCTCGCTCGACTTTCTGGCGCACTTCGGCCTCATCGACAAAGACCCGGCTGCGCCCGCGCCCGGCCCGCAGCGCCGCTTCGAGCTGCTGCAGACGCACATCATCAAGTCGGAAGAGTTTGCGTTTGTGCGCCCGCTGATCGGCTTCGAGACCTTTGCCAAGGGCGAGCTGATTGCGACCAATGGCCCGGACGAAATTCGCGCGCCATGCGATGAGTGCACGATCTTCATGCCCGCGCAGCACGTGATCGTGGGGCGCGAGGCGGTGTATCTGACGAAGCCGATTTGAGATCGGCTACGCGACGGACGTTTTCGACTTCGGAATCGTCCTGCCGCGGCACTTGGGGAAGTTGGCGCAGCCCCAGAAGCTGCCTTCGCTCTTGGTCGACGGCTTTTCGACCATCTTGGTGCCGCAGCTTGCGCAAGTAGGCCGCCAATATTCGCCTTCGTAGGCCACGGCAAGCAATGCGGCTTGCTGCTCGGGCGTGCGCTGGCCGATCAATTCGAGCAGGGCGGCGCCATCTTGTGCATGGATGCCGTTCGCCTTGGCAAACGCCTTGGCGTCGGCAGAGAAAGCTCCGCTAGTCACGTAAGTGCCGCTCTTCAGCTGATGTGAGGCCATCACGCCGAAGAACTCCCGCATCTCCTTCACCCCCACCACTTTGCCTTGCCAGTGCTTGCATTGAACGATGCGCGGCACGTCGCTGTGTTTGGACTGGAGCCAGATGTCGACGCCGCCGTCCGCACCGTGCGATTGGCTGCGCGTAGTGAATCCTGCTTGCGCATAGAGGGCTTCGCACAGGGCCTCGAAGCGGCGCCATTCGATGGCTGCGAGTACGGCTGGGCTCCATTGCTGCGCATGCTGTGGCGCGGGTTCTGAGGGAGAGTGGATCCGTTGCGAAGGGGGTGACGCAAAGGCAGGCTCGCGTCGCGCGGCGCTGGAAGGCGGTGGTGTGGGCTGCGCCACTTTGGCGGTCGGCGGCTGTTGTGCAGTGCGCTTCAGCTCCGGCAGTGCCGCTTTCCGGGCGATGAAGTAGTGCAGCGCCAGCAGCACCGCGCCAACAGCCAGTGCTGCCCAGCCCGCTGGTCGAAGCGCCGGGCCCAGCGTGCCGATGATGGAGCCCTTCATGAAGCTTGGTCCCACCAGCAGCAGGGCTCCGACGATGATCACCGTCCATCCCTTGCCCGCCAGTTCTTTTCGTGCGCGCTCCTGGCGTCGCTCGGCTGTTGTCTGCTTGGCCATTGCCCACCCCTGCTTTTGAGTGGCGCGAGTTTATGAGGAGAGCGGAATTCAGGCCTCAGGGTGAGTACTCAAGCCGCAACAAACAGCGCCGGATCCACCATCGCGCGGTTCAGCATCACCGACCAATGCAGATGCGGCCCCGTCACACGTCCGGTGGCGCCCACAGCCGCAAGCTGCTCGCCAGTCTTCAGCACATCGCCCACTTTCACGTCGACGCGGCTCAGGTGGCAATACATCGTCAGCAGACCGCCGCCGTGGTCGAGCCACACCGTGCCGCCGTTGAAGAAGTAGTCACCCGTATCGATCACCCGGCCCGGCAGCGGCGCCAGCACGGGCGTGCCGGTGCCGGCCGCGATGTCCATGCCGCTGTGCGGATTGCGCGACTGGCCGTTGAACACGCGGCGCAGGCCGAACGAACTGGAGCGGCGGCCCGGCACGGGGATGCGCATCTGCAGCGAGGCATCGGGCCGCAGATCGGTGAACGTGGCCATCACGGCGGCCAGGTGCGCGCGTTCGCGCTCGTAGCGTGCCTCGTCTTCAGGCGATAGGTCGACGGTGCGCGGTGGCACGGTCAGGCGTTGCTCGCGGTATTGCTTGGGCGCCACGGTGTAGGCGATCTGTTTTTCTGCACCGCTGTCGGGGCGTACAACGATGCTTGCGTCGCCCGGCGTGGCTGCGAGTGGAATGCCCACGAGCGCCGTCCACTCGATGGCGTCGCCCAGCACGAGCAATGGCACATCGCCTGAAAAGGCGGCCGGACGCTTGGCACTTGGGCCGAGCGAAAGGCGCGCCACGCCGCCGGGCACCTGAGACGCATGCGGCCAGATTTCGGAGCGCTGTTGCTTCGGCTTCGCAGGGGGCGCCGCATGGACGGGCGTTGCAACAGGCAGCGCCAGCAGGCCCAGCGTGCCGAGCAATGCACGGCGGCGATTCAGCAGAGCGGGCGAGAGGAGGTCGGAGAAATGGGAGCGGTTGCTGCGCATAAGAGATCGAATAAATGAAAGATGTGCCGTGCCGCTGCTGCGCTACTCCAGCCAGGTGCCGGGCGCCAATCCGTCCAGCGTGTGCGGCCCGATTGAAGCGCGAATCAGGCGCAGGGTGGGGAGCCCCACGGCAGCGGTCATGCGCCGCACCTGGCGGTTGCGTCCTTCGCTGATCGCCAGTTCCAGCCACGCCGTGGGAATGCTCTTGCGTTCCCTGATGGGCGGTTGCCGCTCCCACACAGCTGGCGGCTGGTCGAGCAGCCGCGCGCGGGCCGGCCGCGTGAGGCCGTCGTTGAGTTGCACGCCTTCGCGCAGCGCGGCTAGCGCCTCCTCGGTGGGCACGCCTTCTACCTGCACCCAATAGGTCTTCTCCATCTTGAAGCGCGGATCGGCAATGCGCGCCTGGAGTTGGCCGTCGTTGGTGAGAAGCAGCAGGCCCTCGCTGTCGGCATCGAGGCGCCCGGCGACGTAGACGCCGGGAATGTCGATGAAGTCTTTCAGCCCGCGCCAGCGACCCTCTGGCGTGAACTGGCTGAGCACGCCATAGGGCTTGTTGAAGCGGATGAGGCGAGACGGAATTACTTGCCCCAGCTGTCCCGCATGCCCGCGGCGCGATTGAACACCGGCTTGCCGTCGGCATTGGCGTTCGCATCGCGCACGAAGTAGCCATGCCGCTCGAACTGGATGCCGACGCCGGGCTCGGCCTTTGCGAGTGACGGTTCCACATAGGCCGTGCAAGCTTCAAGGCTGGCCTTGTTGAGCTCGTCCATCAGCTCGCCGCTGCCCGGGTTGGCCGCCGCAAACAGCCGCTCATACAAGCGCACTTCGGCCTGCACCGCATCGGCCGCGGCCACCCAGGTGATGTTGCCCTTCACCTTGATGGCGTCGGCGCCGGGTGTGCCGCTCTTGGTGTCGGGCACCAGCGTGGCCTGCACTTCGACGAGCTTGCCGCTCGCGTCCTTGGTGCCGCCGGTGCATTCGATGACGTGGCCGTATTTGAGCCGAACCCTGTTGCCGGGGAACAGGCGGAAGAAGCCCTTGGGCTGCACTTCCTCGTAGTCGGTGCGCTCGATCCACACCTCGCGGCCGAGCTTGAACTCGCGCTTGCCCATTTCGGGGTGGTGCGGGTGCACGGGAGCCGAGCAGTCGTCGAGTACCTCGTCGCCGCCCATCAGCTCGCCCCAGTTGGTAATGACCAGCTTCACGGGGTCGAGCACGGCCATGGCGCGAGGCGCGATGGGGTCCAGGGTGTCGCGCAGCGCGGCTTCCAGGCTGGCGTAGTCGATCCAGCCGCCGGACTTGGTGGTGCCGCTGCGCTCGCAGAACAGCCGCAGCGCCTCGGGCGTATAGCCGCGGCGGCGCAGGCCCGCCAGCGTGGGCATGCGGGGGTCGTCCCAGCCGTCGACGTGCTTTTCTTCGACCAGCTGGCGCAGCTTGCGCTTGCTGGTCATCACGTGCGTGACGTTCAGCCGCGCAAATTCATACTGGCGCGGATGCGGGCTGGCGATGAGGCCGCCTTCGGCCAGGCGGTCGAGCAGCCAGTCGTAGAACGGGCGCTGGTCTTCGAACTCGAGCGTGCAGATGGAGTGGGTGATCTGCTCCAGCGCGTCTTCGATCGGGTGCGCAAAGGTGTACATCGGGTAGATGCACCACTTATCGCCGGTGTTGTGGTGCGTTGCACGCCGTATGCGGTACAGCGCTGGGTCGCGCATGTTGATGTTGGGGCTCGCCATGTCGATCTTGGCGCGCAGGATGGCGGCACCGTCGGGCAATTGGCCGTCACGCATGGCGCGAAAGCGGGCGAGGTTTTCTTCCACGCTGCGGCTGCGGAAGGGGCTGTCGGTGCCAGGCGTGTTGAAGTCGCCGCGGTTGGCGCGGATTTCTTCGGCGCTTTGCTCGTCCACATAGGCCAAGCCGGCACCAATCAGGTATTCGGCGGCGCGGTACATGAAGTCGAAGTAGTCGCTCGCAAAATACTCGTGCGGCTGCAGGGTGCCCGGGGCGCTGGGGCGGTCGGCCAGGTAGGTCTCGTAGCCGAGCCACTTGACGGCGTCGCGGATGGAATCGACGTATTCCTGCTCTTCCTTCTCGGGGTTGGTGTCGTCGAAGCGCAGGTGGCACACGCCGCCGTATTCCTTGGCCAGCTCGAAGTTGAGCCAGATGCTCTTGGCATGGCCGATGTGCAGGTAGCCGTTGGGCTCGGGCGGAAAGCGCATGCGAACCTTGGCCGGATCGGGCATGCCCTGGGCGTGGTGGGCGGCATCGCCGGGCGAGCCACCCCACTTGCGGCCAGAATAGGCACCCTGCGCAAGGTCGTTTTCGATCACGTGGCGCAAGAAATTACTCGGTGCAGCGGCCGTTTTCGCGCTGTCTTTGTCGGTCGGGGAGGTCATTGCGGCATTCTAGAGGGCACCCCCTGGCGGTTACTTTTGGCAACGTTCTTCACATTACGGGGGGCAACCGCTTTGCATTTGGCGCGTTCAATACCTACATGGGCGGGAAACGCCCCAACCAGGAGTTCAAAGATCATGAGCCTCACACGTTCAACCTTCTTCAAATGGGCCGCCGCGGGTGTCGTGGCAGCCGGCGCATTGTTTGCGGCCACTTCGGCCAGTGCCCGCGGCGACGTGAGCTGGTCGGTGGGCGTGGGCCTTCCGGGCGTGTCCGTGGGTGTTGGCGCTCCGGCCTACTACCCGGCCCCGGTTTATGCAGCCCCCGCGCCTGTGTATTACGCGCCGCCGCCCCCGGTGTACTACCGTCCGCCGCCGCCGGTGTATTACCGCCCGGCCCCGGTGTACTACGCACCGCCGGCGTATTACGCACCGCGCTACTACGGTCCGCGCGGCTACTACCGCGGCCATGGCCACGGGCACGGTCATCGCCACTGGCGCTAAGCGGAGGGCCCTTGCGGGCTCCGCCAACTGAAAAACCGGTCCTTCGAGACCGGTTTTTTTATGCGCGCTGCGGGTCCATCGATTTCACATGGCGCGAAACAGATGGCCGTAGAGCCGGCTGACGGGAATTTTTTCGGACCGGCCCTTCAGGTCGAGGTGCAGCTTGCCGGCCTCGTCGCGGTGCACGGCCTCGATGGCCGCGCTGCGCACCACCACCGCGCGGTGCACCTGCCAGAAGACTTCGGGGTCAAGTTGTGTCAGCAACTGCTTCAGCGGCGTGCGGATCAGGTATTCATGCCTGGCGGTCAGCACGCGGATGTACTTGTCGGCCGCCTCGAAGTACAGCACCTCGTCGATGGGAACCATGCGCACCGTGTTTCCACCGGCTTCGCTGGCGGCAATCATGCGAAGCGGAGCGGCGGGAGCGGGCGGCGACGACGCGCCATTGCCCGCGGCGGCCAGCACCTGGCGCCACTGAGCAAGGGTTCTCTCCAGCGCTTCGTCGGCCGCCGCCGGAGCCGGGCTGGCCTGCTGCTGCGTGGCCAACGCCTGCCGGAGTCGCAGCACGGTCTTGCGCAGGCGTTCGGGCTGCACGGGCTTGAGCACGTAGTCGATGGCCTGGGTCTCGAAGGCGCGGGCGGCGTATTCGTCATAGGCGGTCACGAAGACGAGTTGCGGCATGGGCGCTTCATCTGTCGGCCAGCGGTCGGCCAGTTCGGCCGCGGCACCCAGGCCGTCAAGCCCCGGCATGCGAATGTCGAAGAACAGCACCTGCGGCAGCAGCCGCAAGGCGTCGCGCACGGCGCTTCGGCCATCGCCCGCGGTGGCAAGCACTTGCAGTTCGGGCCACGCCGCGGCCAGTTCGGCCTTGAGGGCTTGGGCGAGCAGGGGCTCGTCTTCGGCGATGAGGGCGGTGGGTTTCATGCGGGCGTCGGCAATGGAAAACTCAGTGTGGTGCGGGTTCCGCCCGCGGGCGCTGCGGCCAGGCTCATGCGGCCCTGGTCGCCGTAGGTGGTGGCAAGCCGTTCGCGCACCTGTTCGAGCCCGAAGCCGCCGCCTTCCGTCTCGCGCGGGTGGGCCGCGTCGAGGCCGACACCCGTGTCGCTCACTTCGATGACCAGGCGGCCCGCGTCCTGCCGCGCGCGCACCACGATCTTGCCGCCTTCCACCTTGGGCTCGAGCCCGTGGCGGATGCTGTTTTCAACCAGCGGCTGCAAGAGGAGCGGCGGCACCGGCGTGTCGCGCAAATCTTCGGGCAGATCGAGCGTGTAGCGCAGCCGGGCGCCCATCCGAACCGACATCAGCTCGAGGTAGTCGGCCAGCCGCTCGAATTCGGCCGACAGCGGATGCGCGAGCGCGCGCGAGCCGCTGAGCGTCATGCGCAGGTAGTTGTTAAGCCGGTCGAGCATGGCCACGGCGCGCGGCGGGTCGGCCGTGATCAGCACGCGCAGGTTGGCCAACGTGTTGAACAGCATATGCGGCTCGAGCTGCGTTTCAAGCAGCTTGAGCCGCGCCTCCGTGGCGTTGCGCTGCGCCACATTGAGCTGGCCTTGCATGTGCCTGCTCTTGCCAAGGCTGTAGAAAAAGTAAGAGATGCCCGCGGTGGCCGCCAGCGTGATGCCGATGGTCGAGACCATCTTTGCTTGGCCCAGCTTGTAGAACGCGAACAGCGGCCGGCCGCTCCAGGCATCGCCGATGGCCTGGCCCGCAAAAAAGCCGATCGTCACACTTACCGCCACCAATACGACCCCGCGAACACCGCGCGGCCAGCGGATGGGATCTTGCCCGCTCAGCAGCAGCCGGCCCACGTCGATAAGCAACCAGCTGATGAGCCCGATGGACAACGAATAGACGAGCTGTTCGCTCCAGGGGCCGCCGCCCGATGCGGCGATGGCCGCCGCGATCACACAGCAGCAGGCCGCGGTGATGAGGCCGTGCCGCAGCAGGTCGCGCAGGTTCTCGGCCAGCGAAACGACCCGGGGAGCGGCAGCAGGCGTCAAGAATTGCCTCCATGGAGCGCGCGGCGTTCGCGCTCCACCAGCCGGTCGTAAAAGCTGCCGCCGGGCGCAATGAACCAGATGACCGCGCCGTGAATCAGCAGGCCCAGGCCCCAGCCCATGAGCGGATAGATCGCCCAGGTGTGGCCGCGCGATGCGGAAAGCGCCACCAGCCCGAGGTTGACCAGCACGTAGACCAGGGCATGGATGTACCAGCCCATCTTGGCGCCGGCGCGGCGGCGGGCGAGTTTTTCGACGTCGCGGGTGGAAGGGTTGGCTTGTGTGGTGTTCATGACGGTTCTCCAATAAACGAATGGGTCGAATGGTCTGGGGCAGTCGATGAATCGGCTGGCGATCTTAGGCCGCACGGGCTTGCACGGCCATGGCGTCGGTGCGGATGGCCAGCTTCCAGAGCCGCACGGCGCGCCCCGCGAAAATGCCGCTGAAGGCGCCGTACAGCATCGGAATTGCGACGGCGAAGCTGGCCTGCTGGCGCAGTTCGGGGTGCATGGCGAGGGACACGCCCACCGCATACTTGGTGAAGAAAATGCCCATCATCAGCACCAGCGGCACGGCGCTGCCGGCCACATGAAACTCGCGTGCGGCACGGTCATAGCGCGTGGTGGCGCGCAGGGGCTGCTGAAGCACCAGCAGCACCAACGCGGCGGCGGCCACGGCCCAGCCGAGCAGGGCACCCGGCGAATCGCCGAAGGCCGAGATCACGCCCGCCAGCGAAAGGCCGGTCATGGCAATGGGCATCACGGTCACCTTGGCCAGGCTGACTCGGCCGGTCAGCAACTGCCTGCAGCCAATCCACAGGAGCAGCGCAAAAACGGCAAAGACCCACTTCGGGGTATGAAGAATGATCTGCAGCAGCATGGCGTTTCTCCTGGGTGAAAAGATGATTCGATGGGCCGGACTGTGCCGGCGCACCCGAGCCGGGGCCACGGGTCTGCGACGAAATGCGGGGCGGGCTCGCGGAATGCAGCCAACGGGCGCGAAACGCTCCGTTTTCCGAAGCTTTACCGATGCTTTACGGTTCATAAGACAGGAGCGCTACGATCCAGCGCTCCACTAGCGGCCGTACTTGCGCATTGCCACATCACACATGGAATCACCGAACTCCGAGCCTTCTTCCGGCGATTCGCCTGCTGTTCAACCGGTACACCCCGCCTCGTCTCCGCCGGCCCGACCGCCTTCGCGCCGCCGGCTCTGGCTTGGCAGCCTGATTGCGCTGCTCCTGTTGCTGCTGCTCGGAGGCGGCGCCTGGTACCTCATCAACCGCAAGGCCAGCACCGCCGGCGGGCCGGGCTTCGGCGGCGCGACCGTCACGGTCGGCAATGCGCTGGCGCGCGAGATCGAGCTGCCGGTGACCATCGATGCGCTCGGCACCGTCACGCCGCTCGCAACCATCACGCTCAGGGCGCAGGTGGGCGGGGTGCTCACCGAGGTGCTTTTCACCGAAGGGCAAACCGTTGCCAAGAACCAGCTGCTCGCGCGCATCGACCCAAGGCCCTACGAGCAGGCGCTGATGCAGGCGCGCGGCACGCGCCAGCGCGACGAGGCGCAGCTCGAGGCCGCGCGCGTCACCCTGGCGCGCTACCGCACGCTGCTGGCGCAAGACTCCATCGCCCGGCAAGACGTGGACACCCAGGCCGCGCTGGTCCGGCAGCTCGAAGGCACGGTCACCACCGACCTGGCCGCCGAAGCCGCCGCCAAGCTGAACCTCGACTACACCCGCATCACCGCGCCGGTGGCCGGCCGCATCGGCCTGCGCGCGGTGGACGCGGGCAACACCGTCACGGCCAACGCAACCACGGGCATCGCGGTCATCACGCAGATGAACCCCATCGACGTGCAGTTCTCGGTGCCGCAAGACCGCGTGCCCGACATCCAGGCGCAGCTTGCCAAGGGCGAGCCGCTGCCGGTTACCGCGTTCGACCGCACCCGCGCGGCAACGCTCGACGCGGGCTCCTTCTCCACGCTCGACAACGTGGTCGACACCACCACCGGCACGGTCAAGGCCAAGGCCCGCTTCGGCAATGCGCAGACCACGCTGTTCCCGAGCCAGTTCGTCAACGTGCAGATGCTGCTGCGCAAGGTGCGCGCGGTGGTGGTGCCGGTTACGGCGGTGCGCACCGGCCCCAATGGCGACTATGTGTATGTCATCAACCAGGACCGCACCGTCTCGATGCGCCAGGTGAAGCGCGGCGAGGCAAATGTCGATGTGGTGGCCATCACTTCAGGCCTGAAGGCCGGCGAAAACGTGGTGACCGAAGGCGGCGACCGCATCAAGGACGGCGCCGTTGTTCAGCTGCAGGGTGAAAGGCCGGCCATGGGCCCGCGCGGTGGCGCCTCGGGGCCCCGCGGTGCGGCATCGGGCCCGCGCGGAGAGCGCGGCGAAGGCGGTGGAGAGCGGCGGCGCCAGCGCCCGCCGCAATGAAGAGCATCGGCATCAACCCACGGAACAAGCGAGCGCGTTCGCGATGAGCCCCTCACGCCCTTTTATCGATCGGCCGGTGGCCACGGCGCTGCTGATGGTGGCCATTGTGCTGGCCGGCTTCGTGGGCCTGCGGCTGCTGCCGCTGGCCGCACTGCCGCAGGTCGACTACCCGACCATTCAGGTGCAGACCCTCTACCCCGGCGCCAGCCCCGAGGTGATGAGCCGCACCGTGACCGCACCGCTCGAGCGCCAGTTCGGCCAGATGGCCGGGCTCAACCGCATGAGCTCCGTGAGCTCGGCGGGCGTGTCGATCGTCACGCTGCAGTTCGCGCTCGACCAGACGCTGGACGTGGCCGAGCAGCAGGTGCAGGCCGCCATCAACGCCGGCGGCTCGCTGCTGCCGGCCGACCTGCCGGCGCCGCCCGTGTACGCCAAGGTGAACCCGGCCGACGCGCCCATCCTCACGCTGGCCGTGAGCTCCGAAACCATGCCGCTCACCGAGGTGCAGAACCTCGTGAATACGCGGCTCGCGCAGAAGATCAGCCAGGTGAGCGGCGTGGGGCTGGTGTCGCTTTCGGGCGGGCAGCGCCCGGCCGTGCGTATCCAGGCGGACACCAACGCGCTGGCTTCGGTGGGCATTGGCCTGGACACGCTGCGCAGCGCCATCACCGCGGCCAACGCCAACAGCGCCAAGGGCAGCTTCGACGGACCGCGGCGGGCCTACACCATCAACGCCAACGACCAGCTCGTGACGGCGGACGACTACAAGAACCTTATCGTCGCCTGGAAGAACGGCGCGCCGGTGCGAATGAACGACGTGGCGCGCGTGGTCGACGGCGCCGAGAACACGCAGCTGGGCGCTTGGGCCGCCCTGCGCGTGGGCGAGCGGGAACCCGTGCTGTACCCGGCCATCATCCTGAACGTGCAGCGCCAGCCCGGCGCCAACGTGATTGGCACGGTCGACGCCATCAAGAAGCAGTTGCCCGAGCTCGAGGCCTCGTTGCCGGGCTCGCTGAAGGTCGAGGTACTGAGCGACCGCACCACCGGCATCCGCGCATCGGTCTCGCACGTGCAGCTCGAGCTTGGGCTGGCCGTGGTGATGGTGGTGCTGGTGATCTTCTTCTTCTTGCACAGCGTGCGCGCGACCATCATTGCGAGCCTTGCGGTGCCGATCTCGCTCATCGGCACCTGCGGGCTGATGTACCTGCTGGGCTACAGCCTCAACAACCTGAGCCTGATGGCGCTGACCATTGCCACGGGCTTCGTGGTCGACGATGCGATCGTGATGATCGAAAACATCGCGCGCTACCTGGAAGAGGGCGATCCACCCTTCAAGGCCGCGCTCAAGGGCGCCACGCAAATCGGCTTCACCATCATCTCGCTCACGGTGTCGCTCATCGCGGTGCTGATTCCATTGTTGTTCATGGGCGACGTGGTGGGCCGGCTGTTCCGCGAGTTCGCCGTTACGCTGGCCATCACCATCCTGATTTCCGCCGTGGTGTCGCTCACGCTGGTGCCGATGATGTCGGCGCGCTGGCTCAAGCCGCAAGCCGAAGAGGGCGGGCGCTTCGGTGCAAGCGTGCAGCGCTTTTTCGACCGCGTGATTGCCCGCTACGACGTGTGGCTGCAATGGGTGCTGCGCCACCAGCCGCTGACGCTCGTGGTGGCGGTGGCCACGCTGGCGCTCACGGTGCTGCTCTACATGGTGATTCCGAAGGGGCTCTTTCCCACGCAGGACACCGGGCAGCTGCAGGCACGCATCGAAGCCGCGCAAGACGTGTCGTACACGCGCATGGCCGAGCTGCAGCAGCAGGCCGCCAACGCCATCCTGGCCGACCCCGAGGTGGCCAGCGTGAGTTCGGTGGTGGGCGTGGATGCCGCCAACAACACGGCGCTGAACACCGGCAGCATGCTCATCAACATGAAGGCCGACCGGGGCAACCAGGAAGCCACCATGCAGCGCCTGCGCGAGCGGGTGCGGGCCGTGGCCGGCGTCACGCTGTACCTGCAGCCTACGCAAGACCTGACCATCGACGCCGAGACGGGCCCGACCGAATTCCGCGTATCGCTCGAAGGGGTGGACACCAACACCGTCGACACCTGGGCCCAAAAGCTGGTGGAGCGCCTGCGCTCCGAGCCGCTGGTGCGCAATGCCACCACCAACGCGGGCGCCAAGGGCCTGGCCGCCTATGTCGACATCGACCGCAACACGGCGTCGCGCCTGTCGGTCACGGCCAGCTCGGTGGACGACACGCTCTACAGCGCATTCGGCCAGCGCATCGTCTCGACCATCTTCACGGAGACCAACCAGTACCGCGTGATTCTCGAAGCGCAGCGCGAAGCCCTGGCCTCGCCGCAGCTGCTGGGCAACCTGCAGCTGCGCACCGGCAGCGGCGCGCCGACCACGCTGTCGTCGATTGCCACGGTGCGCGAGCAGTCCGCGCCGCTGCAGGTCACGCACGTGGCGCAGTACCCTGCGGCCACGGTGGGCTTCGACACGGCCGAGAACGTGGCGCTCGGCAAATCGGTGGCGGCCATTCGCGCGGCGGCAAAAGAAATCGGCATGCCTGCGAGCATGACGATGAGCTTTCTCGGGGCGGCGGGGGCCTACGAAAAGTCGCTGTCCAACCAGCTGTGGCTCATTCTGGCGGCGGTGGTGTGCGTGTACATCGTGCTGGGCGTGCTGTATGAGAGCTACATCCATCCGCTGACGATTCTCTCGACGCTGCCCTCGGCCGGCGTGGGCGCGTTGCTCGCGCTCATGGTCACGGGCAACGACCTGGGCGTGATCGGCATCATCGGCATCATCTTGCTGATCGGCATCGTGAAGAAGAACGCGATCATGATGATCGACTTTGCCATTGACGCCGAGCGGCGCGAGGGCAAGCCGCCGCAGGAGGCCATTCACCAGGCGGCGCTGCTGCGCTTCCGGCCCATTCTGATGACCACGCTGGCGGCGCTTTTCGCGGCGCTGCCGCTGATGTTCGGCTGGGGCGAGGGCGCAGAGCTGCGCCGGCCGCTGGGCCTGGCCATCTTCGGCGGGCTGGTGGTGAGCCAGGTGCTCACGCTCTTCACCACGCCGGTGGTGTACCTGGCCTTCGACCGCATGGGCCGCCGGTTCGGACGCAAGCGGGAGGCTGTGGCCGAATGAACCTTTCCAGGCCTTTCGTCGAACGCCCGATCGCCACGGTCTTGCTGACCGTCGGCATCGCGCTGGCCGGGATTGCGGCGTTCTTCGTGCTGCCTGTGTCGCCGCTGCCGCAGGTCGACTTTCCGACCATCTCGGTAACCGCCAGCCTCGCGGGTGCGAGCCCGAGCACCATGGCTTCGAGCGTTGCCACGCCGCTGGAGCGGCGTCTGGGCGTGATTGCGGGCGTGAACGAACTCACCTCGACCAGCTCGAACGGCTCTACCCGCATCAGCCTGCAGTTCGACCTGAAGCGCAACATCGACAGCGCCGCGCGCGAGGTGCAGGCGGCCATCAACGCGGCGCGGGCCGACCTGCCGGCCACCTTGCGCAGCAACCCGACCTACCGCAAGCGCAACCCGACGGCTGCGCCCATTGCCATCCTGGCGCTCACCTCCAAGACGCGCACGCCGGGGCAGATCTACGAGGCCGTGTCCAACATCGTGAGCCAGAAGCTCTCGCAGGTGGAAGGCGTGGGCGAGGTCGAGATCGGCGGCGGCTCGCTGCCTGCCGTGCGGGTAGAGCTCGAACCTTTCTCGCTCAACCGCTTCGGCATCAGCAGCGAAGACGTGCGCGCTGCCATCCAGGCCAACAACGCCAATCGGCCCAAGGGCGCCATCGAGAACGACGACCGCCGGCTGCAGATCTACACGCCGTCGCCGGGCCGCCACGCCGTGGAGTACCGCGACATGGTCATTGCCTGGCGCAACGGCGCGGCCGTGCGGCTGGGCGACGTGGCGCGGGTGATCGACAGCGTGGAGAACACGCGCACGCTGGGTCTCTTCAACGGCCAGCCCGCGGTGATCGTGCTGGTGACGCAGGAGCCCGGCGCCAACATCATCGAAACCGTGGACGGCGTGCGCGAACTGCTGCCCGAGCTGCGCGCGCAGCTGCCGCAGGACATTGAGGTGCAAGTGGCTTCGGACCGCACCAACTCCATCCGCGCCTCGCTGCGCGAGATCGAGGCCACGCTCATGATTTCGATTGCGCTGGTGGTGCTGGTGGTCGGCCTCTTCTTGCGCAAGGCGCGGGCCACCATCATTCCGGCGGTGGCCACGGTGGTGTCGCTGCTCGGCACCTTCGGCGTGATGCACCTGCTGGGCTACAGCCTCAACAACCTGAGCCTGATGGCGCTCACGGTGGCCACCGGCTTTGTGGTCGACGACGCCATCGTGGTGCTCGAAAACACCAGCCGCCACATCGAGGCCGGCATGGGCCGCGTGGAAGCCGCGCTGCGCGGTGCGCGCGAGGTGGGCTTTACCGTGCTGTCGATCAGCCTCTCGCTGGTGGCGGTGTTCATTCCGCTGCTGTTCATGGACGGGCAAATCGGCCGGCTGTTCCGCGAATTCGCGGTCACGCTGTCGGTGTCGGTGCTGATCTCGCTGGTCATATCGCTCACCACCACGCCCATGCTCTGCGCCATGCTGCTCAAGCCCGAGGAGCCCGATGCCAAGCCGCCGGGGCGCCTGGCGCGCATGTCGGAGAGCGTGTACCAGTGGAGCCTGCGCACCTATGCGCACAGCCTCGACTGGGCGCTTGCGAGCAAGGCCGTGGTCATGGTGGTGCTGCTGGCCGTGGTCGGCCTGAACTTCTACCTGTTCGCCGCCATTCCCAAGGGCTACTTCCCCGAGCAGGACAACGGACAGCTGAATGCGGGCCTGCGCGCGGACCAGAGCATT
The DNA here is from genome assembly GCF_037204085.1 of Variovorax sp. CCNWLW235. Lineage (NCBI taxonomy): Bacteria > Pseudomonadati > Pseudomonadota > Betaproteobacteria > Burkholderiales > Comamonadaceae > Variovorax > Variovorax sp. CCNWLW235. Next base: position 81,332 of record NZ_JBBCBW010000015.1, on the reverse strand, counting down.
TCGTCGGTGGCGCTGAGCGAAAAGCTGCGCCAGGCGGTCGACATCATTCACAAGGACCCGGCCGTCGATTCCGTGGTGGGCTTTGCGGGCGGCAGCCGCTCCGGCGGCGGCTTCATGTTCGTCAATCTCAAGCCACTCTCGCAGCGCACCGAAAAGACCGCAGCGGTCGTCAACCGGCTGCGGCCGCAGCTCAACCAGCTGACCGGGCTGCGCGTGTTCTTGAGCCCGGTGCAAGACCTGCGCATGGGCGGGCGTTCGAGTAATTCGACCTACCAGTACACGCTGAAGGGCGACAACCTTGCCGACCTGCGCACCTGGACCGCGAAGCTGGCCGACCGACTGCGCCAGGAAACCGCGCTCACCGATGTGGACAGCGATCAGGCCGACAACGGCGTGGAAACCTTCGTCGACGTCGACCGCGACAGCGCCGCGCGGCTTGGCGTGACTTCGAGCGCGGTCGACAACGCGCTCTACAACGCCTATGGCCAGCGCTCGGTCGCCACCATCTACGACGAGCTCAACCAGTATTCCGTCATCATGGAGTGGGCGCCGCGCTACCAGCGCGCGCCCGTGGTGCTGAAGGACCTGTACGTGCCTTCGACGCTCACCAGCAGCACCACCGCGAGCGGCACCACCACCGTGAGCTCGCTTGCCAACACCACCGACGCGAGCACCGGCACATCGACCACCACGTCGGCCAATCCGGGGCTGCGCACCGCTTCCACGGGCCAGGCGCTGGCGGCCAACACCACGCTCATGGTGCCGCTCTCGGCCATTGCCAAGGTGAGCGAGCGGGCGGTGCCAAGCTCCATCGACCACCAGGACACCGAGCTCGCGAGCACCGTCTCGTTCAACCTGGGCGAGGGCGTCACGCTGCAGGATGCGCGGCGCATCGTTGCGCAGGCCGAGGCGGACATTGCCATGCCCGTGAATGTGCGCGGCAGCTTCCAGGGCACGGCGCTGGCGGCGCAGCAATCGCAAGGGCAGCAGCTGGCGCTCATCGTGGCGGCCATCGTGGTTATCTACATCGTGCTGGGCGTGCTGTACGAGAGCCTGATCCACCCGATTACCGTGCTCACCACTCTGCCTTCGGCGGGCGTGGGTGCGGTGCTGGCGCTGCTGCTGTTCCGCATGGAGTTTTCGATCATTGCGCTGATCGGGCTCTTCCTCCTGATCGGCATCGTGAAGAAGAACGCCATTTTGATCATCGACTTTGCGCTCGAGGCCGAGCGCGCGCGCGGCATCTCGGCCGTGGAAGCGGTGCGCGAGGCATGCCTGCTGCGCTTCCGGCCGATTCTCATGACCACGCTGGCCGCCGCGCTCGGCGCGCTGCCGCTGGCCATCGGCTTCGGCCAGGGCTCCGAACTGCGTCAGCCGCTGGGCGTGGCAATCATCGGCGGCCTGGTGGCGAGCCAGCTGCTTACGTTGCTGACAACGCCTGTGGTCTATGTGCTGCTCGACAAGCTTCGCCGGCGCTCCGGCAACGAGCGCCACCTGAGCCGTGCCGCAAGCTCGCCGACATGAACAGAAGAATGAACGAACCTGCCATGAAACAACGACAACGCATTCGCTCGCATCTGCCCGGCAGGCTGTCCGCACTCGTGTTGGCCGCCATGGTGGCCGGTTGCGCCGTAGGCCCCACGTACCAGGTGCCAAGCTCGGCCGCTCCTGTCGAATGGAAAGAGCAGAAGGCTGCCGAAGGCTGGCTGCCCGCCGCGCCGGCCGATGCGCTCGACCGCGGCGAATGGTGGAAGCTGTTCGGTGACGCCACGCTCGACGAACTGGCTGCCCGCGTGCAGGTGTCGAACCAGAACATTGCCGCGGCCGTGGCCAACTACGCGCAGGCCCAGGCACTGGTGCGCGGAGAACGCGCCGCGCTGTTCCCGACGGTATCGCTCGACGGCAGCGGCAGGCGAAGCGGCAATGCCGGCAGCACCAGCAACGCAACCAGCACTTTTGCCGCAACGCTGGGTGTCGATTGGGCGCCCGATGTGTGGGGCCGTTTGCGGCAAGCCGTGAGCAGCGCGCAGGCCAATGCAGAGGCCAGCGAAGCCGACCTGGCTTCCGCGCGCCTTTCGGCCATTGGCGACCTGGCCACCAACTACTTCTCGCTGCGCGAAACCGATGCCGAGATCGTCCTGCTCGACCAGACCATCGAGGGCTACCAGCGCGCCTTCGAGATCACCAGCAACCGCTACAAGGCCGGCATTGCAGCGCAAACCGACGTGCTGCAGGCACAGACCCAACTCGTCAGCGCCCAGGCTGAGCGCGTGGGCCTGCAGCGCACCCGCGCCACGCTGGAGCACGCCATTGCCATGCTGGTGGGCGTGGCGCCAGCCGACTTCAGCTTGCCCGCTGCGCAGTGGACGCCCACGGTGCCTGGCATTCCGACCGGCGTGCCGTCGACGCTGCTGCAGCGGCGGCCCGACATCGCGGCGGCCGAGCGCGCGGTGGCGGCCGCCAACGCGCAGATCGGCATTGCGCGCTCAGCGTACTTTCCGAACTTCGGGCTCAGCGCTTCGGTGGGCGGCAACGCAAGCCGCGTGAAAGACCTGTTCAACGCATCCAACACGCTGTGGGCGCTCGGCCTTTCGGTGGCGCAGGTGGTGTTCGACGCGGGCGCCATCGGCGCGAGCGTCGATTCGGCCAAGGCGGGCCACGAAGCCAGCGTGGCGCGCTACCGGCAAACGGTGCTCACCGCTTTCCAGGCCGTGGAAGACCAGCTCACCGCCGGTGCCGCGCTGGCGCAGCAGGAAGGCCTGCGGCGCGAAGCCTCGGCCGCGGCCGACAAGACCGAGCAGCAGTTGCTCAATCGCTACCGCGCGGGCCAGGTCAGCTACACCGAAGTGGTCACTGCGCAGGCCGCCGCGTTGAACGCACGCCGCACGCTGGTGCAGCTGCTTGTAAATCGCCAGACCGCCGCAGTGGCGCTCATTCAAGCCCTCGGCGGCGGCTGGCAGGCAGGGGCAACGTAGTCAACGTGCCGTCAGTGCGCGTGACGGTCCATCGACCCGCCCAGGTAGTCCTTGTCAGTCACAAGCACCCAGAGCGCGAGCACCAGGATGGCCGCGGACACGAGCACTGCGTTGACCATCGCGTTCTCGACAGTGGCAAAGCCGAGCACCCAGGGGGATACGGCCAGCCAGATGGCGAGCGCACCTTCGGTCCACTCTTCCCAGGCACGCGGAACCAGGGTCGCCCCCAGCGCCACGGCGCCCAGTGCGATACCGGTCAATACCGTGCTCCACATCGCGAAGGTCACGTCCTGAAAACCCAGGACCCAGGGCGAGACGACCAGCCACACACCCAGAACGATGTTGACCGGGTCTTGCCAGTGTTTCACTTGCTTCATGGTCATTACCTCCTGTCGCAACACAAAGCTGCAACAGCTGTTTGACCGGGCGGTTTTGCACGGGTTCCGCAATGCGGCACCGCAGCATGCGATTGGTTGGCCGCACCTATTTTTCTAGCTGCCGCGCGCCACCGGCGGCACCAGGTACGCGCCCGATTCGAACAGCTGCGCCTCCGCCTGGTCGATGCGCCGGATCACCGGCTTGCCCGCGCGGCTCGCGAGCAGTTCGACCAGCGCCTCGGTCACTGCCACGCCGGCCGCCACCGAGGGAAAGAAAGAGGGGCTGTTGATCGTGAAGAGCAGCGTTTCGTCCGCCAGCAGCGACAGCGGCGAAGCCACGCTGTCGGTAATGGCAACGATGCGGCAGCCCGCCGCCTTGGCCGCTTCTGCCACCTGCAGCGCCTCGCGCGAGTAGGGCATGAAGCTGGCCACCACCAGCGCGTCGCCCTTGGCAAAGGCGCGCTGCTGCATTTCGAGCGAGCCGCCCTGGCCGTCGACCAGGTGCACGCTGGCGCGAAAGAGCCGGTACACATAGACGAACGAGAACGCGATAGGAAAGCAGGCCCTGAACCCCGCCGCGTGCACCGCGGGCGCCTTCTCGATCAGTGCGCAGGCCTTTTGCAGCGCCTGCTCGCTCTGCTGGTGCGTGGCCTCCAGGTTGCGGCGCTGCACCTCGAACATCTCCCCCGTGAGGCTCCTGTCCTGCGCGCGGCCGATGAGCTGCTTGGCGCGCCCGCCGTAGGTTTCGGTACCCAGGCCCATGTCGCTGGCAAAGGCTTCCTTCAGCTGCGGCCAGCCCGCATAGCCCAGGTGCTGCGCAAAGCGCACCAGCGTGGCGGGCGTGCTCTGCGCGCGCGTGCCTACGTTGCGCATCGATGCGGTCACTACTTCGTTCGGATGGTCCAGCACATAGCGCGCCACCTGCTGCAAGGCGGGGCTCAGTTCGTTGAAACGCTGGCGGATCTGGTCTCTGGCGCCCATGGCGGTGTCTCTTTGGCAGCTGCTGTTGGAACGAATGTACCGGACATGGAACGGCGGGATAGTTGACGGAACAAATGTTCCAAACAATAATCTGTCGAAACGTTAGTTCCAAATACGAATCCGCCATCTCGCTGCCACCCGCCACCATGACGCACGTCTTTCATCGTCACCTTCGCCAAAGCCCGCCCGTTGCCGCGGGCTCCAAGGGCATGTTCATCCGCGACGCCGAAGGGCGCGAATACCTCGACGCATCGGGCGGGGCGGCCGTGTCGTCCCTCGGCCACGCGCACCCCGAAGTGCTGGCCGCCATGCATGCGCAGCTCGACAGGCTGGCCTATGCCCACACCAGCTTCTTCACCAGTGAGGTGGCCGAGCAGTTGGCCGACGAGCTGATTTCATCGGCGCCCGAAGGCATCAGCCATGTGTACCTGGTGAGCGGCGGCTCCGAGGCGGTGGAAGCGGCGCTCAAGATGGCGCGGCAGTACTTCGTAGAGATTGGCCAGCCGCAGCGCACGCACTTCATCGCGCGCCGCCAGAGCTATCACGGCAACACGCTGGGCGCGCTTGCGGTGGGCGGCAACGCGTGGCGGCGCGAACCGTTCGCGCCCATCCTGGTGCCGGCCACGCATGTCGCGCCTTGCTACCCCTACCGCGAGCAACGCGCCGATGAAAGCGCCGAGCAATACGGCCTGCGCCTCGCGGGCGAGCTCGAGGCTGCCATCGTTGCGCAGGGCGCCGATCGCGTGATCGCCTTGGTGGCCGAAACAGTGGGCGGCGCCACGGCCGGCGTGCTCACACCGGTGCCGGGCTACTTCAAGGCCGTGCGCGCGGTGTGCGACAAATATGGCGTGCTGCTCATCCTCGACGAGGTGATGTGCGGCATGGGCCGCACCGGAACGTTGCACGCCTGTGAGCAGGAGGGCGTGGTGCCCGACCTCATGACCATTGCCAAGGGCCTTGGCGGCGGCTATCAGCCGATTGGCGCGGTGCTGGCGCAGCGCAAGATCGTCGATGCCATGTCCAAAGGCAGCGGCTTCTTCCAGCACGGCCACACCTACCTTGGGCATCCGATGGCCTGCGCGGCGGCGCTCGCGGTGCAGCAGGTGATCCGGCGCGACGGTCTCGTTGCCAAGGTTCGCGAAGACGGGGCGGCCTTCGGCGCCATGCTGGCCGATGTCCTCGGCGGGCACCCGCATGTCGGCGACATACGCGGCCGCGGCTTCTTCTGGGGCATCGAGCTCGTGGCCGACCGCGCAAACAAGGCGCCGTTCGATCCGGCGCTGAAGATCAATGCGGCCATCAAGAAAGACGCCATGGCGCGCGGCCTCTTGTGCTACCCCTTCGGCGGCACGGTCGATGGCCGGAAGGGCGACCACGTGCTGCTGGCGCCGCCCTTCATCGCCACGCGTGCGGACCTGCGGGAAATCGCAACGCGCCTTGCGGATTCCATCGACGCCGCGACGAGTGCTGCTAGGCGCTGACCGCTGATCTTTCTTCCTTCGCTTTTTTTCAACCCGCCCGTTCCAAGGAGCGCTTTCATGCCCAAACTTCGTCTGTCGGTTTTCTTTGGCGCTGCCGCTCTCGCGGCGGTTTTTGCCCTGCTGTTGCCGCATACGGCCGCGCAGGCCCAGGACAACAACGACACGCTCGCCAAGATTAAGGCGAGCGGCGCCATCACCTTCGGCTACCGCGAGTCGTCGTTCGGCTTTTCTTACCTCGACGGCAACCTGAAGCCGGTGGGCTACAGCATCGAGATCTGCAACCGCATCGTCGAAGCGGTAAAGACCGAGCTGAAGCTGCCGGCCATCGAAATCAAATACCAGGCCGTGACCTCGGCCAACCGCATTCCGCTGGTGCAGAACGGCACCGTCGACATCGAGTGCGGCTCCACCACCAACCTGGTCGAGCGCCAGAAGCAGGTGGCGTTTTCACCGGACATCTTCCGCTACAACGTGCGCATGCTGGTCAAGGCCGATTCAGGCATCAAGAGCATTGCCGACCTGCAGGGCAAGACGGTGGTCACCACCACCGGCACCACGTCGTTCCGCCTGCTGCGCGAGGCCGACAAGGGCCGCAACCTCGAGGTGAACAACCTGGGCGGCAAGGACCACAGCGACTCTTTCCTGCTGGTGGAAAGCGGCAGGGCGCAGGCCTTTGTGCTCGACGACATCCTGCTGGCCGGCCAGATCGCGAATGCGCGCAACCCGAAGGACTTTGTCATTACCGGCGAGAGCCTGCGCACCGAGAATCAGTCGCTCATGTTCCGCAAGGACGACCCGGCTTTCAAGGCGCTGGTGGACCGCGTGGTGTCGGGCATGATGAAGTCGGGCGGAATGGAAAAGCTCTACGGCAAGTGGTTCATGTCGCCCATTCCGCCCAAGGGCATCAACATCAACTACCCGCTCAACGCCGAGACGAAGGAGGCCTTTGCCAATCCGTCGTCCAAGGGCATCTGACAGCCGCTTCCCGCATGACCCGCATCGCCCTGATCCACGCGCTTTCGCATTCGGTTGCGCCCATCAATGCCGCCTTCGAGCGCGACTGGCCCGAGGCCGAGCGCATGAACCTGCTGGACGATAGCCTCTCGGCCGACCTGGCGCGCGGCGGCCAGGGGCTTGACGCCGCAATGCACGAGCGCTTTCAGCGGCTTGCGCAGTACGCCGTCGACACCGGCGCGCAGGGCATTCTCTTCACCTGTTCGGCCTTCGGCCCCTGCATCGAGGCGGTAGCAAAGCGGCACGCGGGCATTCCGGTGCTCAAGCCCAACGAGGCGATGGTGGCCGAGGCCGTGCAGGCGCAAGACCAAGACCAGGGGCAGGGCCGGCTCGGCCTCATTGCAACCTTTGCGGCCACGCTGGTGTCGATGCCCCCGGAGTTTCCGCCCGGCATCGATCTGGAGCCCGCCCTCGCCAAAGGCGCGCTCGACGCGCTGAATGCCGGCGATACCGCGCGGCACGACGCCCTGATTGCCGCGCAGGCAAAGGCCCTGCGCGAGCGCGGCTGCACGCGCATTGCGCTGGCGCAGTTCAGCATGGCGCGCGCCCGTGTCGCTTGCGAGCAGGCCAGCGGCCTGCCGGTGCTGACCACCGTAGACAGCGCCGTGCGGGCGCTGCGGGCGCGCTCCGGGCAGGGCCGCCGATAAAAGCCCGCAGCCGCACGGGGCCGCCTGAACCCGGCCTGACTCGATGCCTCGCCATAATTGGCGCTCTTTAAAGGAGTAAGCGTGGACATCGTTTTGCTGGTGAAGGCCGCTGTCATGGGCATCGTCGAAGGGCTGACAGAGTTTCTGCCGATCTCGTCGACCGGGCATCTGATTCTTGCGGGCTCGCTGCTCGGCTTCGACGACGCCAAGGCCAAGGTGTTCGACATTGCCATTCAGACGGGCGCGATCTTCGCGGTGATCCTGGTGTACTGGCAGAAGATCCATTCCACCGTGGTGGCGCTGCCCCGGCAGCCCAAGGCCAGGCGTCTGGCCATCAACGTGGTGCTCGGCTTTCTTCCCGCCGTGGTGCTGGGCCTGATCTTCGGCAAGATGATCAAGGCGCATCTTTTCACCCCCGTGGTGGTGGCCAGTACCTTCATCATCGGCGGCTTCATCATTCTCTGGGCCGAAAAACGGCCGCCGGGCTCGGTGCGCATCGAGCATGTCGACGACATGACGATGTGGGACGCGCTCAAGGTCGGCCTGGTGCAGTGCTTCGCGATGATTCCGGGCACCAGCCGCAGCGGCTCGACCATCATCGGCGGCATGCTGCTGGGCCTGTCGCGCCAGGCAGCCACCGATTTTTCGTTCTTCCTTGCCATTCCGACGCTCATCGGCGCCGGGGCCTACAGCCTCTACAAGGAGCGCGCGCTGCTGTCGGTGGCCGACATTCCGCTGTTCTCGGTGGGGCTGGTGTTCTCGTTCCTGAGCGCGTGGCTCTGCGTGCGCTGGCTGCTGCGGTACATCAGCACGCACAACTTCATTCCTTTTGCCTGGTACCGCATTGCCTTTGGCATCGTGGTGCTGGCCACCGCATGGACCGGCATGGTGGTCTGGGCGGAGTAAGCCTCAGCGCGAAAAGGAATCTTCGCCGCCCGCGTGCGCCGTTTCGGCCCGCGAGCCGAGTGCCAGTTTCCGGTAGATGCCCCGGGTGCGGCACTCCAGCGCCAGCCGGGGCGCCGAAAGCGTTTCGGCAATGTCGCTGTAGCTGCGCCCTTGCACCACCAACTCGAGCATCTTGCGTTCGCGCAGCGACAGCGTCGTGTCCGGATCGGCCGGTGAATCGGCCGCGTGACCCGCGTCCCACGCCAGGATGCGCCGCGCAATGGCCGTGTCGATAGGCGCGCCGCCTTGCTCGATGCTGCGCAGGCCGATGCTGAGCTCTAGATCGTCGCGTTCCTTCAGCAGGTAGGCCACCGCGCCGGTGCGCAGCGCTGAAAAAATGGTTTCGTCGGTGCGCTTTGCGGAAACCGCAACGGCGGGCACCTGCGGTTGGTGGGCCTGCAGCCAGTCGATGAGGTCGACCCCGCTGCCGTCGGGCAAGCCGATGTCCACAAGAACCACACCGAAGCGCTGGCTCTCGAGCAGTTGCATCGCCGTCTCACCGTTCTCGGTCCAGACGATCTGGGGCTCGTCGCATCCGAGCGTCGACAGGATGTAGCGAAAACGTTCCTGCATCGAAGGATCGTTCTCGACGACGAGCGTCGGGCTCAGAGAAACGGCTTCAACGGCTTCCGGGTAGGAAGTTGACATTTGCTCGACATTTTGAAGCGGCGACCGATGAACTGGGACGTTTTTACTTATTTTCGTCCATTGTTACCGATGATTGCAATTTGTATCGCCCCGTTTATTCCCGTCTTGACAGGCATGCGCAACGCGAGCTGAGTGGCACCTGGGCGAGACTCCAGCCGAAGCTCGGCGCCCAGCCTGCGGGCGCGTGCGTGCAGGCTGCGCAGACCCGAGCCGCCACCCTTGACAGCGTCTGCCACCACAAAGCCCTGGCCGTCGTCGCGCACGTCGAGTTGCAGGTCGGCGCCGGCGCAGGTTACGGCCACATCCACACGCCGGCCGCCGCTGTGCTTGAGGGTGTTCGTCAGCGCCTCCTGCAAGAAGCGCAGCAGGTCGAGGCTTTGCGAGGGCGGCAGCTCGAGCGTGTCGATGCCCGACACCTGCCACCGGCAGTCGATGCCGTTGGCGTCGAGCAGCTGCGAAGTGCGATGCCGCAAGGGCGCCAGCAGCTCGCCGAACGCGCGTGCGCCGTCGTGCCGGCCGGTGGCGTCGATGATGAGCCGTAAGTCGTCGCGCAGGCTCTTGAGCATGGCGAGCAGGGCGGGTGCTGAAAGCTCTTCGGGCCTGCGTTCGAGCGTTGCAATGCTGCCGACCAGCATGCCGCCCAAGCCGTCGTGCAGGTCGCTCGCAAGGTTGACCCGCTCGCCGATGCGCGCATGCGCGAGCTCCAGCGCGTGCTGCTGCGCAAGCGTGGCGGCCAGTTCCGACTTGGCGGCGTTCACTTCCTCGATCAGCTCGGTGTTGAAGTTCTCGATGCGCTTCAGGCTGCTCACGAAGCGCCCGGCCTGCGTCAGCGCCATGCCCAGCAGCAGGCCGTATGAGGACATCGTTGTGTAGTAGATGTTGCTGTCGATCACCTGGGTGAACACCAGCAGGTCGTGCGCGCCGGTTATCGCCGACAGTGCCATGAAGGGCGCAAGCGAGCGCATGGGGCTGCCCCGGTGCCGCGCGGCGTGAACCAGCGAGGCGCTGTTCACGGCAATGATCGTGAGGCCGCCCACCAGCGTCCACAGGGCGCGGTGAGTGACCAGGTTCGCGGAACCGGCAAGCCATAGGTCGAGCACGCCGGCCACCGCGATCAGCAGCGCAAAGCCTTCCAGGCGCGGCATGCGCCGCTCGCAGAAGCGCAGCGCAAAAACGGCGTATGACACGCTGAACAGAAGCAGCAGCGAGGTGTTCGACGCCTGCCAGCTGTGGTTGCCCGTAAAAGGCCAGGGGCTGGTCGCGATCTGGTTGTAGCCGAACAGGAGCCACAGCACCGACATGAGCGCGAACCAGCCATAGGCCGTTTCGCGCCTGCGCAATAGCCACAGCGCAGCGAAGAAGGCCGACACCGCTGCGCTCACCGCCAGCCCGAGCATCTGGAGATCGCGGCGCAAGAGACGCTCATGCCCGTATGACGCCTGCATGGCCGCCGGCGGACCGAGGCTGACCGGACCGAGCCCCGCCTGATACGCCGAAAGGCCCGAAACCCGTATCAGCAGCGTGTTGCGGCCTTCGCGCAGCAGCGGCGGCGCCAGCAGCCAGTAGCGCGGGCTGTTCCAGGCTCGCGTCAGCGGTTCGACCAGGCTTTCGTCGCGCCAGATGGGGGTGCCGTTGAGCGACACCGCACCGGCCATGTTGAGGTAGTGCAGCAGCAAGCCGGTTTCGGCAACGTGCGCGGGCTGGTCCCAGGTCAACCGGTACCAGGCCACGCCGTCGAAGCCGGGCCAGCGCGCGGCCCAGCTGTCGGGCAGGGTGACGGGTGTCCAGCCGTCGGCCGGAGGTGCGGCCTCGTTCCATCCGGTGCCGCGCACCGCTTCTACGTGGATATCAGGCGAGGGCTGCGCTACGGCGGAGCCGGCCGCCAAGAGAAGCACGCATGCACCGATCAACTTGCAAAACCATGCCTTCGGGCCCGACAAGTGGCGGCCGCGGCGTGCAAACGGAAGGCCAGCCTGCAGCGCAGCTTCTTCATCAGGCATTTCATTTACCAATTTTCGGGGATGGCCTAGTAGAGACCGAAAACACACACTTTGTCTCTATTGTTTTGTTTGCTTTCAAGAAAGAAGAAGCCATGGCATTCCCGAGCCGCGCTGCCGTTGCGCACGACGTACAGCGCAAAAAGCCGAACAGAAAAGGGCTGACGCGGGGAGCGCTTGGGCATCTGCCAGCCCTTGCGCTGCTGTTTGCGGGCAGCGCCTTCGCGGCAGGATTTGTCGATGGCTCCGCGGGCAATGTCGGGCCCGGAACCATCAACGGAACGGCGGGAACGGGAGGCGCTGCGGCCAGTGTTTCGGGAGACGGGGCCACCGCACTTGGTGCGGGCGGCGATGGCGGCGTAGGAACGGCCGGTGGCACCGGCGGCACGGGCGGGGCGGGGGCCAGCGCAACCGCGAACGGGGCAACGGCCATCGGAGGCGGAGGAACCGGCGCGCTCGGCGAGGCGGGGGGAACGGGGGGCACAGGGGGGCGCGGTGCCCAAGCCTCAGCGAGCGGTGCGATTGCGCTCGGCGCGGGAAGCGTGGGCCCCGAGGCCTGCTGCCTCGACACCGGCCCGACAGGTGGCAGCGGGGCCCAGGCCTCGGGCATTGCCGCGATCGCCATCGGGAGCGCTTCAGGGGCCAGCCAAGGCGCCGTGGCATCCGGCAGCGGCAGCACTGCGATCGGTGGCGCCAACGGCGGAGCTTCGGGCGCGGCCGCATTGGCCACGGGTAGCGTGGCGATGGGTTCCGGTAGCCGGGTCGCAAGCGGCGCGAACGGCAGCGTCGCCATCGGCGCGAATTCTGTTGCCACCGTGGCCAACACGGTGTCCTTCGGAGCCTCCGGTCAGACGCGCGGCCTGGTCAATGTGAGCGCCGGAGCGGTGACCGCCGCAAGTACCGATGCAGTCAATGGCAGCCAGCTGTACACCGTGCAGCAGACAGCCTCGGCCGCACAAGGCACGGCCGACTCCGCGCTCGGCCTGGCGCAGAACTCGGCGCAGTACGGCGCGGGCGGCACTTCGCTGCAACTCAATGCCAACGGCGGCGCCGGCACCACCATCAGCAACGTCGGTGCGGGCCAGGTGGCAACCGATGCCGCCAATGTCGGCCAGGTGCAGCAGGCCCAGCAGACGGCCATCACCACGGCAAACAACTTCACCGTCCAGCAGGTCACCGCATTGCAGAGCTTGATGAACCAGGCACTGTCCAGCGGCGTCTGCGCAGTGGGCGCGGGTGGAGCGGTGGCCTGCGGGCCAGGGGCGGGCGCGAGCGGTGCCGGCAGCACGTCGATGGGCACCAACGCACAGGCCAACGGGCAGGACACCGTTGCCGTCGGCAACGGCGCACAAGCCAGCCATGCGGGTTCGGTCGCCATTGGGGCTGGCGCAAAGGCGCTGGCAGACCCCACGACGGCCGTGGGCAACAACGCGGTGGCCACCGGCAACAACGCCGTGGCGCTGGGTGCCAACACGCTGGCATCGGGCAGCAACGCGGTCGCGCTCGGCCAGGGTTCGGTGGCCGACCGTGACAACACCGTGTCGGTGGGCAACGCCGCCACCGGTCAGTTGCGCGGCATTGCGAATGTCGCGCCCGGCCTGCTGGGCACCGATGCCGTCAACGTCAACCAGCTGCAGCAGGCGGTGAGCAACGCGACCAGCCAGGCCAACGCCTTTGCAGCACAGGGCGTTGCAGCCGCACTGGCCATGCCTTCGATGCCGACTTTGGCCGTGGGCAAGAAATGGATGGGCGCCGCCGTGGGCAACTACGCCGGTGCTGCGGCGGTCGGCTTCGCTTTCGGCTACCAGGTCAGCGACAACTTCAACCTGGGGCTGGGTGTTTCCACCGCGACCAGCAGCGGCAGCAGCAACCGCGTTGCCGCTCGCGTGCAGGCGGGTTACGCCTGGTGAGGCGCGAGCGCCACAAACAAGCAGGCCTGGGTTAGTGCAGCAAGCCGTGCCTGCGGGCCTGGTAGACGGCCTCGGTGCGTGAGTTGACGGCCAGCTTGCGGTAGATGTTCTTCGTGTGGCATTCCACCGTCAGCCTGGAGATCGACAGCGACTCGGCCATGTCCCGGTTGCTGAGCCCTTGCGAGACGAGCTCGAGAATCTTTCGCTCTCGCGGTGTCAGCGCCACGGGCAGTGGGGCGGGCGCGTCTGCCGCCGCCACCGGCGAAGCCAGCTGCGTTGCCAGCCAGCCGAGGATATGGCGTGCAATGGCCGGATCGATCGGTGCGCCCCCTCGCTCGATGCTGCGCAGCGCCATGCTTAATTCGAGATCGTCGCGGTCCTTCAGCAGGTAGCCGATGGCGCCGGCACGCAGCGCCGCAAAAATGACCTCTTCGGTGCGGAAGGTCGAGATCACCACCGCGGGCACCTTGGGATGCTGCGCCTGCATCCAGCTAATGAGTTCGACGCCGCTGCCGTCCGGCAGGCCGATGTCGACCAGTGCGATGCCGAAGCTCTGCGTGCGGAGCAGTTCCTTGGCCGCGGCAATGCTCTCCGCCCAGGCGATCTGCTGCCCGTCGTTGCCGAGCGTGGCCAGCACATGGCCCAGTCGTTCGCGCATCGCGGGGTCGTCTTCGACCACCAGCGAGGAACGCAGGGAAACGGTTTCAGCGGCTTCCAATGGGGGCATGGACATGGGCATGGACATGGGCTCGGCATTCTGATCGATGGCAAGGCCAGCAGATCGTTCTTACTTGTCTTGAGGGATTGTCGGGGCAGTGCCGCCTATTGCCGGCAACAAAAGCCGGCGAACCCGGGGGCTCAGCCCTTCTGGCGCAGCCTGCGTGCCTCCTGCGCCAGGAAGCGGTAGAGCTTCGGGTCGTCGGCATAGCCGACGTTGAATCGCAGCCAGGGCGTGGGCCGCAGGTCGGTGCGGAACAGGTCGCCCGGCGCGAGCAGGAAGCTCTCGGAGATGGCGCGCTGCGCCAGCGCGCGCATGTCGACATCGTCGCGCTCGAAACGCGCCCACAGAAAGGGCCCGCCCGCCGGCCGCGTGAAGAGCTGCATGCCGGCGGTCTCCAGCCGTTCGCACACGGTGTTCTGCGCCGTCCGCAGCCGCTCGGCCAGGCGCGCGAGATGCGCCCGGTAGCGGCCTTCCACCAGCACGCCGTGCAGCAGCCGCTCGGTGAGCTCCGAGGTGGTCAGGCTGTTGACCATCTTCTGCAGGATCATCTTCTCGGCGAACTCCTCGTTGCAGGCCACGAAACCCACGCGCAGGCTGGGCGACACCGTCTTGGAAAAGCTGCCGACGTGGATCACGCGCTGCAGCCGGTCGAGGCTCGCGAGCGAGGTGGCGCCGGGTGGCTCGAGCCCGGCCATCGCGTCGTTGTCGACGATGCGGAAGTCGAGCTGCTCGGCCAGCCGCAGCATCTGGTAGGCCACGGCCGGCGTGCACTGGCCACCGGTGGGGTTGTGCAGGTTGGTGGTGGTGAAGAAGGCCTTGGCGCCGTGGCGCTGCGCCAGCGCCTGCAGCGCCGTGAGGTCGGGGCCGTTCACCGTGCGCTCCACGCCGACCAGCTTCAGGTCCATCGAGCGCAGCATCGCGAACAGGTTGGTCGAGCCCGGCTCGTCCACCAGCACCACATCGCGCGGCTGCAGCAGGCAGCGCGCCACCAGGCTCAGCGCCTGCGAGGCACCGTGCGTCAGCACGATCTGGTGCGGCGCGGTCTCGATGCCCTTCTGCGCAAGCAGCGTCTGGATCTGCTGGCGCAGCGGCAGATAGCCATAGGGCGTGCCGTAGTTCGCGAGCCCGGCGGCGGACTTGCGCGACAGCGCGGCCAGCGCGCGCTGCACGCCGCCGATATGCAGCATTTCGGGCGGAACCCAGCCGCAGCCCGCGTTGAGCAGGGTGCGGTCGTCTTCGTACACATGCTTCAGCAGCCAGAGCGAATCGACCGAGGTGCGCCCGAGGAACGGCTTGCGCCGCGTGGCCGCGCGCTCCACCTCGGCGACGTAGTAGCCGCTGGCGCGCCGCGCCTGCACATGGCCCTCGGCAACCAGGCGCTGGTAGGCGTTGGTCACGGTCATGGTGCTCACCTCGCAATCCTTGGCCAGTGCGCGCACCGACGGCAGCTTGTCGCCGGGCTTCATCGCGCTCGATGCGATCTGCGCCAGCAGGGCGTCGTAGAGCTGGCGGACCAGGGGCATGGGCAGCGAAGGGTCGAGGGTGATCACGGCGAAGGCATGCACGGTTTGTGGGCGCAGAAAGCCCCAACAGGGGGACGGATGGAGACTGTTCTACTACAGAAGAATTCAACTGTATATATGCATTTCTTCTGTGGCCTGACTCAATGGAGCCCTCGCCGCCGCATGCCGTCCGGGTGCCGGCGCCGCGTTCCATCACTTCAGGAAATTACATGCAACCGCAGCTCTTCTCGCACTCGCCAGCCCAGCCGGCAGGCTATTTGTCGCGCCGCCTTGCCCGATGGAGCGCCGCCGCGCTGCTGGCCGGCGCGGCCGTGGGCACCTTCGCTCCCGCGATGGCGCAGACCACCACCCTCAAGATCATTCCGAGCAGCAACATCACGGTGCTCGACCCGATCTGGACCACCGCCTATGTGACGCGCAACTTCGGCTACATGGTCTACGACACGCTCTTTGCCACCGACCTGGAAGGCCGCATCAAGCCGCAGATGGTCGACAAGTGGAAGGTGTCCGCCGACAACAAGACCTGGACCTTCACGCTGCGCGAGGGCCTCGAGTTCCACGACGGCAAGCCCGTCACCAGCGAAGACGTGGTGGCCTCCATCAAGCGCTGGGCCAGCCGCGACACCTTCGGCGCGCAGCTTGCCAAGGTGACCGAGCGCTACGAGACGCCCGACGCCAGGACCTTCTCGATCGTGCTGAAGGAGCCCTTCGGCCTGGTGCTCGAAGCGCTGGGCAAGCCGTCGTCCAACGTGCCCTTCATCATGCCCAAGCGCATTGCCGACACTTCGGGCGACACGCAGATCAAGGAGTCGATCGGCTCCGGCCCCTACGTCTTCAAGGCCGACGAGTTCCGCCCCGGCGAGCGCGTGGTGTTTACCAAGAACACGCGCTACAAGCCGCGCGCCGAAGCACCCTCGGGCACGGCCGGCGGCAAGAACGTGTACGTGGACCGCGTGGAGTGGCTCATCATCCGCGACGCACAGACGCAGATGAACGCGCTGCTCAACGGCGAGGCCGACATCCTGGAGCAGCCCGCCTTCGAGCAGTACGCCACGCTTCGCACCAACCCCGACATCCAGCTGGTGGATGCGCAACCGGCGGGCAACCAGTTCATCCTGCGCTTCAATTTCCTGCAGCCGCCGTTCAACAACGAGAAGGTGCGCCGCGCCGCGCTGGTGGCGCTGGGCCAGGAAGCCTTCCTGCGCACGCAGGTGGGCGCGCCCGGCCTCACGCGCTACTGCAAGAGCATGTTCCCCTGCGGCACGCTGTTCGAGTCGGAGCAGACCGGCGACTACACCGGCGTTGCCAATCCGCAGAAGGCCAAGGCGCTGCTGCAGGAGGCCGGCTACAAGGGCGAGCCCGTGGTGCTGATGCGCCCGACCGACAACCCCACCATCGGCAAGCTGCCGCTGGTGGCCAAGCAGCAGCTGGAGCAGGCGGGCTTCAAGGTCGACATGCAGTCGATGGACTGGTCCACGCTGGTGGCGCGCCGTGCCAAGAAGGATGCGCCCACGGCCGGCGGCTGGAGCGCTTTCATGACCTCGTGGACGGCGTCGGACATCCTCAACCCGATCACCATGGCCATGATGAACGCCACGGGAGACAAGGGCTGGTTCGGCTGGCAGACCGATGCGAAGCTCGAGGAGATCAAGGTGCAGTTCGCCCAGGCCAAGACCGAGGCCGACAAGAAAAAGCTCGCGCAGGCCGCCCAGCTGCGCGCCTTCGAGACCGCCACGCACGTGCCGGTCGGCCAGTACAACCAGCCCGCCGCGGTGCGCAAGAACGTGAGCGGCCTGGTGCCGGCCGGTGCGCAGGTGTACTGGAACATCAAGAAGCAATAAGAGCGCTTGCCCATGCTGACCTTCCTCGGCAAACGCCTGCTCGCCACCATCCCCGTGCTGCTGGTCGTGGCAATCGCGATCTTCATGATCGTGCGCCTCACGCCCGGCGACCCGGCGGCCGTCATCGGCGGCAACAGCGCCACCAACGAAGACCTGGACCGCATCCGCGTGCAGCTCGGCCTGACCAAGCCGCTGTGGACGCAGTTCGCGATCTGGGGCAACGGCGTGCTGCACGGCGACCTGGGCTTCTCGTTCTTCCTGAACAAGCCGGTGCTGGAACTCATCGGCCAGCGCATGGAGCCGACTCTCTCGCTGGCCGGCGGCACGCTGCTGCTGGCGGTGGGCATCGCGCTGCCGCTGGGCACGCTGGCCGCCTGGCGCATGGGCGGCTGGCTCGACAAGGCCGTGATGGCCTTTTCGGTGGCCGGCTTCTCGGTGCCTGTGTTCGTTGTCGGCTATGTGCTGATCTACCTGCTCGCGATGAAGCTGCAGTGGTTTCCGGTGCAGGGCTACCGGCGCATTTCCGATGGCGTGGGGCCGTGGCTGAACCAGCTCGTGCTGCCCTGCCTCACGCTCGCCATTACCTATGTGGCACTGCTCTCGCGGGTGACGCGTGCGGCGGTGAGCGAAGCGCTCACCGAGGACTTCATCCGCACCGCGCGTGCCAAGGGCATTGCCGAACTCGAGGTGCTCAAGCACCATGCGCTGCGCAACGCCGCGGTGCCGGTGGTTACCGTGATCGGCGTGAGCGCGGCGCTGCTGCTGGGCGGCGTGGTGGTCACCGAGACGGTGTTTGCCATTCCGGGCCTCGGCCAGCTGACGGTCGATGCGGTGCTGAACCGCGACTTCCCGGTGCTGCAGGGCGTGGTGCTGTTCTTTGCCGTGGTCTACGTCGCCGTCAACCTGCTGGTCGACGTGAGCTATCTCTTTCTCGACCCTCGGATTCGCTACTGATTCCACTACTGATCATGAGCACCCTCGAAAGACTCTGGCGCCACAGCGCCGTGCGCGGCGGCGTCGTCGTGCTGGCCGCGCTGGCGCTGCTGGGCGTCTTTGCGCCCTGGCTCGGCACCTTCGATCCGTCCGCGATGGACCCGAGCTTCATCGCGGTGGGCGCCGGTACCTCAGGGCAGGTGACGATGCCCGATGGCGCGCAGTTCGCCCATACCTTCTGGATGGGCAGCGACAGCGTCGGGCGCGACGTGTGGAGCCGCGTGCTCTACGGCACCCGCATCTCGATGACGGTGGGCCTGTTCACCGCCTTCGTCGCCATTGCGTTCGGCTGCCTGCTGGGCATGCTGGCCGGCTATTTTCGCGCGGTCGATGCCGTGCTGATGCGCGTGATGGACGGCGTGATGGCCATTCCCGCCGTGCTGCTCGCGATCACGCTGGTGGCCGTGCTCGGCGCCAGCCTGCCAACGGTGATCCTCGCCATCGCCGTGCCCGAAGTGCCGCGCGTCACGCGGCTGGTGCGTGCGCTGGTGATGAGCCTGCGCGACGAGCCCTTCGTGGAGGCGGCCCGCGCGCTGGCCACCGCCGACGCGACCATTCTCTGGCGCGACATCCTGCCCAATGCGCTCGCACCGCTGATCGTGCAGGGCACCTTCATCGCGGCCTCGGCCGTGCTGACCGAAGCCATCCTGAGCTTTCTCGGCCTGGGACTGCCGTCGGACGTGCCGACCTGGGGAAACATCATGGCCGAGGGGCGCGTGCAGTTCTCGCAAAGCCCCGGCAACGTGCTGTTTCCCGCGCTCTTCCTGGTGCCCACGGTGCTCGCAATCAACATGCTCGGCGACGGATTGCGCGACGTGCTCGACCCCAAGTTTTCCAAACGCGTCTGAGGTGCCGATTCCATGACCGATTCCAACCGAAGCGCCGCAATCCTCGAGGTGCGCGGCCTGCAGGTCGCGCTGCCGTCCGACGCCGACCGGCCGCATGCCATCGAGGGGCTCGACCTGCGCATCGAGGCCGGGCGCACGCTGTGCATCGTGGGCGAGTCCGGCTCCGGCAAGTCGGTGCTGGCGACCACCGTGATGGGGCTGCTGGCCAAGGGGCTGGCGCTCAAGGCAGGCCAGGTGATCCTGTCCGGCGAAACGCTGGTCGACAACGGCCGCTTCGTCTCCGACAAGCGGCTGCGCCAGTTGCGCGGCACCGGCATGGGCATGGTGTTCCAGGAGCCGATGACCGCGCTCAACCCGGTGCTCAGCTGCGGCGAGCAGGTCGACGAGCTGCTGCGTACGCACACATCGTGGAGCGCGGCCGAGCGCAAGGCGCACATCCTCGCGATCTTCGAGCGCGTGCGGCTGCCTGACCCGGCGCGCATCCATGCGAGCTACCCGCACCAGCTCTCGGGCGGGCAGCGGCAGCGCATCGTGATCGCGATGGCCATCATCCTGAAGCCGCGCCTGCTGATCTGCGACGAGCCGACCACCGCGCTGGACGTGACCACGCAGGCCGAGATCCTCAAGCTGATCGCCGAACTGCAGGCGGAGCAGGGCAGCGCGGTGCTCTTCATCACGCACGACATGGGCGTGGTCGCCGAGATCGCCGACGACGTGATGGTGATGCACCGCGGCGCGCTGGTCGAGCAAGGCCCCTGCGAACAGGTGCTGCGTAGCCCGCGCGAGGCCTACACGCGCATGCTGCTCGACGCCGTGCCGGGCATGACGCCGCCGCCTGCGCGCGCGCTGCCGGGCGGCAAGCCGCTGCTCAGCGGCACGGGTGTCGGCAAGATCTACACGCGGCGCGACTGGATGGGCCGCGCGAAGCACAACACCGCGCTGCAGGACGCGAGCGTGTCGGTGCACCGCGGCGAGACGGTCGGCGTGGTGGGCGAATCGGGCTCGGGCAAATCGACTTTCGCACGCTGCATGATCCGGCTCATCGCACCGAGTGCGGGCAGCATCCTGTGGGGCGATGCCGAAGTGCGCGACCTGCCCGAAGGCCGCTTGCGGCCGCTGCGCTCGCGTGTGCAGGTGGTGTTCCAGGACCCGAACCGCTCGCTCAACCCGCGGCGCACCGTGGGCTCGTCGATGGTCGAAGGCGCGATGAACTTCGGCCTGAGCAGGCTGCACGCGCGCCGGACCGCCGAAGAGCTGATGGACCGCATCCAGCTGCCGCGCACCGCGCTCGAACGCTACCCGCACCAGTTCTCCGGCGGCCAGCGCCAGCGCCTAGCCATTGCGCGCGCCATCGCCTGCCAGCCGCAGGTGCTGGTGGCCGACGAAGCCGTGTCGGCGCTCGACGTCTCGGTGCAGGCGCAGATCCTCGAGCTGCTGCGCGAGATCCAGCGCGACCTGGGCCTGGGCATCCTGTTCATCACACACGACCTGCGCGTGGCCGCACAGCTGTGCGACCGCGTCATCGTGATGAACCAGGGCCGCATCGTCGAGCAGGGCGCTACCGGCCAGGTGTTCAGTGCACCGGCCAACGACTACACGCGGCGGCTGTTGGCGGCCGCGCCGCGCGCGGAACTGGCGAGCCGGCAGTGAGCATGCACGGCGCCTGGCGCGCATCGGTCGACGACCCGGTGTGGCGCGCCGCGTTCGCACAGGGGCGGCGCGACATTGCCGGCGCCGCGCTGGGCACCATGGCCATGGGGCTCGTGGCCGGCGTGGCAATGGCCAAGAGCGGCGTCGGCCTGGGCGTGATCCTCGCCATGTCGCTGCTGGTGTTTGCGAGCGCGTCGCAACTGGCCTGCCTGCCGCTCATCGCAGCCGGCGCGCCGCTGTGGGTGATTGTTGCGACGGCCTGCGTGCTGAACCTGCGCTTCGTGGTGTTCAGCGCCAACTGGCGCCGCTACTTCGGCCGGCACCGGCGGCTGGCACGCGTGCTGCTGTCCTACCTCGCCGGCGATCCGGTGTATGCGCAGTTCGTGCAGCGCCATCCGGAGCCATCGCCCGCCGGCCGTGCCACTCCACAGCAGCAGGGCTACTTCCTCGGGCTGGCACTGACCAACTGGGCGGCCTGGCATGCGGCGTCGCTCGCGGGCATCTTCCTGGCCGACGCGATTCCCGCGGCGTGGGGCCTTCGCTTCATCGGCGTGCTTGCACTGCTGGCGCTCGCGTTGCCGATGCTCACCGACCGCGCGGTGCGCTGCTCGGCGCTGGCCGCGGGCGCCGTCGCGCTGGCCACGGCCTCGTGGCCGATGGGGCTCAACGTGGTCGCGGCGATTGCCACGGCCTTCGTGGCCGGCGCCTGGGCCGATCGCCGGTGGAGCGCGCGTTGATGATGGCGCACATGGGCCACGACGCGTACGTCTGGCTGGCCGTGGGGGCGCTGGTGGGCGTGACCGTGCTCACCCGCAGCTTCTTCCTGCTGCCCGACAGCGAGCCGAAGCTGCCCGGCTGGCTGTGGCGCGGACTGCGCCATGCGCCGGTGGCGGCCTTGCTGGCGATGGTGCTGCCGGATGTCTTCCTGAGCAATGGACGCATGCTGACCGACTGGCGCGACGCGCGCCTCTTTGCCGTGGGCGCTGCATTGGCCTACTACCTTGTCCGGCGCAACGACGCGACCGGCACGATCCTGGTCGGCACAGGGACGCTGATGCTGCTGAGAGTCGGCTTCGGATGGCCTTGAGACGACATACTTTCCTTGATGCGAAATGGAGAACATGAGATGACGCTGGCAATGAGCTGGGACGAATGGGCCGATCACGACGGCATCGGGTTGGCCGAACGCGTGCGCAAGGGCGACGTGACGGCGGCGGAGCTGGCGGCCCAGGCGGCGGCCGGCATCGCGAAGCTCAACCCGCAGCTGGACGCGGTGGTCGAGGTGTTCGACGACGTGGTGGCCGATCCGCTGAAGGACGGCATGAACGCCGAGGGCGTGTTTGCGGGCCTGCCCTACCTGATGAAGGACCTGGGCCCCACGCTGAAGGGCCGGCTGCAGGAGTTCGGCTCGATGATGATGCAGGGCCATCGTCCGGCGGCCGACAGCTTCCTCACTGGCAAGCTGCGCAAGGCCGGCCTCAACATTGTGGGCCGCAGCACCACGCCCGAGTTCGGCGTGTGCAGCTCGGCCGAGAACGCGCTCTACACCACGCGCAATCCGTGGGACCTCGAATACACCACCTGCGGTTCTTCGGCCGGCACGGCCGCAGCCGTTGCGGCCGGCATACTGCCGTTGTCCCACGCCACCGATGGCGGCGGTTCCATCCGCATCCCCGCCGGCGTGAACGGCAACATCGGCCTGAAGGTGTCGCGCGGCGTGTTCTCGCTGGCGCCGGGCCTGTCGGACCTGTCCGGGCTGGTGTCCATCCAGGGCTGCCACAGCCGCACCGTGCGGGACACGGCCGCCTTCGTCGACCACTGCCGCGGCGGTGCGCCCGGCGAGTTCATGCCCTTCTGGTCGCCGGCCGAGCCGTACAGCGAACTCATCAAGAAGGACCCGCGCCGCCTGCGCATCGCGCTCTCGCACGAGTGGGGCGACTTCCGCGCCACGCCGCACTTCGTGGCCGAACTGGAGCGTGCCGGCCGTTTTCTCGAAGGCCTGGGCCATCACGTCGAATGGGCGCTGCCAAAGGTCGACTTCCAGGCGGCCTTTGCCGCCCAGACCACCTGCTACATCAGCAACTTCGCGCAGGTCATCGACGGCCATCTGCACCGCCTGGGGCTGGAGCGCCCGCCGGCCGAGCTGCTGGAGCCGATCAACATCAAGATCTGGGAAGCCGGGTTGCATACCTCCTACACGGAGCGCTCGAAGATGCAGGCGGTGTTCAACACCACCTCGCGCGCCTTCGGCAATTTCTTCGAGCAGTGGGACATCATCCTCACGCCGGTGACCGCGCTGCCCACCCCCAAGGTCGGCACCAGCGAGTACCTCACCACCAGCACCAATCCCTCGGTGTACGACTGGTTTGCCCATCTCTGGAAGAACTTTGCCTACACCCCGCTGGCCAACCTGTGCGGCATGCCGGGCATCTCGATGCCGATGGCTGCGCAGGAGAACGGCTTGCCGCTGGGCATCCATGCGCAGGCCGCGCAGGCGAACGACGGATTGCTGCTGCAGCTGGCCGCCCAGATCGAGCGGGCGATCGGTGGCCGGTGGAATTCGGGCCAGCGCCCCGGGGTGCACGTCACCAAGGGGTGAGGCTGCGGCCGCTCAGAGCAGGTTGCGCAGCGCGGCCTCGATGGCTGCGGCCGTTGCGAGCGGCTTTTCCATCGGGAACAGGTGGGTGCCGTCCATCATCGCGATGCGTCCCTTGGTGACCGTCTGGGTCATGGCCATGCCCACCTGCTTCATCTCGGCGGATTGCCGCCCGCCGATGAAGGCCGCCTTGCACTTGAGCGGATGGCGGCGCAGTAGCGCGCCGAGGTTGTGGGGCAGGGTGTCGTAGATGGCCGTTTCCACGTCGCGGTCGAAACTCAGCGCGCGCGTGTCTTCGCTTGCGAAGGTGCCGTGGTCGATGTAGTCGTGCAGCACCTGCTCGTCCCACCTGGCAAAGGCCTTCTTGCTGCGGAAGTGCTCGAACACCGCCTCGCGGTGCGCCCAGCTGTTCCTGCGTTTGCGGCTGATGGCGCTGGGCGAAAGGCTCTTCATGAGCGGCGTGCGCTTGACCACGTTGAGCGTGTTCGCGCGCCAGCCGCTGAGCACCGGCGAGTCGAGCAGCACCACGCCGCAAGCGAGCGCCGGATGCAGCGCCGCGCACATCAGGCTCAGGATTCCGCCAAGCGAATGGCCGACCAAAAACACGGGGCCGCCGGCGCGGTCGGCCTGCCGTTGTGCAAAGTCGGCCAGCTGCTGCACCAGGTGCGGCCAGTTGTCGGTGACGGGGTACTTCGGGTCGTGCCCGAATTTCTCGATGGCATCGACCTCGAAGCCGCGGTTGCGCAGGCTGTCGAGAACGACGCGGTAGGTGCTCGCCGGAAAGCTGTTGCCGTGCGAGAAGACGATGGGCGGCATCGCCATGGCTGCGGCCGGGCTCAGATGAGCTTTTCGTCGGGCGTGGAAATCTTGCGCAGCGGGCTGTGCCGGGTGGCCGGCATCTTCAGCGGATGCTCGGTGGCGGAGTCGTCCCACACCGGGTCTTCAATGCTGTCGAACACCTCGCGCAGCTTCTGGCCCCAGCTGTTGTGCATCATGCGGTAGTAGGGGTTGTCGGCGTCGATGCAGATCACGCGGTCGGTCTCGAACTTGTTGGCCTCGTACACCACCAGGTCGAGCGGCAGGCCCACCGAGAGGTTCGACTTCATGGTCGAGTCCATCGACACCAGCGCGCACTTGGCGGCTTCGTCGAGCGGGGTTTCGGGCGTGAGCACGCGGTCGAGCACCGGCTTTCCGTACTTCGATTCGCCCACCTGGAAGTAGGGCGTCTCGGTGGTGGCCTCGATGAAGTTGCCTGCCGAATACACCAGGAAGAGGCGCATGCCTTCGCCCTTGACCTGCCCGCCGAAGATGAACGACACGTTGAAGTCGAGCCCCGCATGCTTGAGCGCCTCGGCGTCGCGGTCGTACACGTGGCGCACGGCCGAGCCGAGCACGCGTGCGGCATCGAACATGCTCTTGGCGTTCCAGATGGTGATCGGGTCGCCCTGCGAGCCGTCTTCACGGGTTTCGCGCAGTTCCTCGATCTGCAAGATTTCGCGCACCGACTGCGAGATGCTCAGGTTGCCCGAAGACAGCAGCACCATGACGCGGTCGCCCGGCTGCTCGTAGACGATCATCTTGCGGAAGGTGCTGATGTGGTCCACCCCCGCATTGGTGCGCGAGTCGGAAAGAAACACCAGTCCGGCGTTGAGTTTGATGCCTACGCAATAAGTCATTTTTTCATCTCGCACGAAGGATGCCCGCTCACATGGCGCTGCGTTCGCGCGTGTTCAGTTTTTGTAAGGCATAGAGCGCGTCGAGCGCCTCCCGTGGCGTCATCGCATCGGGGTCGAGCGCGGCCAGGGCGGATTCTACGGCGCTGGCCAAGGGCGTTTCGGCCGCCGGCGGAGGTGCGAACAGGTCGACCTGCGCGCGCGTTTGTGCATGCTGCGATTCCAGCGCCTCGAGCGCCTGCCGCGCGTGGTTGACCACTGCGGCCGGCATCCCGGCGAGCCGCGCCACCTGGATACCGTAGCTCTTGCTGGCCGGGCCGGGCTGCATTTCGTGCAAAAACACGATGTCGCGGCCCGCCTCGGTGGCGCTCACGTGCATGTTCACGGCGCAGTGGTGCGTGGCCGGAAACTCGGTCAGCTCGAAGTAATGGGTGGCAAACAGCGTGAAGGCCTTGCTGCGGTCGTGCAGCTGGGCCGCAATGCCGGCGGCCAGCGCCAGGCCGTCGAAGGTACTGGTGCCGCGGCCGATTTCGTCCATGAGCACCAGCGACTGCGCAGTGGCGCTGTGCAAAATTTGCGCAGCCTCGGTCATCTCGAGCATGAAGGTCGACTGCGCGTTGGCCAGGTCGTCCGCCGCGCCAATGCGGGTGTGAATGGCGTCGATGGGCCCGAGCCGGCAGGCCGCCGCGGGCACGTGCGAGCCGATGGAGGCCAAGAGCACGATGATCGCCACCTGTCGCATGTAGGTCGACTTACCGCCCATGTTGGGGCCGGTGATCACCTGCATGCGCTGCTGCGGCCCTAGCTGCGTGTCGTTGGCGATGAAGCCGCCGGACGATTTTTCGGCCAGCCGCGCTTCCACCACCGGGTGGCGGCCCTGCTGAATTTCGATGCAGGGGTGCGACACGAAGCTCGGCGCGCGCCAGTGCAGCGTGTGCGAGCGCTCGGCCAGCGCGCAGAGTGCGTCGAGCGTGGCAATGGCGCCGGCCAGCTGCGTGAGCGCGTGCACCGAGGGCTGCAGCGCATCGAGCAGCTGCTCGTAAAGCCACTTCTCGCGGGCGAGGGCCCGGTCTTGCGCGCTCAGCGCCTTGTCTTCGAAAGCCTTCAGCTCGGGCGTGATGAAGCGCTCGGCGTTCTTCAGCGTCTGGCGGCGGCGGTAGTTGTCGGGCACCTTCGAGAGCGCGCTTTGCGTGACCTCGATGTAGAAGCCGTGCACGCGGTTGAACTGCACCCGCAGGTTGCTGATGCCGGTGCGCTCGCGCTCGCTCACTTCAAGCTTCAGCAGAAAGTCGTCGCAGTTCTCGCTGATGGCGCGCAGCTCGTCCAGCTCGGCGTCGTGGCCGGTGGCAATCACGCCGCCGTCGCGCACCAGCGCCGACGGGTCGGGCTTGATGGCGCTCGCCAGCAGGTCGGCGCATCCGGGCGGCGGCGCAAGCCGCTCGGCAATCTGGTCGAGCAGCGCGGCGGAGCCAGGCAGAAGCGGCGACAACTGTTCTGCCTTGGCCAGTGCAAGCCGCAGTGCCAGCAGTTCGCGCGGGCGCACCTGGCGCAGCGCAATGCGCGCCGCAATGCGCTCCACGTCGCTCGTGTTCTTGAGTTGTTCGCGCAGTGTGCGCCAAGGCGCGGCCGTGCCGCCCAGCACCGTCGATTGCAGCGCGCCGATGGCTTCGAGCCTCGCCTGCGCCTCGCTGCGGTCGCGCCGCGGCGACAGCAGCCAACGCTTCAGCAAGCGGCTGCCCATGCCCGTCATGCAGGTGTCGAGCAGCGAGAACATGGTGGGAGAATCTTCGCCGCGCAGCGTTTGCACCAGCTCCAGGTTGCGCCGCGTGGTGGGCGGCAGCTCGATCAGGTCGCCATCGCGTTCCACCGAAAGGCGCTGCACGTGCGAGAGGGCGCGGCCCTGCGTGTGCTCGGCATAGCCCAGCAGCGCGGCGGCGGCGGCATGCGCGTTGGCGAGCGATTCGGCGTTCCACGCGGCCAGGCTCTTGCTGCCCATTTGCTCGCTGAGCTTGCGTTCGCCCAGGCCGCCGTCGAACTGCCAGGCCGGGCGGATCGAAAGCGTGAAAGGCGTGGCCGCGCGTGCGGCTTTCAGGCGCTGCTCGAAGGCGGGCGTTACCTCGGCGCTGTAGAGCAGCTCGCTTGGGGCAATGCGCGCAATCCAGGTTTCGAGCGCGTCGGCCGGGCATTCGGCCAGCCGCAGCTCGGCGCCCGTGACGCTGAGCCACGCCAGGCCGCAAAAGTTGCGCGTGCCCGCATGCACCGCCAGCAGCAGCGATTCGCTCTTGTCGTTGAGCAGCTCCGAATCGGTCAGCGTGCCGGGCGTAACCACCCGCACCACCTTGCGCTCGACCGGGCCCTTGCTCGCGCCGACTTCGCCCACCTGTTCGCAAATGGCGACCGACTCGCCCAGCTTGATGAGCCGCGCAAGGTAGGTATCGACCGCGTGGAAGGGCACGCCGCACATCACCACCGGCTGGCCCGCCGACTGGCCGCGCTGCGTAAGGGTGATGTCGAGCAGGCGCGCGGCCTTTTCGGCGTCGGCCCAGAACAGCTCGTAGAAATCGCCCATCCGGTAGAACAGCAGGGTGTCCGGATGGTTGGCCTTGAGGCCCAGGTACTGCGCCATCATGGGCGTGTGCCCGGAGAAGTCGCTGGTCGAGGGGGAGGGTTGGGCAGTCGTCGTTTTCACTCGGGCGATTATCGGGGACGAGCGGGCGGCAAGCCGGTGCGCATTGCGGCGGTTGCGGCCGGTCGGCGCGCACCCGCCGCTCTAAAATCCGCCGACGCAAACCCCGCGTGAAGAACAAGGCGCCCATGGCTCACCCGGATGAATTCAAAGGCCCTGAAGCGGCCGCGCTGCCCGACACCGCTACCTTGCCCGCAGAGTTTGCCGCGTTGTACCTTTGCATGTCGCCTGCCCAGCTTGCCGACCTGCGCAAATCGAAGCGACCCGACGGGCGAGCAGGCAACGGCCCACCCGTCATCAGGCCGGTAGAAGGCGGTGCAGGCGGACCGAAAGACCCGCTGCTCTACACACTTGGCACATTGCGCAACTTCGCAAAGGCCCACACCGCCCCAACGGCGTTCGACACCGCGTTGAACTCCGGAATGCTGGGCTGGATGTCCGCCAAGCTGCCGTTCTTTGCGGAACTGGAACCCCGCGTCAAGCGCGGCAGGCGAGTGCTCATCGGCGGCGCCTGGGACCGGGCCGACCCCTTGCGCGAGAAGCGCTTCGCGGAACTGGCAAAGGGCCGCATCCGCTTCACATCATTGACCTGCGCCGAAGCCGCAGCCAGCCTGTGGGCCGACGTTGCAAGCCACTCTGCGTTGGCCGAGAAAGGCCTGGCGCTGCTCAAGAGCGAGACGCAGGCCATCGAAGCCTCGCTGGCCGCCACCGCGGCGCTGGCGGCGGCTTCGAAGCCGGCCGCGGCGGCCTGACTCCGATTTTCAAGATTGACCATGGACGAGTACCGATGCTGATCAACTGCGTGGCCTACGAAAACGGCGCCAAGCTCGCCGATATCCCGGTCGAGGACATCAGCGAATACATCGTCCGCCCCGGCTGCTTTGTGTGGGTGGCGCTGAGCGACGCCACGCCGGAAGAGCTGGCGCAGATGAAGGACGAATTCAACCTGCATCCCTTGGCGGTGGAAGACGCCCACCACGGCCATCAGCGGCCCAAGGTCGAGGAGTACGGCGACTCGCTCTTCGTGGTGATGCACCTCGTCGAGCCCTCTACCGAAGGCGGGCACGCCCTGAACGTGGGCGAGGTCGACGTGTTCGTGGGCAAGAACTACGTGCTTTCGGTGCGCAACCGCAGCCAGCAGGGCTTTCTGGGCGTGCGCGAGCGCTGCGAACGCGAGCCCGAGCTGCTGCGCAACGGCGCGGGCTTTGTGCTGTATGCGCTGATGGATGCGGTGGTCGACCGCTACTTTCCGGTGATCGATGCGCTCGAGGTGGAGCTTGAATCCATCGAGCAGCAGATCTTTACCCAGGGCGGCGCGGCGCGCGACAAGATCAAGCAGCTTTATGACCTGAAGCGGCGCAGCATGATCCTCAAGCGCGCGGTGGCGCCGCTGACCGAGGCGGCCGGCAAGCTGCACGGAGGGCGGGTGCCGCAGATCTGCGTGAGTTCGCAGGAATACTTTCGCGACGTGGCCGACCACCTGGTTCGCATCAACGGCTCCATCGACGCGATGCGCGACACCATCGGCACGGCCATTTCGGTGAACCTGTCGATGGTCACCATTGAAGAGAGCGAAGTGACCAAGCGGCTTGCCGCCTGGGCCAGCATTTTTGCGGTGTGCACCGCGTTTGCCGGCATCTGGGGCATGAACTTCGAGCACATGCCGGAGCTGAAACTTCGCTACGGCTATGCGGCCGCGCTGGCGCTGATGGGCGGCACCTGCAGCTACCTTTACTACCGCTTCAGGCGCGCCGGCTGGCTTTGAATGAGGGCTACTCGTCGTGCGTGTCGTGCGTGGCCACGGCACCGCGGCGCCAGTAGCCTGACGCGCGAACCCACTTCGGATTGGCGCCTCGCTCGCCCACCAGGTGCGCGCGCAGGGCCTTCGCAATCGCCGATTCGCATCCCACCCAGGCGTGGAAGTCACCCGCCGGCAGCTTCATTGCCTTGAGCGCATCGAGCAGCACCGGGCTCAGCCCCGGTTCAGCGCCCTTGCGGTGCACCCATTGCAGCGTGAGCTCGGCCTGCGTTTCGAACGGCACCTGGTCGGCCTCGCTGTCGACCTCGGCCAGCACAACCACGCGCGCTCCGGCCGGCAGCTCGGCCAGGCGCCGTGCGATGGCGGGCAGGGCAGTGTCGTCGCCGATGAGCAGGTGCCAGTCGAAATCGGTCGGCACGATGAACGAGCCGCGCGGCCCGCCCACGCCGAGCATGTCGCCGGGCTTGACCTGCTCGGCCCATTGGGTGGCGGGGCCGGCTTCGTGCAGCGCGAAGTCGAGTTCCAGCGTGTTGGCCTGCGGGTCATGCCGGCGCGGCGTGTAGTCGCGCATGGTCGGCCGGCCGCTTGCGGGCCACACCGGGCCGTCAGGCCCCACGGTGGGCAGCGTGAGCTTGCCGGTCGTGGCATCGGGAAAAAAGATCTTCGCGTGGTCGTCGAAGCCCAGGCTCGTAAAGCCCGCAAGGTCATCGCCGGTGAGCGTGACGCGGATCAGGTGCGGCGTGACGCGCTGCACCGTTTTTACCGTGAGCTGCCGAAAGCGAAGCTCGTGCCGCACGCGGCGCGGCGTGCGGTCGGGCGGGGAAGAAGAAGCGGGAGATGTGTCGGTCGAGAAGTCGGTCATTTCAGAAAAAGCTTTCTAGATGCGTTCCAGTTGCTGGGCGGCGCTGTCGAGCACCGCGGCGAAATCGTGGGCTTGTTGTTCTGTGAGGGGCGGGCCCGAAAGGCGCATGCGCATGGCGAGCTTCAGGTTTTCGATGGCGCGCGTTACCTGCGGCGGGCGCCCGCCGCGCGGGCCGGCTCCGTCTACGCCGCCGTTCATGCGGGCCATCATTGCGTCGGCCATGTCGTTGTTGGCGGCCAGAAACTCCTGGCCGCTGGCCGTGATGCTGTAGCGCTTGCGCCCGCCGGTGTCGGCAGTTTCCACGCTCAGGTAGCCCATTTCTTCAAGCAGCGTGAGCGTGGGGTACACCACGCCAGGGCTCGGCGCATAGCTGCCGCCCAAGCGGTCTTCAATGGCCTTGATGAGCTCGTAGCCGTGGGCCGGCTTGTCTGCAATGAGCCGCAGCAGCACAAAGCGCAGGCCGCCATGGCCGAACACCCGCCCGCCGCCGCGCCCGCCACGGCCACCGGAAAGGCCGTCTTCGTGCTCGCCACGGGGCGTGTGGCAGTGGTGGTGATGG
The DNA here is from genome assembly GCF_037204085.1 of Variovorax sp. CCNWLW235. NCBI lineage: Bacteria > Pseudomonadati > Pseudomonadota > Betaproteobacteria > Burkholderiales > Comamonadaceae > Variovorax > Variovorax sp. CCNWLW235. The sequence goes on along the minus strand of NZ_JBBCBW010000015.1, from coordinate 50,646 downwards.
TGGTGGCCGAAGTGGGGGTGTCGCATATCGATGTCCTCTCGAGGTATGTCGAAATTATTTTCGATATATCTAAAAAAGTCAAACGACTGTGCCTGCCGCATCGTTGCGCGGCACCGTTCAAGGCTCGGCCAAGGGGAGGAGGGGAGAGAAGAAGGCGCTGGCCGAAGCCAGGCAAAACGGGGCGGCAGGCGCCACCCTCAACGGACGGTAACGACGATCAGGCGATCATCGATTCCAGGTCGGACGCCAGTTCGCGGGGCGCCGGCATGTCTTGCATCACGTCTTCAGAAATGCCAATGGCATCCGCCGACTGGGCCGGCCAAACGTGCTGCGAGTCGCCGATGCGCAGGCCTTCGCGCTCCAGCGCAACGCGCCAGACGGCAAGGTGCAGCACATTGGCCAGCGGATCGACCTGCTCGGCTTCCATCGGGTTGGCAAAGCACGAGAGGGCGCTGATGAACTCGGGCGCAAACTCCCAGCGGGCAGCCAGCCGGGCGCCCACTTCGCCATAGTGAAAGCCGAACTTCTCCCGTTCGACCTCGAGCCGCCCCATCCGGTCGAAAGGGTGCACCGCGTTGAGCTTGGCCATTTGCTCCTTCATGGCGCCGGCCATGATCAGGTGGCCGATGGCGTGCATGCTGCCCACGGTGAACGCAAGGCTCTGGTCCACGCTGCGGGTCTTGCCGGCAAGGTAGCGCGCCACCGCCGCCACGCGCAGGCTGTGCGACCAGAAAGACGGCAGATGCACCCCGTCGACCTTGCGGAACGTGCCCGTAAGGCCAGAGCTCACCACCAGCGAGCGGATCGACGAGAAGCCCAGCAGCTGGATCGCGTCTTGGATCGAGAGGATTTTGCGGCGCAGCCCGAAGTACGGAGAGTTGGCCATGCGCAGCACCCGGGCCGTCAGCACCTGGTCGAGCTCGACCTTGCGTGCAACCACGGGAATGGAGGCGTCCTCGTTGCGCAAGAGCTCGATCAAGTCGAACACCACCTTGGGCACCGTGGGAAGCAAATGGCTTTCGGCAAACAGTTCGTCCAGGGTCATGGCGATCTCAGGCTGTAGTTTTCGCTGCCCGGAATTGTGCTGCAACTATAGTGTTACATGTTGATGTCTTCAGGGATCGGGTCAACTCCCATAGTCCGAATGCAGACTTCCAGCAACAACGCCGCCATTGTCCGGAGCCGCCTGCCTATTGCCATACCGCTTTTGAGTGATGCGCCTGCCCCCCCGCACTGCTAAAAGTGCGGGATTCGTCAAAAAAGAGGGAGCGGGCGCATGGCAGCACACCGATTCGTCAATTTGCGCGCGGACGGAAGCCCCGTTCACCTCTTCGACGACAAGAAGAAAAAGATCCGCGAAGTCATCTGGGGCGACTTCCTCAAGGTCAAGAAAGACCTTGGCGACGGGTGGCTGGAAATCGACTGGGCCGCCCGCTCGCCCACCAAGCGGCGCACCCTCTACATCCCCAAAGAAGACACCGTCGCCCGCCGGCCGCTCGAAATCATCTTTGTCGACGTGGGCCAGGGCGACGGCGCCGTGCTCATCTCGCCCGAGACCGGCGGCGATGAGCGCATCGTCGTCATCGACGCCGGAGAGGGCGGCAACATGCGCGCCTTTCTTGCCGCCAGGTTTCAGACCTACCGCGGCTTCGACTTTGCCGCCGCCGTAATGACGCACCCCGACAGCGACCATTACCTGGGCTTCAAGGACATCTTTGCCGACCCCGGCATCGGCTTTGGCACCGTGTATCACAACGGCCTTGTCGAGCGGCCCGTGAGCGGCACCTGGGAAAAGCTCGGCGGCAAGCCCGTGAAGGAAAACGGCGCATCGGTTGCCTACATAGGCGACCTTGCCGCCGACTACGCCACCGTCAAGACCATCTTCGGAAACGCGGGCACCACCCACCTCTTTCCGCAAGTCATGAAGGCCGCGCTAAACAACCCGAAGATCCAGGACATCTGCATGCTCTCGGCCCAGCACGCGACGATAGAAGACGACACCGCCTGGATGCCCGGATTTGCCCCTTCGGACGACCGCGGCTACACCATACGCGTGCTTGCGCCGGTGGTTGAAGAAGGCCCCGACGGCACCCCCGCGCTGCGGCAACTGGGCTCGTACAACGAAACCAAGAACGGCCACTCCGTCATCTTGCGGCTGCAATACGGCAAGTTCAGCGTGCTGTTCGGCGGCGACTTGAACGAAGGCGCCGAAAAATTCTTGCTGCAGCACTACACCGGCACTGCGGATAACAAGTTTCCGAGAGCAGGCACGCCCGCCTACGACGACATGGTGACCAAGGCGCGAGATACCTTCAGGTCAGACATCATGAAGTCTTGCCACCACGGCTCCGAAAAGGTGACCGATGCGTTTCTGGACGCCGTCAACCCGGCTGCCTTCATCATTTCGTCAGGAGACGAAGAGGGCCACATCCACCCCAGGCCCGACTTGCTCGGCCGCCTGGGCCGCTTCGGCCGCGGCGGCGCACCGGTGATTCTTTCCACCGAGCTTCAGCGCTCTTCGCGCGCGATGGAGAACAAGAGCTCCGTCGACGCGCTGATGGCCGGAATCGACAAGCTGGCGGCTGGAACGCTCTCGCAAGACAAGGTTGCGCAGTTGAAGGCTGATGTGAAACAGCTCGCGCGCAGCAACGTCGAGGTGTATGGCGCGATCTATCTGAAGACCGATGGGGAAAGGCTGATTACGGCTTTTCGGATTGAGGCTAAGTCGGAAGTTGAGAAGTGGTTTTATTTTCGGTATCGGTTTGAGGGGGATGTGTTGGTTCGGGAGGATTGAGGGCAATGGACATATGCGTCGAACAAGACAGCGAAGGTCCGGACCTGCCTCTCTCCCTCTCTCAATCGCGTGCGGTGCATCGAGGCGTCATGCGGAGGGAAGATGAATAAGCTGAAGCTGCAGCTCGAGTATTGCTACGGCATTCGCAAGTTGGACGTGGTGCTGGAATACGCAAGCGCTTCCGCCATTGCCATCTACGCGCCCAACGGTGCGATGAAAAGCTCGTTAGCCAACACCTTCCAAGACATTGCGGACGGCAAACAATCGCGAGACCGGATTTTCCCAAACCGTGCCACAACGCGAGTAGTCCAGGACGAAAACAGCGTCGAACTTGCGGCCGGCAAGGTGCTCGTCCTAAGGCCATACGAGGAGTTCACTAGCAAGGGCGACGGCACGGCAACCTTGCTGGTAAACGCCGCGCTGCGTCAGGAGTATGAATCGCTGCACGCAGGCGTCATCTCTGCGCGCACGGCCCTCATGAGTGCGCTCAAAACGACAGCGAGAACCAAGCGGGCGGTGGACCGCGAGGTCTCGTCGACATTCCTGCCTTCGGGAGGGGAGTTCGACGCGGTGCTGGCGAGCTTGAAGGACGAGTTGGACAAGGACTGGGAGCCTGCCTTCAAGGATGTGCCCTACGACGTCATGAACGACGACCGAGTCGTGGCGTTCCTGGCCAACGGTGACTTCCGCACAGCGATCAATGACTACACGAAAAAGTACAACGAGCTGCTCGCCGCCTCAAAGTACTTTAAGAAAGGCGGCTTTAACTACTACGAGGCCACCAACGTGGCGAAGGAGCTGAAGAACAGCGGCTTCTTCAAAGCCAAGCATTCCGTGAGCCTCAACGGTGACGAGAAGCAAGAGGTCAACTCCGAGGCGGAGCTCCAAGCTCTCATTGACGCGGAGCGAGCCAAGATCTCTGAGGACGCCGCACTTCGAAAAAAGTACGAAGAGCTTGAAAAGCAGATTCAGAAGAACGCGCAACTCCGTGAGTTCGAGACCTACCTGCAGGGTCACGAAGAGCTGCTACCAGAGCTTGCTGACCCGGCGGCGTTCAAGAAGAAGCTCTGGATGTCATACCTCAAGGTGAATCACGCCTTATGCGTCGACGTCCTGAGCAAGGTCGACCAAGCAGCCGTGCGTTCAGCAGAGATTGAGGCGCAGGCTGCTCAGGAGCAAACGCAGTGGCAGGCGGTCATCGATATCTTCAACAACCGCTTCATCGTCCCGTTCCATCTTGAGGTGGCAAACAAGGTTCAGGTCGTGCTCGGCAAGGAAACAGCACCACGCCTAGGTTTTGTTTTCAAAGATGGCAACGACCACGCCCCGGTTGAGCGTGACGCCTTGCTGCAGACGCTCAGCACCGGCGAGAAGAAGGCGTTTCACGTCCTGAATATGTTATTCGACATCGAGGTGCGTCGCGCTGCCGGCCTAGAAACGCTTCTCGTCGTTGACGACATTGCCGACTCGTTCGACTACAAAAACAAGTACGCCATCATTCAGTACCTCTCCGACTTAGCGGAGGATCAGCACTTCAAGCTGCTCATCCTTACTCACAACTTCGACTTCTACCGAACCATCGAGAGCCGAAACCTTGTTCCACGGAAGAACTGCTTCATGGTTTCGAAGACGGCCGCTGGTGTCACACTCGAAGCAGCCCAAGGTGTGCGCAACGTCTTCAGCAAGGTCTGGAAGCCGGATTTCTTCACGGACGACCGGAAGAAGATTTGTTGCATCCCCTTCATGCGCAATCTCCTTGAGTACACGAAAGGTGAGGCCGACGCCGATTACCTGCTCCTGACATCGCTTCTTCACTGGAAAGCAAATACGGCGCAGATAACCGTCGCAGACCTCGATGCAATTTACATCAACCTCTTTGGAGCTACCGGACAGTCGGTCAACGGCGCAACACCTATTGTTGATCTCTTGGTCACCGAGGTCGCTGCGTGCCTTCAGGCTGCTGACGGAATTAACTTTGAGAACAAAGTGGTCTTGGCTATCGCCACACGGATACAGGCGGAGAAGTTCATGGCGGCCAAGATCAACGATGCCGCCTGGCTGGCAGGCATCACCGCCAACCAGACCCCGGTGCTGCTCAAGCGCTACCGCAACGAGTTTCCTGCCGAGATCGCAAATCTTGGCGTCATTCAGCGAGTCCTCCTTATGACGCCCGAGAATATCCACCTGAACTCGTTCATGTACGAGCCAATTTTGGACATGTCGGACCAGCATCTGCGACGTCTGTACTCGCAGGTTGTGGCGATGGCCTAGTAGCGACCTGGTCAGTAGCGGCTTAAGGTTCTTCGAAGCGGCATTGACCTCAATTCCGCGATACCGCAGCTTCCCTCTTGGGCGAGCAAGCCCGGTTATCCGGCTCCCGATGGATAACAGGGAAATGCCTAGCATTGAGGTTGTTGCGTGCCGGGTCACTCAATGACCGCTAGACCCGAGATCATGAGCTCAGCGTCAGGATGTGACCGACCACACCCGCTGCATTGCCGACCTTGAGGTATGCCCGCTCCAGACTGACAGCGGAAGCTCGCCAACGACCGCTTTGCGGCACCTCTGTTTTGGCCAGCCAGGGTGACCCGCCCTCCGACTGCGACGAGCCAGCAGGACGATATTCACGTTGCTTCGGAGCGTCAATGGCGTGCTTTCGCTCTCTCTGGTCACACAAAGTTACGCGCCCTTGGTATCCTGCCCACAAATCAGAGAGCCCGCGGCAATTCAGCTCGAGCTTCTCTTATCGGAGCAAGGTTCGAATGGCGACTGCTAGAAAAGATTACGGCGACAATGAACACAGCATTCTGTATGCAGAGACAAACGGATGTTGTCCTCTTTGCTTAAAGCCAATCCTGTTTCGCAAGCCGAACTCCGGCAGGCTGAGCAAGGGCTATGAAGTGGCTCATATCTATCCGCTCAATCCAACTCTTGCTCAAGCCACGGCCCTAGTCGGGCGAGCACCTCCCACGAACGTCAACGCCTTAGAGAACGTCGTTGCGCTGTGCCCTACATGTCACACAAGGTACGACACGGACTTCCAGCTTGAGGAGATGGACAAGCTCAGCGGAATCAAAAATCGCTTTCTGGCTAACGCTCGAGCCAATGCAACGATTTCTGACTACATGATCGAGGACGAGGTCTACGCAATCTTGGACAGCATCTCTTCCTTGGCTGGCGATGATCTCGACGTCCCCCCTACCAGTTTCGACGCCACGACTGTCGACAAGAAGCTGCGTACTGGCATGAGCCCTCTGCAAAGGCTTGAGATCAAGACTTACGCAGTCAACTTTTATGTTCGCATTCGGGATCAGATCCGGATGTTGGAGCAGAACGACCAAGTCGCAATTCGCATGCTACAGAACCAGGTCAACACCTACTACCTCGCGATGCAACAGCAAAGCCCGGATAACAAGGACGCGATCTTCAACTTCGTTGCGCAGTGGATCAGTACTCGAACTGGAAGGCCACTACTTGCGGCAAAAGTGCTGACGTCGTTCTTCGTTCAAAACTGCGAGGTCTTCGATGCTGGTCCCTAGCAAGTTCACACGGCTTGAAGAGTCGACGTTGTTCAAGATGAGAAAGATCTTGATCGGGAATTCGCAGGGTGAAACGGTGCAAGGCGTTTACCGCCGCACGAAGGGCGTCTTTCAGGACGCGGCCGAGCTCCTCCACGCGCTGGATGTGTTGTTCGTGCTCGGCGTGCTGACCATTGAAGACGAGACTGGTTTGATCACCTATGCTTAAAGAAATCCGCTGCGTCCACTTCAGCCATTCGCCGATTGAATTCCACCCTGGCCTTAATGTCATCCTAGGTGACGATGACGCTAAGAATTCCATTGGCAAATCCACTGTCTTAATGGTCATCGACTTTGTTTTTGGTGGCTCAACCTTCACGGAAAAGGACGATGCAGGAGCAATCCGTGAGCTTGGCCCGCATCGCTATGACTACTCATTCCAGTTCGGCGCTAGGCGAATGTACTTCTCACGCCACACCGATAGCCCCGACCTGGTGCGCGAATGCAACGAGGCCTATGAGGCACAAAGGGAGCTCGGGCTCGACGAGTACAACAGGCTATTAAAGCTTATGTATGGGCTGGACGGGCTGGACGGCACGTTCCGAAATGTTGTCAGCCCGTTTGCACGAATCTGGAAGAAAGGCGGGCTGGACCCGAGCCACCCCTTCGTCGCGGCAGACAAGGAAACATTTGCAGCGGCCATCGCCCGCTTGGTTGATTTATTCGGTCGCAGTCCTGACGTTGCACAAGAGCGCAAGACTTTGGATGTTCTCAAAGGCCGCAAGAAGCTGATCGGAGACTCTATGGCTGCCAGCATCATTCCGAGGATCACTAAGACGCAGTACGAAGAAAACACGCGCTCCATAGAGTCCAACCGAGCTCAAATTGAGCAGCTCAGGGACGGCTTCGGTGGCGCCCTCAACGTCTACGAATCCTTGTTCGACCAGAACCTGCAGAAGAAGCAGCAGCGCAAGATCGAGCTTGGGGGTCAGCGTGTCGAGTTGCAAAACAAGATTCGTCGCTTGCAGCGGGAGATCTCAGGCATAACACCGCGTCTCGCCGCAAACATCGCTCTAGTCGCCGACTTCTTCCCGAATGTCAACGTGCAGCGCCTAGAACAAGTGGAGGCGTTTCACCAGAAGATCGGGAGCATTGTCAAAAAGGAGCTGAGGGACGAGCTAGCCGGCACCATCGAACAGGAGCGCGCGGCAGCAGCCGAAGTGACCCAGTTGGACAAAGAAATCCAATCGTCCCTCCAGTCGAAAGGCATGCCTGATGACGTCTTCAATAGATTGTTCGAGCTGAAAGGGGCTGTCGACAAGGCAAGCAACGAGAACGCTCACTTCGAAAGTAAGGCCAACATCGACTCGGCCGTCAAAGGCTCCAGTAACAGACTCGAAGACATCTATGCAGGAATTTTCTTGGCCATTGAGGGCCAAGTAAACAGCAAGCTCCGTTCATTCAACAAGGTGGTCTACGGCGCATCGCGGGTTCCCTCCGAACTGCGCATTAAAGGGGCCGGGTCGTATCTGTTTACATCACCAGATGACACCGGGACAGGCAAGTCATTCGCCGGCTTGGTTGGCTTTGATTTGGCAATGCTTTCGATGACCAAGCTGCCTATGGCGATTCACGATTCAGTTATTTATAAGAATATTGAGGTGCCAGCAACTGTGCGAATTCTTCGCATGCTCTCCGCCATGCGGTCAAAGCAGATATTCCTGTCGTTCGACGAAGCAAAGAAATTTGGACCTTACATCGAACGCCTGCTTAAGCGCTTCACTGTTCTAAAGCTGGCTAACGACGACCTTCTGTACAAGAGGGATTGGCGCGGACGCAAGTAGGCCCCGGAACGGGGCTGCGACCTTGTCGTTGGAGGACGCCTTTCGGACCGCGACTTCGCGAACGTAATAGTCAGCACCCGCTGCACAGCAGCCTTCACGGATATTCAACGGAGGAGTGTGGTCGAGGCGCATGCATGGTCGTGATCGCTGGCCGAGACTAATCCCCCAATCAGCCAGTTAGAGCAATCCAACCACCAATCGCTACGCAGACTTGTTTTTCTTGGTGGGTTTATCCAGCGCCTTGAAAAACTCCGAGGGCTGCATGCCTAGGGCCTCGATGATTTTCATCATGTTCACTATGGCCAGGTTGCGTTCGCCGCGTTCCACGCCACCCATGTAGCTCCGGTCGATTCCGCACTCGTCGGCGAACGACTCTTGTGAAAAATTCATCGCCTTACGACGGTTCCGCACGGCTTGGCCAAAAGCCACCAGCGCGGGGTGTCTTTCTTCTGGTGGGGGTGGTACTCGCGCCATCTCTCAATGCTCGTTCCAGAAGGTCCAAAACTCCACGGTTCATAAGGTGACGGTCTTTAAAACCGCGGTCTAAAAGTATCTTTTCGAGTTACGATCCGCCCTGTGCGGCGGCGAACGACCGACGCGATACCAATAAGAGGCAGGGGAATGGAGATGAAGTGCGGAAAGTTTTCTCGAGCGCGGCTCGAGCGGAGGGACGCTGCCATGGAGCGGAGTGAAGGCAAGCCCGAGCGGCTCGCCTGCCCCTCTCTAGACGAGCCCTTGAACAGGGCCTTCATGGCCTGCAAAGCCTCGGCCGAGTTAACGGACTGGCATGACCACTGCATAGCTTCCGGCCGCAGGTTGTCACTCGATGAGTTGGGCTTTCTTGTCGCACATGTCTCACGCCTATGGGCTACGGAGAAGATAGCGCGTGACGAGCGCACCGTGGCAAAGATTGCCGACGAGTTCGCCGGGTACTTCCCTTGCCATGACCATCGTGGCTTCCGTGAAGTTCGCACGAGACAACTCGGCGTCGAAAAGGCGCGGTGCGAAGAGGTTCCCAGTCAATCTATGTGGACGCTCGCCTGCGGGCTCTGGTCTTTGCGAGTCCCCAAGGAAAGCACCGCAACCGCCTCCAGCCGCACGCTCAAGTTGATGGCGATTGGCGGCAAACTGATCCGCCGCAGCATGACGGGTACCGAGGACGCGGAGCCACTGATCGCCGCATTCGCGCAGGGAGTGGTGCTGGGGTTCTACCGGCTTGCACAGAGCGACATTCCCGGCGCGCTGGAGGGCGTGGGTTTCTGGCTGCATTGCGAGTTGGCCGTCGTCCACCAAGCTGGCGTGGCCGGCGGCCGGCGGATTCGCGCGCAGGATGATCGAAAGCCGAGCCGGCCCCTTGCCATAGGTCAAACATAGCCGCGAAAGCTGATGCGTAACCCAGTGAGAACAGGCGCCGCTTGGACGCTGCATTCAGGACAACGCCAGTCCGGACCGCGCATGCTGAGGCTCCCTAAACTCGATGGGAGACCGTCATGGGACCAGCAAACTCTGCAACCTGCCGAGTGCCTTGGAACAAGGGCAAGATCGTCGGCCAGAAGGCGCCCTATCAGCGGACGAGGAACCTCCGCGCGGTGCAGTTGCTGCTCGGCCACTCCAAGCTTGAGTCCACCGTCAGATACCTCGGCATCGAAGTGGATGACGCCCTGGAGATCTCGGAGCAGACAGAAGTCTGAGCGAGCGTCGATTGAGTGGTGCAGATCCGTCCGCCTTGCTGAGGCGGCAAGGCGGATCGATGGCGCTGCTGGATGGTTCGATTGCGAGCCACCGACACGTGCCCGCACAGCCCTACCTCTGCGGCATATCCTTCACCGAATACCCCAAACTAACAGTCGCATCCTCCGGAATCCCAGGCATCGTCGCATTCCACGCCGCCCAGTCCTCTCGCATCGCAGCCAGCCTCTCCGGCTCCTTCTTCCCCAGGTTCGCCCGCTCGCGCTCATCTGCCGGAATGTTGAACAGGTACTCGTTCCCGTCCACCTTCAGGTACTTCCAGTCCCCGTCGCGCATCGCTTCCTGCCCGCGATGGTTCATGCGCCAGTGCAGCGGCCTGCGGAAGCTGTGCTTTGCGTCTTTCAGCACGGGCATCAGCGACACGCCATCGAGCGGGTAGGCCGCATCGGCCTTTACGCCGGCCGCGTCGAGCATGGTGGCTGACCAGTCCATGGTCATGCAGAGTTGCTTGCTCTCGCTGCCCTTGGCGATCACTGCGGGCCAGTGCGCGATCCATGGCACGCGAATGCCGCCTTCGGTCAGGTCCATCTTGCCGCCGACCAGGGGCCAGTTGTCTGAGAAACGTTCGCCGCCGTTGTCGCTGGTAAACACCACCAGGGTGTTGTCGGCCATGCCGTGCTTTTGCAGCGCGGCCATGATCCAGCCGATGCCTTCGTCCATGTGATGAATCATGCGGCGGTACACATGAATGTTGCCGCCGGCCAGGTCGAAGAGGTTGTCTTTGACGGCGGGCGCCTTCTCGGCGTCGTCGCGGGTTTCCCAGGGCCAGTGCGGGGCGGTGTAGTGCAGGCTCAGGAAGAAGGGGGCTTCTTCCTCTTGCTGCTTCTGTTTGACGGCCATGCGTTCCACATAGTCGACTGCGCGTTTGGAAAGAATGTCGGTCAGGTAGCCGTCTTCTTTCTTGTCCTCTTCGCCAAACCACAGGTCGTGCTGGCCGGTGGAGTCGCAATGCGTGAAGTAGTCGACACCGCCCGACATGGGCCCGAAGAATTCGTCGTACCCCGAGCGCAGCGGCCCGAAGTGGGGCGGGTAGCCCAGGTGCCATTTACCGATGAGCGCGGTCTGGTAGCCGCCGGCCTTCAGCAATGATGGCAGGGTGGGGTGGTCGGTGGGCAGGCCGAGCGTGGTGCTGCCGCGGCTGCTGCTCCTGATGGGCTCTTCGGCCGCGCCGCGCAGGCGGTATTGATACCGCGCGGTAATCATCGCGAAGCGGGTGGGCGAGCACACGGGCGAGTTCGAGTAGCCCTGCGTGAGCTTCAGGCCGTTGGCGGCCAGGCCGTCGAGCACGGGCGACACGGGGCCAAAAGCGCCGTCGCGGCCGCCATAGCAGCCAAGGTCGGCGTAGCCGAGGTCGTCGGCCACTATGAAGATGATGTTGGGTCTTTTCATGTGCTTGTCTGTCTGTCGGTCTGTCTGTCTGTCTGTCTGAAGCGAGGCGGTTGTTCAGGGCTGGTAGCCAGACTTTTGAACGACGGGCGCCCACTGCGCCTTGTAGGCCTTGAGCATTGCGGCGGTTTGCGCCTGGGTGCTCACCACGGGGGTCATGCCGGCGTCCTTGAACTTGCGTTGGGTGTCGGCGTCTTGCATCACGTCGCGAATCATGTTGGACAGGCGCTCGACCTTGTCCTTGGGCATGCTGGCGGGCGCGAAGAAGGTGTTCCAGCCGGTGGCGGCCAGGTCGAGGCCGGCTTCCTTGAAGGTGGGAATGTTGGGCGCAAAGGGCGAGCGCTTGGCGCCCGAGAGGGCGAGGATGCGCAGCTTGCCGGCGTTGTGCTGCGGCAGCACCACGTCTTCGGTGTCAACCGAAATCGGCACCTGCCCGCCGATGAGGTCGTTCAGCAGCGGAGCGGAGCCGCGGTAGCCAATGATCTGCGTTTGCACCTTGGCCTTTTCGCCCACCATCAGGCCAAAGAAGTGCGGCAGGCTGCCGGTGGCGGGCACGCCCACGTTGGCCTGGTTGGGGTTGGCGCGCATCCAGGCAAGCAAATGGTTGAGTTCGCGCACCGGCAGGTGGGGCGACACAGACAGCGCAAAGTCGTAGGCGTTGACGTGCGACACGGGCACGAAGTCGCGCTCGGGGTCGTAGTTGTTGTCCTTGAAGACGAGCGGCGCCACCACCATCACGGCGGGGTTGGCAAGCATCAGCACGTTCTGGCTGGCGGGGGTGTTCTTGACCTGCTGGGCCGCGAGGCGGCCGCCGGCGCCGGGCTTGTTGTCGACCACCACCGGAACGCCCAGGCGTGCGCTGAGCTTGTCGCCGACGATGCGCGCCACGCGGTCGGTGGCGCCGCCGGGTGCATAGCCAACCACGATGTGCAGCGGGCTGTCGAGCGCTTGCGCGCTTGCCTGGGGCGCTACGGCGGCCATGGAGGCCATGAGGCCGGCTGCGGCAAGCAGCGCGGCCAGGCGTCGGGTAATGGGGGTGTTGGTGGGGGTGTTGTTCAGCATGTCAGTTTCCTCCTCGTTCGGTCGATCAGTGTCGTTTGGTTGTTCAGTCGTTCAGTCAATCGTTGGCCTGAAAATTCACGGCCTTCATGATGCCTGCCCAGCGTGCCGTGTCTTCGCGCATGGTCTTCAAGAGTGCGTCGCTGTTGTCGCCCACGGGGTACATACCGTTCTGCAGCAGTTGCTGGCGCACTTCGCGCGAATTGATGGCGCGGGTGAATTCGGCGCGCAGCTTGTCGACGATGGGCTGCGGCGTTTTAAGGGGCGCGTAGTAGGCAAACCAGGCGGTGGCCACCACGTCCTTGTAGCCGCTCTCCGCAAAGCAGGGCAGGTTGGGCATCAGCGGAGAACGCTTTTCGCCGCTGGTGGCCAGCACCTTCACGCGGCCTGAAGGCAGCAGCTGCTGCGCGCCGCCAATGGTGTCGAAATACACGGGCACCGAGCCCCCCATCACGTCTTGCCGCGCCGGCGTAGAGCCGCGGTACGGCACATGAACCATCTTGAGCCCGGCGGCGCGATTGAGCATTTCGCCCAAAAAGTGCGAAGGCGTTCCGGCGCCGTAAGAGGCAAAGCTCAGCTTGTCGCCCTGCGCCTTGGCCCAGGCGATGAATTCGGCCAGCGTGTTGGCCGGGACGTCCTTGTGCACCACCAGCGCCAGCTCGAAGCGCGCCGCGTTGATGATGGGCACAAAGTCCTTGATCGGGTCGTACGAAAGCTGCCGGTAGGCGCTCGGAAACATGGTCATCATGCTGGCAGTGCCCAGCAGCAGCGTGCGGCCGTCCGGCGCCGCGGTTTTTACCGCCTCCACCGCAATGCGGCCCGCCGCGCCCGAGCGGTTGTCCACGATGAGCGGGCCCAGCGTGTCGCGCACCTGCTCTGCAATGGCGCGGGTCAGCACGTCTTGCGTGCCGCCGGCGGGCACGCCAATCAGCACCTTGATGGGCTGGCCCGGCGTAAACGCCTGTGCGTTGGCCAATGGTGCAAGCGGGGCCAGCGCAAGGCCGCCCAGGGCGGCAACGATCTGGCGGCGGTCGAAATCAGGGCAGGGCATGTCGATGTCTCCGGTTCTCGTTCGGTGGCGCCGCTTGGGCTGGGTGCCGCGGCTGCGAACGACTTTAGAGACGCTACATTCGATTGATCTAATCAACCATCCCCCGGACTAACCCCCAATGACCGCGCCGCGCCGCCCGCTGGACGATTTGCTGCTGTACCGGCTGTCGCGCCTGCTCTCGGTGGCGGGCAGCATGGTCATCAGGCTGTGCGAGGGGCGCTTTGGCATTACCCGGCGCGAATGGCGGTTGGTTGCCGTGCTTGCAAGCCGGGGCGAGCTCAGTTCGTCGGAGCTGGCCGAGCATGCGCAACTGGACCGGGCCCGCACCTCCAAGGCGGTCGGCTCGCTGGTGGCCAAGCAACTGGTGTCGCGCGTGGTGCGGCCGGGCGACCGGCGGCAGGTGCAGCTGGGGCTTACTGAAAGCGGGCAGGCGCTGTATGACGAGCTGTTTCCGCTGGTCACGCAAATCAACACCGAGCTGCTGGGCGCGTTGAGCGACGACGACGCGGCGCGGCTCGACGAGTCGCTGCGCCGCCTGCACGCCCGGGCCGAGCGCATGGTCGAAGAAGCGGTGCTGCCCAAGGCAGACCGCGGCCGCCGCGGCGCAGGCGGCGCCAATGCACCCTTGAAGCCAAGAAAGCCTGAATGACGCCTGCCCCGAAAGAAACGACGAACGAACGCCAGCACCTGGTCGATGCGCTGCGCGGCTTTGCGCTGCTGGGCATTCTGGTAGTCAACATCGCAAGCTTCGCATCCACTTACTACGGCCTGGGCATTCCCGATCCGCTGGCTGTTTCGCTGGCCGACCGCAGCGCCTCGTTCGTGCGGTCCTTCGTCTTCGAGACCAAGTTCTACCTGCTGTTCTCGTTCCTGTTCGGCTACAGCTTCACGCTGCAAATGCGGGCGGCGGAGCGCGATGGCAAGCGCTTTGCGCCGCGCATGGTGCGGCGGCTGGTGGGCCTGTGGGTCATCGGCGTGCTGCATGCCGTGGTGCTTTATTACGGCGACATCCTCACCACGTATGCGGTGCTGGGCGCCGTGCTGCTGTTGCTGCGGCGGCGCGGAGATGTGTTCATGGCGTGCGCGGCCATCGGGCTGGTGCTGCTTGTGTCGCTGGCATGGGCCGGCGTTGGCTACCTGTTTACGCATGCGGACATGCGGCTGGCAACCGAAGCTGCCTACGCCGATGCCGCCAGGGCGCTGGCCGCCTACCGTGCCACGCCGGCAATGGTGATGGTGCAGCACCTGCGCGACCTGTCGCAGGTCTGGTGGATCACCGCGCTGGTGCAGGCACCGGAGGCGCTGGCCATGTTCTTTGCGGGGTTCATTGCCGGCAAGCATGGGCTGCTCGCGCATGCAGAGGCGCATGGCAAGCTGCTGCGGCGGGTGTTGTTCTGGGGCTTGCTCGTCGGCGTGCCGGGTGCGCTGGCCTATGCCTTGCCTGCCATGCGGCTGAACGATCTGTCGCGACAGATCCAAGGCCTGGCGGCCACGCTGCTGACGGCACCGTTCCTGGCGGCCGCTTATGCAGCCGGCATGCTGCTGGTGTTCCAGACCGGGCCTGGCCGCGTGCTGGCGCAATGGCTGGCGCCGGCGGGGCGCATGGCGCTTTCAAACTACCTGCTGCAGTCGCTGGTCTGCGCCTGGATTTTTCTGGCCTACGGGCTGCGGTGGATCGGCACCATCGGGCCGCTTGCAACGTTTGCAGTGGCGCTGGCCATCTTTGCGGGCAACCTGGCGTTGAGCCGCTGGTGGATGCACCACTTTGCCTACGGCCCGGCGGAGTGGCTGCTGCGGGCGTTCACCAATCTGCAGCGGCCACCGCTGCGCCGCCGCAGCCATGCCGCGGTTCAGCGCGGCGAGGGCACAGGCTGAAGCTGCATGTCTTCGGTGTTTTGCCTGCCCGGCTTGCCGTCGCTTTCGATGCGCATCCGGGGCAGGAACTGCGGGTACTCCCGCTGCATGAAGTCGATGAGCCCTTCGCGCACCTTGCAGCGCAAATCGAAGGCAAGGCTGGAGTTGCCGGCGGTGCAAAGCACCCGAATTTGCATGGTGCGCTCGGTGGCGTCGGTTACCTGCAGGTTGAAAAAGCGGCCGTCCCACTCGGGCGCCGACTTCACGATGCGTTCGACCTCTGCGCGCAGCGGCGGCAGCGGCATGCCGTAGTCGGCATAAACGAAGACCGCGCCCAGCAGCTGCGACGAACTGCGCGTCCAGTTCTGGAATGGTTTTTCGATGAAGTAGCTGAGCGGCAAGATCAAACGCCGGTCGTCCCAGATCTTCACCACCACAAAGGTGCCGGTAATCTCTTCGACCCGGCCCCATTCGCCCTCGACCACCAGCACGTCGTCGATGCGTATGGGCTGGGCCAGCGCAATCTGCAGCCCGGCAATCAGGTTGCTGAACACCGGCTTGGCCGCCAGGCCGGCCACGATGCCGATCACGCCCGCCGAAGCCAGCAGGCTCGCACCCACCTGCCGCGCGCCAGGAAAAGTCATCAGCATCATCGCGCCGCCGGCCACCAGCACCATCGACATGGCGGTGCGCGCAAGCACGCGGGTTTGCGTGAGCACGCGGCGCGCGTGCAGGTTGTCTTCCACGTCGTACGGGTGCTGCGCGAGCACGCCGTCCGCAAAGCCGCTGATGGCCTTTACTGCAAGCCACGTGGTGGCGGCAATCAGCAGCAGGCCGTTGAGGTGCCGCACGCTGCCTATGAAGCGAAGGTCGCTAGGCGCCGCCTGAAACACCAGCAGCAGCGCCAAAAGGGGCAGCACCACCCGGGCCACGGGTTTGCAGTTGATCACCATCGAATGCAGCGCGGGCGCCGGACGGGTGATTCGCATCAGCACAAGGCCGCCGAGACGGTGAACAAGCAGCGCGAGCGGAACGGCAATCACGGCTGCGAGCCAGGTGCCGAACCAGGGGTGGGCAAGCATCTCTTCGGTCATTGAGCGGTGGTCGTGGCTTGTGTCTCCAGGGGTTGAAGAATGCGCGCCGCGTCGTCGCGCAGCTGCGTAGCGAGTGCCGTGGCCAGATCGAGACGGCGCAGCAGCCAGAGGCTGATGTCGTTGTCGAACGGGTCGGGCAGGGGAATCGGGCCGCCCACGGTGGTGGAACCGGGGCTTTCGGGCAGCGTGGGACCGGTGGTGGGCGCGGTGCCGATGGCTGCTTCGATGCGCTGTGCGGTGCGCGCGAGCGGGCCTTCGATTTCGCCCGGGGTGAGCCGGTCGCGCCGCAGCACGAGCATCGATTTTACGGCGCTCAGTTGCGCGAGCAACTGGTAGCTGTGAGCCTGCAGGTGCTCCAGCGGCTCGAGCGGCGGCTGCACCGCGCGCGGCTCTGAAAGCGAACGCTGCGTGGCCTGCACCAGCGCCGAAAGGCTGTCGTAGGCCTCGCGGCGCGCAAGCCGCCATTCGAGCTCGGGGCTGCTGTCGACTGCCTGCAGCTGGCCCAGGCCCAGCGCCAGGCGTGCATGGCGCGCCTGCGCGGTGAGCGTGCGCGCCACCAGCGCCGGAATCTGCCCGCGCTCCCATGACGGCAGCACATAGCAGAAGCCCCAGGCCAGCGCGGCGCCGATGAGCGTGTCGGCAATGCGCTCGAACAGCGCAAAGATGGGCGCGGCGCCCGTGTTGAGCATGTGCGCCTGCAGCAGGCCGAGCACCGTGGCCGCCACCGCCGTAATCAGGTAGCGGCGCACCGCAAAGCTGTGCGCAATGGCCTGCGACACGGTAACAAAGGCCAGCAGCAACAGCGGCGACGGATGCGCGGAGAGCAGCCCCACCGCCAGCACACAGCCCAGCAGCGTGCCGGCCACGCGGCTGTTGCGCCGCTCCAGCGTCTGCGAAAGGCTGCCGCGCAGCACCACCACAATGGTCAGCAAGATCCAGTAGTCGTGCGAGCCCCAGGGCAGCGACACCGCAATTCCGTAGCCTGCCGCAATGGCCAGCGCGGCCCGAATGGCATGGCGCAGCGGCGGCGCGTCCCAGCTCCACAGCGTGAGAAAGGGCCGCAGCGACCAATCGGTCGGGCTCACGAACATCTGCCAGTTGGCCCGCACCACGGCCAGGTTGGGCTCGGCATCGCCGCGCGCCATGGCAGACAGGCGCAGCACCTCATCGTTGATGTGGCCGATGCGGCTTGCCAGGCCGCGCGCGAGCATGGCGGCGTTGGGGCCCAGCATGCCGTGGCTTGCCACATGTTCTTCAGCGGGCAGGTGAATGGATGCAAGGCGCGGCCGGCGGTCGGCCACCGCCTCGGGGTGGCGGCCCATCAGCAGTGAGTCGCCGAGCGCGGTGGTTTCGTCGGCCAGCTCTTCGAGCACGCGGCGCATTTCAATGAGCGCCTCGGCATGCGCGGGGTGGCTCTTGAGCGCGTCCAGGTCGAGCTCGCTTGCAAGGAGCTGGTCGCGCATTTCGAGCACGATCACCAGCATGGCGGCCAGCCGCTGCCGGCGCGGCGTGCGCGGCGACTCGAGCACGATGTCGCGCGTGGCCTGAAGCTGGTCGGCCAGCGCGGCCTGTTCACGCAGCAGGCGGCCGAGCAAGGGGGCAGGGGTTTCGCGGATGTCGCTGGTGTCGTCGCGCGGCGTGAACTGCGTGGCCTCGGTGCGCATCAGCGCGGCCAGCGAATACAGCACGTCTGAAACCGACTGCACGCGATAACGCGCATTGAGCGCATGGTTGGCCAAATTGGCCCAGATCACGTAGAGCCCGGCGCCCAGGCCAAAGTGCCAGGTGCGCTCCAACGCCTCGGCCATGCCGTTCGGAGCGGGCGTGGCCATCGAGAAAACCATCGAGAACATCACCGCAATGGCAATGGGAATGCCGCGCTTGCCCCATGCCATGGCCAGAAAGGCGACGAAAGTGGCGGGCACCAGCACCAGCCCAAGGCGAATGGGCGCGGTGTGCAGCAGTTGCACCAGAAAGAAGAGCGGCAGCCCGATCAGCGGGGCCGGCAGCATCTGGAAGAACTTGCCGCGGCGCGGGCCGGGCAGGTCGGGCGGGGCCGTGACGATCACGCCCACCGCGGCTGCAGAGGCCGCGATGGTGCCGAGCCAGAAATGCGCGCCGGCCGAGATGACCAGCAGGCCGAGCGCAACGCTGAAGCCGTTGGCGACGTACTGGCTCAGCGCAACACGCAGCGCCGCACGAAAGCGGAGGGCGGCACCGGGCCCCTGCATCACTTGGCGGAAGCGTCGCCTTCGGAAGGGCTGCCGTCGGCAGGCGCGTCGCGGCGAATGCGCGTGAGCTTGCGCGACACCGGTGCTGCCGGCGCGGCCGCGGGGGCGGGCGCTTCGCCGTCGAGCGATGCGGCGGGCAGGTCGGGCACCGTGCTGCGCGCATACAGGTCGACCGATTCGTCGGCGTTGGGGCGCGCTGCGGCCGACACGGCGCGCACGCGGTCGCTGGCGCGCATCTTGTCGTCGATGCCGGCAAACTTGGAATACTTGGCAAGCAGCGGCACCAGCTGGCCGTAGATGCGCGGGGCGCCGGCCAGGCATTCGCGCTGTTCCAGAAAGTCGGGCTCGCCCGTGAAGTTGCCGATCAGGCCGCCGGCCTCTGTCACCAGCAGCGAACCCGCGGCCACGTCCCAGGGGTTGAGGCCGGTTTCGAAGAAGCCGTCGGTAAAGCCGGCGGCCACGTAGGCCAGGTCGAGTGCGGCTGCGCCAGGGCGGCGCAGGCCCGCCATGCGGGGCATCATGTCGGCCATGATGGCCAGGTACTGCTTGAAGTTGTCGCCCGTGCGAAACGGAAAGCCGGTGGAAACCAGGCATTCGCTGAGCTTGGTGCGCTTCGAGACGCGGATGCGGCGCTCGTTCATGTAGGCGCCGCGGCCCTTGGTGGCAGTAAACAGGTCGTTGCGGCTCGGGTCGTAGATGACCGCCTGCTCGATCTTGCCGCGCACCGACAGCGCAATGGAAACGCAGTAGACCGGAAAGCCGTGGATGAAGTTGGTGGTGCCGTCGAGCGGATCGATGATCCAGACGTAGTCGGAATCTTTTGCACCGTGCTCGGTGCCCGATTCTTCGGCCAGGATGCCGTGCCCCGGGTATGCGCCAAGCAGCGTTTCAATAATGGCTTGCTCGCTGGCGTGGTCGACTTCGGTGACGAAGTCGTTGACCTGCTTTTGCGAAATGCGCACGGCCTCGACGTCGAGGGCGGCGCGATTGATGATGGCGCCGGCGGCGCGTGCGGCCTTGACGGCCACATTGAGCATGGGATGCAGGTTGGGGGACGACATTCTGGATTGTGAGAAGAACGGTGGAGGAGGTCCCCTGGAGGCGACCCTGCGGCCCGGCGATGCGGGCGGCGAGAATCGGTCATTTTACCGGCTCCGCCCGTTTCGTGCCTCCAAACCCTCCATGCGCACCCGTTTTATCCTGATCCAGACCAGCCACGCAGGCAATGTGGGCGCCGCCGCCCGCGCCATGAAGACCATGGGTTTCGACGACCTGGTGCTGGTAACGCCCCGCTGGGCCAACGTGCTGCGGCGGGAAGAAACCATCCAGCGGGCAAGCGGCGCGCTCGACGTGCTGAACAACGCCCGCATTGTCGAAACGCTGGACGAGGCGCTCGACGGCGTAACCCACCTGTGCGCCACCGCCATGGTGCCGCGAGACTTCGGCCCGCCCACGCGCACCCCGCGGGAGCACCTGGAGCCGCTGGCCCAGCAGGGCGACCAGCATGTGGCCTTTCTCTTCGGCTCCGAGCGTTTCGGTATGCGCAATGAAGACGTCTACCGCTGCAACGTGGCCTTGAGCATTCCGACCGACCCGAAGTTCGGCTCTCTCAACCTGGGGGCGGCCATCCAGGTGATTGCCTATGAATGGCGCCTGGCGCTGGGCGGCTATGCGGTGCGCGACGCCACGGCGCCGGTGCAGGCGGCCGATGCGAAGGCGGTGGCCGGCATGCTCGAGCACTGGGAGCGCTCTCTGGTGGACATCGGCTTTCTGGACCCCGAGGCGCCGAAGAAGCTGATGCCCCGGCTGCAGCAGCTTTTCAACCGCGCCCAGCCCACGCCCGAAGAGATCCACATCCTGCGCGGCATCGCCAAGGCCATGGCCGACGCCGCAAACGGCCCGCGCAAGGGCTAAAACCCCATCGCGCGTGCGCGAAAGACCGCCGGCTTTAGACTCGCCGGCCCCTATCGATATAACGACAACAAAGGCAGCGATGTTCTCTCGTTTGCGCGCCGACATCCGGTGCATCCTCGAACGCGACCCGGCCGCGCGCAGCGCCTGGGAAGTGATCACGGTCTACCCCGGCTTTCATGCCGTGGTGCTGCATCGCTGGGCGCACGCTTGTTGGACGCACGGTTTCAAGTGGCCGGCCCGCTTTATCGCGCATGTGGCGCGCTGGCTCACGGGCATCGAGATTCACCCGGCCGCCAAGATCGGCGAGCGGGTGTTCTTCGACCATGCCATGGGCGTGGTGGTGGGCGAAACCGCCGAAATCGGCGACGGCTGCACCATCTACCAGGGCGTGACGCTGGGCGGCACCTCGCTCTACAAGGGCGCCAAGCGCCACCCGACGCTCGGGCGCAACGTGGTGGTAAGCGCGGGCGCCAAGGTGCTGGGCGGCTTCGAGGTTGGCGACGGCGCCAAGATCGGCAGCAACGCGGTGGTCATCAAGCCGGTGCCGGCCGGGGCAACGGCGGTGGGCATTCCCGCGCGAATCATCCCGTCGAAGGCGGGCGAGAGCGCCGATGTGGCCGCGCCGCAGAAGTTTTCTGCCTACGGCATCACGCAGGAAGACGACCCGCTCAGCCAAGCCATGCGCGGGCTGATCGACAACGCCGCGGGGCAGGAGCATCAGATCGCGCTGCTGTGGCAGGCCATCGAGAAGCTGTCCGCACACCCCGGCACCAAGGACTGCGTGCCCTGCGACGCGGCGCGCGACGAGAGCTTCGAGGCGGAAAAGCTCACTCAGCTCATAGGCAAATAGCAGAACCATGAAGACGCAAGAACTGCTCCAGACATTGCAAGCCCGCTTCGAGAAGCACATGCAACGCCACAAGGGCGTCGCATGGGCCGACGTTCAGGCAAGGCTCGAAAGCAACCCCGCTGCGCTGAAGTCGATTGGCGCCATGGAAGAAACCGGCGGTGAGCCGGACGTGATCGGCCAGGACAAGAAAACCGGGCAAATCACGTTCTGCGACTGCGCCCCCGAGAGCCCGGCAGGCCGCAGGAGCCTTTGCTACGACCGCGAAGCGCTCGACGCACGCAAGGAAAACAAGCCGCAGGACAGCGCTCTTGGCATGGCGGCCGCCATGGGCATCGCGCTGTTGACGGAAGAGCAGTACCGCGAGCTGCAGAAGCTCGGCAAGTTCGACGCGAAGACTTCCAGCTGGATCGAGACGCCGCCTGACGTTCGCTCACTTGGCGGAGCGCTCTTCGGCGACTACCGCTATGGCAAGGTGTTCGTGTATCACAACGGTGCCCAGTCGTACTACGCCGCAAGGGGCTTCCGCGGCTCGCTTCGCGTGTGAGAGCGTGGTCGGCGTGATGGCGCCCTGAACCACGTCAAGACACATCAAGACGAACGTTTGGCGGATGTGTTGTGCAGCGAGCCGTGCACATGCCCCGCGTGCTGCCCGAAGGGCTCCGTTGCGAGCGTGGCGGTGTCCAGCTCCTGCAGGATGCCGCAGTTCTGCGCCGACTCTGCCCCGCAGCATTGCTGGCGCAGCGCCTTCAGCTGCTTCTCCAGCAGCTTGAGTTCGGAAATACGGGCGGCCACGTGGCCGATGTGGTCGTCCAGCAGCTGGTTGACCTGCCCGCAGTCTTCTCCCGGCGCATCGCGGAACCGCAGCAGGCTGCGGATTTCATCGAGCGTCATGTCCAGCGAACGGCAGCGGCGGATAAAGCCCAGCCGCTGCGCGTGCTCGTCGTCGTAGATGCGGTAGTTGCCTTCGGTGCGCGCCGGCTCGGGCAGCAACTGCTCGCGCTCGTAATAGCGGATGGTTTCGACCGGTGTGTTCGCGACCTTGGCCAGTTCTCCGATTTTCATGATGCGGCAAGAACGAAGTGAAGGAATTTGTCGTTTGACTCTACACCTGCTTCAGGGTTTCCAATTGTCTTCATGACGAACCAGAATGCCCTGAAACCCCTGGCGCCGCACGCCCACGCTCCTGCCGAAACGGCCTGCTGCGGCAACTCCGCGTGTGGATCAGCGACCGCCGCCCCCATTGCCGCTGTCGACGCCGCCGATGTTCCGAAGGGCGCCTTGCTCTTTCGCATTCCCACGATGGACTGCGCGGTGGAAGAGTCGGAAATCCGGCGCGCGCTCGAGCCCGTTCGCGGCATCAGCGGGCTGCGCTTCCGGCTCGGTGAACGCACCATGGCCATTACGGCCGATGAAGCCGCGTTGCCCGATGCGCTGGCAGCCATTCGCAAGGCGGGCTTCAAGCCCGAGCCGCTGAACAGCGCGGCGGGCGCGCAACCTGCCGCCGGTGGCACGGCGCGCGCCACCGGCCTCATGACGCCGGAACTCATGCGGCTTGTTGCCGCGCTGGTGCTGGCCATTGCGGCCGAGACAATTTCCTTTCTCGCGCCCGAGGGGGCAGGGTTCACCGCGGTGGAGATGGCGCTTGCGCTCGGTGCCATTGGACTGGCCGGGCTCGACACCTACAGGAAGGGCTTTGCGGCACTGGTGCTCGGGCGGTTGAACATCAACGCGCTGATGGCCGTGGCCGTGACGGGTGCCTTTTTGATCGGCCAGTGGCCCGAGGCCGCGATGGTGATGGCGCTTTATGCCATTGCCGAAATGATCGAGGCCCGCGCGGTCGATCGCGCGCGCAATGCCATCCAGGGCCTGCTGGCGCTGGCGCCCGAGCAGGCCGAGGTGCGGCAGCCCGACGGCAGCTGGAAGACGGCGAAGGCCGACACCGTGGCGCTGGGTGCCGTTGTGCGCATCCGCCCGGGTGAGCGCGTGCCGCTGGACGGCGTCGTCACCCAAGGCACCAGCGCCATCGACCAGGCACCCGTCACCGGCGAGAGCATTCCGGTCGACAAGTCGGCCGGGGACGCGGTGTTCGCGGGCACTATCAACCAGACGGCTGCGCTTGAATTCCGCGTCACTGCGGTGGCAGCCAACACCACGCTGGCCCGCATCATCCATGCGGTCGAAGAGGCGCAAGGCTCGCGCGCGCCCACGCAGCGCTTCGTCGACAAGTTCGCGTCGGTCTACACGCCTGCCGTCTTCGTGCTGGCCATTGCAGTGGCAGTGCTCACGCCCTGGCTCATGGGCTGGACCTGGCTGCAGGCCATCTACAAGGCACTGGTGCTGTTGGTCATCGCGTGCCCTTGCGCGCTCGTCATCTCGACGCCCGTTACCGTGGTGAGCGCGCTGGCCTCGGCCGCGCGGCGCGGCATTCTCATCAAGGGCGGCACCTACCTCGAAGAGGCGCGCAAGCTCAAGGCGGTGGCGCTCGACAAGACGGGCACCATCACCGAAGGCAAGCCGCGGCTGGTCGAATCGGGCCTGCTTGGCGCCGCGACGGACAAGGACGCGGTCTTTGCGGTTGCGGCAAGCATCGCAAGCCGTTCTGACCACCCCGTGTCCAGGGCCATTGCCGAGGGCCTGGAGATCGAAGCGCTCGAGGTCGGAGACTTCACGGCCCTGCCAGGGCGCGGCGTGCAGGCCACGCACGAAGGCCAGGCCTATGTGCTGGGCAACCACCGGTTGATCGAAGAGCGGGGGCTGTGCACCCCTGCGCTCGAGGCCGAGCTGAAGCGCCATGAAGAAGCAGGGCGCACGGTCACGCTGCTGGCCTCCGGCCAGGAGGTGCTTGCACTGTTTGCGGTGGCCGACACCATCAAGCCGTCGTCGCAAGCCGCCATGGCCGAGCTGCGCGCGCTTGGCGTCACGCCGGTGATGCTCACCGGGGACAACGCCGCCACGGCCCGGGCGATCGGCGCGCATGCGGGCATCGAAGACGTGCGCGGCAACCTGCTGCCCGAAGAGAAGCTCGACGCCGTCAAGGCGCTCCAGCAGCGCCACGGCGTTGCCGGCATGGTGGGCGACGGCATCAACGATGCGCCCGCGCTCGCCCAGGCGGACATCGGCTTTGCAATGGGCGGCGCCGGCACCGACACGGCCATGGAGGCGGCGGACGTGGTCATCATGAACGACGACCTGCGCCGCCTGCCCGAGACCATTCGCCTGTCGCGCCGGGCGCACTCGGTGCTGTGGCAGAACATCACCCTGGCGCTGGGCATCAAGGGCGTGTTCTTCGTGCTTGCGGTGTTCGGCAGCGCCACCATGTGGATGGCGGTGTTCGCGGACATGGGTGCGAGCCTGCTGGTGGTGGCCAACGGGTTGCGGCTGATGCGCATGCCGAAGGCGGCTGGGGCGGCGGGGGCGGCCGAACAAAACTAAGATCGCGTGTTCCCCTTCACCCGCGCTCCGGTTCATGTCCGCCACCTCTCTCCTGCTGCAACTCATCGTCATCCTGAGCACCGCGCGCATTTGCGGCTGGGTGCTCCGCCACGTGGGCCAGCCGAGCGTGGTCGGCGAAATGGCGGCCGGCCTCATGCTGGGGCCGGTGGTCATGGGGGCGCTGTTCCCTTCGTTGCATGCGCAGCTTTTCTCCAAGAGCCACCTCGAGGGGCTCTCGTCGCTTTCGACGGTGGGCTTGGTGCTGTTCATGTTCGTGGTGGGGCTCGAACTGCGGGCCGCACAGGGCGTGCGCGCGCAACTGAAGGCCGCCGGTTATGTAGGTGCGCTCAGCATTGCGGTGCCAATGGTGCTGGGCATTGCCATTTCGCCGGCCTTGCATCCGTCGCTGGCACCCGCGGGCGTGGGCTTCTGGCCGTTTGCGCTGTTCATGGCGGCGGCGCTTTCGATCACGGCCTTTCCCGTCATGGCGCGCATCCTGAAAGACCGTGGCCTCACGCGCACGCCGTTCGGGCAGCTCTCGCTGAGTGCGGCGGCCGTGGTCGATGTGTTCGCGTGGATCTTGCTGGCGCTGGTGGTGGCGCTGGCCGGCGCGGGTGAGGGCTACACCGGCCTGCTCAAGACCACCGCCGGCGTGGCCGTGCTGCTGGCGGTGCTCTTCTTCGGCATGAAGCCGGCCTTTGCGTGGCTGCTGCGCACGCGCGCGCCCAACGGCGAGCCTTCGACCACCATGATGGCCTCGCTCATGATCGGCCTCTTGGTGTGCGCACTGGCAACCGAATGGCTGCACCTGCATGCGGTGTTCGGCGCCTTCCTGTTCGGCGCGTGCCTGCCGCGCGACGACCGTTTGCTGAATTCGCTCTCCGAGCGCATCGAGCCGATTTCCATCGTGGTGCTGATGCCGCTGTTCTTCGCGCTGGCGGGGCTGGGCACCACCGCCAATGCCTTTACGGGCGCAAGCGTGGGCGCAATGCTGCTGATCGTCGGCGTGGCCACCATCGGCAAGCTGGCGGGTGGTGCCATCGGCGCGCGCCTGGCGGGCTACGGATGGCGCGACAGCCTTGCCACCGGTTCGCTCATGAATGCGCGCGGGCTGATGGAGCTCATCGTGATGAAGATCGGCCTGGACGCCGGCCTGATCGGCCCCGAACTCTTCACCATGCTGCTGGTGATGGCGCTGGTGACCACCGCGATGACGGGGCCGCTGATCAACCTGGTGATGGGCCGCGCCAGGGCGCCTGCCGCATCGGACGAAACGCCGGCCCGCGCAGAGCCCTAGTCAACAGCGGGTACGGCCCGGCAGGCGTGCTCAAGGCCAGGAACGGTCTTCGAGCACGTAGCCGCTGCCGCGCACCGTGTGCAGCAGCTTCAGGTCGAAAGGGTCGTCGATCTTGGCGCGCAGCCTGCGAATGGCGACTTCGAGCACGTTGGTGTCGCTGTCGAGCGTGCTGTCCCACACCTCTTCGGCGAGGGTGCTGCGCGAGACGATGTGCCCCCTGTTGCGCAGCAGCACCGCCAGCAGCGTGAACTCCTTTGCCGTGAGTTCGATGCGCTGGTGGTTGCGAACGCATTTGCGGCTCGCAAGGTCGAGCTCCAGGTCGGCCAGGCGGAATGTGGAGGGTTCGTTCGGCTTGCCGTGTTGCAGCAGGGCTCGCATGCGCGCCAGCAGCTCCGGCAGCGTGAAGGGCTTTACCAGGTAGTCGTTTGCGCCCAGCCGCAGGCCGTTCACGCGGTCTTCGACCTTGTCGCGCGCCGTGAGCACCAGCACGGGCACGGTGCTGGTACGCCGTATGGCGCGCAGCACCGCAAAGCCGTCGGCACCGGGAAGCACCGCGTCGAGAAGGATCAACGCGTAGTGGTGTTCCGCGGAAAGGTAGCGGCCCTTGGCGCCATCGCGCGCAATGTCGACTGCGTACCCGTTCTCCTCCAGGCCCTTCTTCAGCTGATCGCCGAGCTGGGGCTCGCCCTCAATGACCAGAATTCGCATCGGAGGATGTTAGCTAGGGGGTGGGTGAAGGGCGGGGTGCGAAGCTGTCCTCCGAACGACGGACTGGACGCTGGCCCCGTGTCATACATTGCGCCGTGGGCCTGCGACTCGAAGGGGCAATGCAGGAGCCATGCCACTTGCCGCCGATATACTTTTGGAACCATGCGCCGTTGGCTCCAGATCTTCTTGCTGCTCCTGCTGCCGTTCCAGTTCAGCTGGGCGGCGTCGGCGGCATATTGCCAACATGAGCGCGATGTGCAGCCCCGCCATTGGGGCCACCATGAGCACCCGTCCGAGGCGGGCAGCCACGGCGGCGCCAGTGCCGACGACACGCAGAAGAGCCCCGGCACGCAACCGAACGCCGTGCTGGGAGATTGCGCAGCCTGCCACCTGGGCCATGCGCAGCATCTGCCGTCAGCGGCAGAGCAGGGGCAAGGCCTGCCTGCGCTCGCGCGGGCATTGCGTGTCATGCGAGCGGAGCACTTTGTCTCGCATATCTCTGAAGTGCCCGTGCGCCCTGCAAGACCTCTCGCCGCTTGATTCGGCGAGAGAACAACCCTTACCCCTGATACCCCGCATCAGCTGAGCTCTCGCCGAATTCCCTCGCCCGTTGTTTTGCAACCCAGGAGAATTCGATGCGCACGCTCTTCATGCCGCTGGCCGTCATGGCCTTGGCGGTGCCCCCGGCATTTTCACAAACCGATGCCGGTTCCAATCCTTCGCCACTGCTGCTGCGGCACGCTGCTGCAAGAACAGTGGAGCCCGCGGGCCCGCTGGACCTGCGCAGCGCCATCGCGCTCGCACAGCGGGCCAACCCCGGGCTTTCGTCCGCCGCGCGTGAGCAGGAGGCCACCGATGCCGCCGTGCTGCAGGCGGGCGCATGGCCCAACCCCGTGCTCGAGGCGCAGGTGGAAGACCTGCGCCGCGACAACCGCACCACCACGCTGCTGCTGAGCCAGCCCGTCGAGCTGGGCGGCAAGCGCGCAGCCCGCGTGACGGCGGCCGAGCGCGCGCGCGACCAAGCCGCATCGGCGTTGCTTGCGCGGCGCTCGGAGCTGCGTGCATCGAGCATCACGCTGTTCTTCGACGTGCTGGCTGCGCAGGAGCGCTTGCGGCTGATGCAGGATTCGTTGGGCCTTGCGCAAGCGGCCACCCGCGCGGCCGCCAACCGCGTGGCGGCGGGCAAGGTTCCGCCGCTCGAAGAGACGCGCTCGCGCGTGGCCGAGGCCGGCATCCAGGTCGAACTGCAGCAGGCCGAGGGCGCATTGCGCTCGGCGCGCCGCCAACTGGCCGCGCTGTGGGGCAACCCGGATCCGCGCTTCACGCAGGCGCAGGGTGCGGTCGATCGGCTGCCGCCGCTTACGCCGGCGCAGGACCTGGAGAGGCGGCTTGCCGCGGCGCCCGTGTTGCGCCAGGCGCGGCTCGAGGTCGAGCGGCGCCAAGCGCTTTCGCAACTGGAGCAGGCGCGGCGGGTGCCCGACATCACCGTGTCGCTTGGTGCCAAGCGTGTGCCGGCCGACGAAGGCATGGGCAGCGGCAGCGGCCGCAACCAGGTGGTGGTGGGCGTGTCGGTACCGTTGCCTATCTTCGACACCAACCGCGGCAACGTGGCCGAGGCGCTGAGCCGCGAAGAGAAGGCGCGGGACGACCTTGCGGCGGCCGAGCTGCAGCTGGGTGCCGATGTGGCGCAAGCCACCGAGCGCCTGCGTTCGGCGCGCGCCGCCGCCGAGACGCTGCAGCGCGATGCACTGCCCGGCGCCGAGGCCGCCTACAAGGCCGCCGCCAAGGGCTTCGAGCTCGGCAAGTTCAGCTTTCTCGAAGCGCTCGATGCGCAACGCACGCACTTCCAGGTGCGCAACCAGTACCTGATGGCCGTGGCCGACGCGCATCGCGCGGCCAGCGAGCTCGACCGGCTGCTGGGCACCGAAGCCGACGAAACCCCGCGTACGGCGAATGCCGCACGCTGACAAGGAAACCACATCATGAATACGGAAGAGCGAAACACGTCCGCGGGGCGCATCGGCAAAAAGCAATGGATGGCGATCGTGGCGGTGCTGGTCGCCGGCATTGCCGCAGGCGCGCTGATCTTGCGCACCGCGCCGGCCAAGCCTGAAGGCTCGGGGCATTCGGAATCGGCCGAGCATGCCGAAGGCGAGCACCATGAGGAAGAAGGCAAGGGAGAAGAGAAGGACCACGGCCATGACCATGACCACGGGCATGGCCACGCCTCCGGCGAGGCCGGCAAGGAAGAGAAGAAGGGCGGGCACACGGAAGGGCACAAGGAAGAGCACAAGGAAGGGCGCAAGGAAGGGCGCAACGAACAGGAGGGAAAGATCGCCTTCACCGACGAGCAGATCAAGGCCGCCGGCGTGGCCGTGGAGAGCGCCGGCCCCGCGCGCATCAAGTCGTTGCTGCAGCTGCCGGGCGAGATCAAGTTCAACGAAGACCGAACCGCCCATGTGGTGCCGCGCGTGGGGGGCGTGGTCGAAAGCGTCACGGCCAACCTTGGGCAGGAGGTGAAGCGCGGCCAGGTGCTGGCGGTGCTCTCCAGCCCCACGCTGTCGGAGCAGCGCAGCGAATTGCAGACGGCGCAGCGCCGGCTCGAACTGGCCCGCACCACCTACCAGCGCGAGAAGAAGCTGTGGGAAGAAAAGATTTCTGCACAGCAAGACTACCTGCAGGCGGAGCAGGCAATGCAGGAGGCGCAGATTGCCGTGGCCAACGCCAACCAGAAGCTGCTGGCCCTCGGCGCCACGCCGGCCTCGTCGGCCCTGGGCCGCTACGAGCTGCGTGCACCCTTCGACGGCATGGTGGTCGAAAAGCACATCTCGCTCGGCGAAGCGGTGAAGGAAGACGCCAGCGTGTTCACCATTTCCGATCTTTCGACCGTGTGGGCCGAGATCAGCGTGGCCGCCAACCACCTGAACCTGGTGCGCATCGGCGAGCCTGCGACCATTCGTTCGAGCGCCTTCGAGCAGGCGGCCAGCGGCACGGTGTCTTACGTGGGCTCGCTCATTGGGGCACAGACGCGCACGGCCACGGCACGCGTCACCCTGACCAACCCGCAGCGCATGTGGCGGCCGGGGCTGTTCGTGAACGTGGAACTGGTTTCGTCCGAAGCGAACGCCCCCGTGACGGTGTCGGCCGAAGCCGTGCAAACCGTGGAAGACAAGCCGACCGTGTTCCTGCGCGTGCCGGGCGGCTTTGTGCCGCAGCATGTGCAGACCGGCCGCAGCGACGGCCAGCGCATCGAAATCGTGGGCGGCCTTGCGCCCGGTGCCGCCCATGCAGGCAGCGGCAGCTTCGTCGTCAAGTCGCAGCAGGGCAAGAGCTCTGCCATGCACACCCACTGAGGACGCCGCATGTTCGAACGAGTCATCCGGTTTTCCATCGAACAGCGCTGGCTGGTCTTGCTTGCCGTGCTCGGCATGGCCGCGCTCGGCATCTTCAGCTACCAGAAGCTGCCCATTGACGCCGTACCAGATATCACCAACGTGCAGGTGCAGATCAACACGGCCGCGCCGGGCTATTCGCCGCTGGAGGCGGAGCAGCGCGTGACCTACCCCATCGAGACGGTGATGGCCGGCCTGCCGGGCCTGCAGCAGACGCGCTCGCTTTCGCGCTACGGCCTTTCGCAGGTGACGGTGATCTTCGAAGACGGCACCGACATCTACTTTGCGCGGCAGCTGGTGAACGAACGCATCCAGTCGGCGCGCGAGAGCATGCCGGCCGGCATCTCGCCGGTGATCGGGCCGATCTCGACGGGGCTGGGCGAGATCTACCTCTGGACGGTGGAAGCAGACGAGGGCGCAAAGAAGGCCGACGGCACGCCCTACACGCCGACCGACCTGCGCGAGATCCAGGACTGGATCATCAAGCCGCAGCTGCGCAACGTGAAGGGCGTGACCGAGATCAACTCCATCGGCGGCTACGCCAAGGAGTTCCAGGTCGCGCCCGACCCCGCCAAGCTGCTGGCGCACGGCCTCACCATGACCGAACTGGTCACCGCGCTGGAGCGCAACAACGCCAACGTGGGCGCGGGCTACATCGAGAAGCGCGGCGAGCAGTACCTCATTCGCGCACCGGGGCAGGTCAAGTCGGCCGAAGACATCGGCAACGTGATCCTGGGCAACACCAACGGCATTCCGCTGCGCGTGCGGGACGTGGCCGAAGTGGGCATCGGCCAGGAGCTGCGCACCGGCGCGGCCACCGACAACGGCCGCGAGGTGGTGCTGGGCACGGTGTTCATGCTCATCGGCGAGAACAGCTGCACCGTGTCGCAGGCGGTCGACAAGAAGATGCAGGAGATCAACCGCACCTTGCCCGCCGGGGTGAAGGCGGTCACGGTGTACGACCGCACCGTGCTGGTCGACAAGGCCATTGCCACGGTGAAGAAGAACCTCTTCGAAGGCGCGGTGCTGGTCATTGCGGTGCTGTTCCTGTTTCTCGGCAACATGCGCGCGGCGCTGATCACGGCGCTGGTCATTCCGCTGTCGATGCTGTTCACCTTCACCGGCATGGTGAACCAGAAGGTCAGCGCCAACCTCATGAGCCTGGGCGCGCTGGACTTCGGCATCATCATCGACGGGGCGGTGGTGATCGTGGAGAACTGCGTGCGGCGCCTCGCCCATGCGCAGGCGAAGCTCGGGCGGCCGCTCACGCGCAGCGAGCGCTTCCATGAAGTCTTTGCGGCCTCTCAGGAGGCGCGCCGACCGCTGCTGTTCGGCCAACTGATCATCATGATCGTGTACCTGCCGATCTTTGCGCTCACGGGCGTGGAGGGCAAGCTGTTCCACCCGATGGCTTTTACCGTGGTGATTGCGCTGCTGGGCGCGATGATCCTGTCGATCACCTTCATTCCGGCAGCCGTGGCGCTCTTCATCGGCAACAGGGTGAGCGAGAAGGAGAACCGCCTGATGCAGTGGGCCAGGCGCGGCTACGAGCCGCTGCTTGCCCGTGTGATGTCGGCCAAGCCGCTGGTCATCACCATGGCTTGCGTCGCCGTGGTGCTTTCGGGCTTGCTGGCCACGCGGCTGGGCACGGAGTTTGTGCCGAGCCTGGGCGAGGGCGACTTTGCGGTGCAGGCGCTGCGTATTCCGGGCACCAGCCTCACGCAGTCGGTCGAAATGCAAAAGCAGATCGAACGCACGCTGAAAGAAAAGTTTCCGGAAGTCGAGCGCGTGTTCGCGCGCACCGGCACGGCCGAGATTGCGTCGGACCCGATGCCGCCGAACATTTCCGACGGCTACATCATGCTGAAGCCAGAGAGCGAATGGCCCGCGCTCCAGGGTGCATCTCGCCGCACGCGCGCCGAGTTGCTCGTGGCCGTGCAGGAAGAGGTCGAAAAGCTGCCGGGCAACAACTACGAGTTCTCGCAGCCGATCCAGCTGCGCTTCAACGAACTGATCTCGGGCGTGCGGAGCGATGTGGCCGTGAAGATCTTCGGCGACGACATGGCGGTGCTGGACAAGACGGCGGCCGAGGTTTCGGAAACCTTGGGCAAGATTGCCGGCGCGGCCGAAGTGAAGGTCGAGCAGACCACCGGCCTGCCGATGCTCACGGTGAACATCGACCGCGACAAGACCGCGCGCTACGGCCTCAACGTGGGCGACGTGCAGGACGCGATTTCCATTGCAGTGGGCGGCCGCGAGGCGGGCACGCTGTTCGAAGGCGACCGGCGCTTCGACATCCTCGTGCGGCTGCCCGAGAACCTGCGCACCGACCTGGCGGCGATCAAGCGCTTGCCGATCGCGTTGCCCAGGGGCGCTGGCGCCGAGGCCCAGCAGCGCACCAGCTTCATTCCGCTGGGCGAAGTGGCCACGCTGGAGCTCGCGCCGGGCCCCAACCAGGTCAGCCGCGAGGACGGCAAGCGCCGCATTGTGGTGAGCGCCAATGTGCGCGGCCGCGACCTCGGCTCCTTCGTGGCCGAGGCCGAAGAGGCCATGCGCAAGGTGAGCATTCCGCCGGGCTACTGGACCGCATGGGGCGGCCAATACGAAAACCTGGCCTCGGCCACCGAGCGGCTGCAGGTGGTGGTGCCGGTGTCGCTGCTGCTGGTGTTCACGCTGCTGTTCGCGATGTTCGGCAACCTGAAGGACGGCCTGCTGGTGTTCACCGGCATTCCGTTCGCGCTCACGGGCGGCATCGTTGCGCTGTGGCTGCGCGGCATTCCGTTGTCGATCTCGGCGGCGGTGGGTTTTATCGCGCTCTCGGGCGTGGCGGTGCTCAACGGGCTGGTGATGATTTCATTCATCCGTAATTTGCGCGAGGGTGGCTTGCCGCTCGATGCGGCGATCCGCGAGGGCGCGCTTACCCGGCTGCGGCCGGTGCTGATGACGGCGCTGGTGGCTTCGCTGGGCTTCGTGCCTATGGCCATCGCTACCGGCACCGGCGCTGAGGTGCAGCGGCCGTTGGCGACGGTGGTGATCGGCGGCATCCTGTCGTCGACCGCGCTGACGCTGCTGGTGCTGCCCTTGCTCTATCGCTGGGCGCACCGGCGCGACGAGGAAGCCGGGCGCGAAGCCCGGGTTCTCAGTTCCTGATGGCCGACTTCGGCCGGAAGGCCTTGCAGACCGAATCGTCGGTCTCCAGGTACGGTCCGCCGATCAGGTCGATGCAGTAGGGCACCGCCGCGAAGATGCCCGGCACGAGCTGCTTGCCGTCGGCATCCTTCAGTCCTTCGAGCGTTTCCGCAATTGACTTCGGCTGCCCCGGCAGGTTGATGATCAGGCTCTTGTCGCGGATGACCGCCACCTGGCGCGACAGGATGGCGGTGGGCACGAAGCGAAGACTGATCTGTCGCATCTGCTCGCCGAAGCCGGGCATTTCCTTGTGGGCGACGGCCAGCGTGGCTTCGGGCGTGACGTCGCGCAGGGCCGGGCCGGTGCCGCCGGTGGTCAGCACCAGCGAGCAGCCGGCGTCCACCAGCTCGATCAGCGTGGCGCTGATGAGCGCGGCTTCGTCGGGAATGAGCCGGGATTCGAAATCGATGGGGTTCTTCAGCGCGCGGCCTAGCCATTCCTTCAGCGAAGGCAAGCCCTTGTCTTCGTAGGTGCCGCTGGAGGCGCGGTCGCTGATGGAGACGATGCCGATGCGGATGGAGTCAGGTGTGCTCATGGTGTTCATGCCTCTTGCTCCCTCTCCCGCTTGCGGGAGAGGGCTGGGGTGAGGGCTTCTGAAGGTGGAAGGAGCGTGCGTGTGGCCAGGCTGTCGACCCTCACCCCAACCCTCTCCCGCAAGCGGGAGAGGGGGAGAGTCAAAAGACAGGACGTTCATGCGTCGTCTTCCCGGTCTTGCGCGGCAGCAGCGGCCGCATGGTCCGCCCCACCATGCACCGCCAACTCCGCGCGCACCAGCTGAAAGATCTCGCGATAAGCCTTGCCCTGGCGCGGCGCTTCGCCGGGCGGGCCTGCCTTCAGGTCCTTGCGGGCCTGGCGCACCAATGCGCGCAGCTGCTGCGAATCGGTGCCGGGATGGGTTTCGATCCAGCCACCGAGCGCGTCGTCGTCGGCAATCAGCCGGTCGCGCCAGCGCTCGGCCTCGTGCAGCGCCGCGGCCTCGGCTGCCGGCACGGTGTTCTGCTCGGCCAGGGCCTGCTTCACGGCCTCCAGCACCTCGGGTTCGAGCTTGCGCATCAGCTTGCCGATGAACTGCATCTGGCGGCGCTTGCCTTCGAAATTGGTGATGCGCTTGGCCTCGGCCACGGCGTCGATCAGCTTTTCGTCCAGCGGCAGCGCGTCGAACAGGCCGGCGCGCAGGCCGAGCAGTTCGGTGCCGAGCTTTTGCAGTTCGTCGCTTTCGCGCTTCAGGTCGGTACGGCTGGCTTCGTCGGTGCCCTTGAGCTCGCGTTTGAGCTCCAGGTCGAGCTCGCTGCCTTCGGCAACGAACTGGCCACGGACGAAATAGCCTTTTTTGGGTTTGCGGGACATGGGGTGGATTCTGGGCCGCCCCGTGCAGCGTTGCAACGCGTGCAATGCAGAGGGGCAAGCCGGGGAAAACGGAAAATAGGAGGCGCAAGTATCATAGCCACCACATGACGACATCTTCCTCGCGCGCCGATTCCGGCTTCGCCTACAGCCGCTCCTTCTTCGAAAACCTGGTCGACACGGCCCTGGCCCACGCCAAAAAGCTCGGTGCCACCGATGCCGGCGCCGAGGCCTCCGAGGGCTGCGGCCTCAGTGTCTCGGTCCGCAAGGGCGAGCTCGAAAACGTCGAGCGCAACCGCGACAAGTCGCTGGGCATCACGGTGTACGTGGGCCACCGCCGCGGCAACGCCAGCACCTCCGACTTTTCCGAGGCGGCCATTGCCCAGACCGTGCAGGCGGCCTACGACATTGCCCGCTTCACGGCCGAAGACCCGGTCAGCGGCCTTCCCGACGAGGAAGACATTGCCAAGGAGCACCCCGAACTCGACCTGTTCCACCCCTGGGACGTGACGAGCGAGCAGGCTGCCAAGCTGGCGTTGGAATGCGAAGCCGCGGCGCTTTCGACCGACAAGCGCATCACCAACAGCGAAGGCGCGGGCGTTTCGGCTCAGCAGAGCCACTTTTTCAGCGCCCACACGCACGGTTTTCGCGGCGGCTACGCCAGTTCGCGGCATTCGATTTCGGTTGCGCCCATCGCCGGCAAGGGCGACGACATGCAGCGCGACTCCTGGTACAGCTCCATGCGCTCGGCCGACGAACTGGCCAGCCCGCAAGCCGTGGGCCGCTACGCCGCAGAGCGGGCGCTGAGCCGGCTCAAGTCGCGCAAGATCAAGACGACCGAATGCCCGGTGCTTTTCGAGTCCCCGCTGGCTGTGGGCCTTTTGGGCGGGCTGGTGCAGGCCGTGAGCGGCGGGGCGCTGTACCGCAAGAGCACCTTCCTGCTCGATTCGCTCGGCAAGCCGGTGCTGCCCAAGCACGTCGACGTGGCCGAAGACCCGCACATTCCGCGCGGCAAGGGCAGCTCGCCGTTCGACGACGAAGGCGTGATTACCCGTGCGCGCAAGGTGGTGGATGCCGGCCGGCTCGAAGGCTACTTCCTGTCGACATATTCGGCCCGGAAGCTCGGCATGAAGACCACCGGCAACGCGGGCGGCTCGCACAACCTGACGCTGAGCTCGCGCCTCACCAAGGCCGGAGACGACCTCGACGCCATGCTCGCCAAGCTCGGCACGGGCCTCTTCGTGATCGAGCTGATGGGGCAGGGCGTGAACTACGTGACCGGCGACTATTCGCGCGGCGCGAGCGGCTTCTGGGTCGAGAAGGGGCGCATCGCCTTTCCGGTGCAGGAGATCACCATTGCCGGCAACCTGAAAGACATGCTGATGGGCATCGAGGCCATCGGCGCTGATGCCTACACGTTCGGCGCCAAGACCACGGGCTCGGTCCTGATCAACCGCATGAAGGTGGCCGGCAGCTGAGGCCGACGGCCGCCTTCCTCGCTCAGACGATACGAACCGAAAGGTTCGGCAGCCCGTCGATGTGGATCTCGATCACGTCGCCGCGCACCACCGGGCCCACGTTTTCCGGCGTGCCCGAATAGATGATGTCGCCGGGCATCAATTCGAAAGCCTGCGACAGGCGGCTGATCTGCTCGGCCACCGACCAGATCATGTGCTTGAGCGTGGCGTTCTGCTTGGTCTGGCCGTTCACCTTGAGCCAGATCGACCCATCGGTGTAGTGCCCGACCTTGGCCACCGGATGAATCGGGCCGATGGGCGCCGAATGGTCGAAACTCTTGCCGATTTCCCAGGGCTTCTTCTGGTCGCCCATTTCGCGCTGCAGGTCGCGGCGGGTCATGTCCAGGCCGAGCGAATACCCGTAGACCAGGCCCAGCGCATCCGCGGGCGCGACGTTGCGGCCGCCCTTGGCAAGGGCGACGACCAGCTCCACCTCGTAGTGGTAGTTCTTGGTGAGCGTCGGGTACGGATGGTCGGCCACGGTGCCAGGCATCACGACCTGGATCGCATCCGCCGGCTTCTGGAAGAAGAACGGCGGCTCGCGGGTCGGGTCGGAGCCCATTTCGCGCGCGTGCGCCGCATAGTTGCGGCCGATGCAGTAGATGCGCCGCACCGGAAACGTCTGCTCGCTGCCGACGATCGGAACCGTGGTCTGCGCGACGGTGAAGGGTGTTTGCGGCGCGCGCGATGCGCCGGCCGGCAGGGCGCAACCGGCAACTGCGCCGGCCGCCATGGCGGCAGAGCCGGCCAGCAGGCCGCGTCGTGAACTGGACATGATCTTTGTCTCCTGGATCTTTTGGTGAGCGATGAAAGCCGGTCGAGGCCGGCCGGCTCATTCTGGAGCGCGCTGCCGCGGCGCTACCGCACGCATCTACGCAAAAACAGGACGCAAGCAACACCGCCGCCGCTCGGCAGCCCCGGGGCGAAGGCTTACCATCGCGCCATGTCGGCCCCTCAATCCAGCCTTCGCCTCTACGGCATGCAGGAGCGCGCGAACCACCTCGACTTCGACATTCGCTTCGAAGGCGCGCGGGACGTGCTGGCACGGCCGCACCGGCACGAGTATTTCCAGATCCAGGTCAGCATTCATGGCGGCTCGCAGCAGGTGGTGGGCGGCGCGGTGCGCCCGTTTACTGCCGGGCACTTGAGCTTTGTGCTGCCTTACCGCGTGCACGTGGTGCCGCATCCGCCGGGTGCGCGCTATGCCATCGTGAATTTCGACCAGGGCTTTCTCTGGCCCGAGCTGCCGGTCGAGGCGCTCGATCTTGAAGAGGTGCCCGTGTCGCGCCAGCCCGAGCTCGCGCCCTTCCTGTTCCAGGAGTACGTGGACTTTCATTTCGGCGACGCCGATTTCGCGCGCATCCTCGGGTGGCTCGAAGAGCTTGACGCGCTGAACCGCGAGCGGCGCTTCGGCAGCGTGGGCGCGATCCGCGGCATTCTGCTGCAGCTGATGGGACTGGCCTGCGACCGGCACGAGGCGCAGCTGCTGGCGCAGGCCGCGCTGCAGAGCGGCCGCAGCTCGAGCCGCGATGCGCTCCAGCGCGTGATGCGCTACGTGCGCGAGCACCTGGGCGAGGAGACGTCGCTCAACGATGCCGCGGCGGCGGCCATGCTGTCGCCCAACTATCTCGCGCATCTGCTCAAGAAGCAGACCCATCGCACCTTTACCGAACTCGTCACCGAACGCCGCCTGGAGCGCGCGAAGGAACTGCTGCTCACCTCGAACGCCCGCATCGCGGACATCGCGCGGCAGTGCGGCTTTGGCGACGCCGTGTACTTCAGCCGCCGCTTCAGGTTGCACAACGGCGTCACGCCGAGGCAGTTCCGCAGCCAGGCCGATGCCGGGCTGGCCAAGGCGGCAGGGCCGATGGCCACGCAGGAGCTTTCCAGCCGCTAGGGCCGCGCGCTGCGAAGCGCTTCGGTCATTGCATCCACGGTGGTCGCGTTGGCCGCGTCCTGCAGCCGCACCACGCCCACGGGCGGCAGGTTCCACTGCAGGCGCTGGGGCATCACGCGGGCGCCACTCGCATCGGCCACCTCCTGCGCAATGTCGTCGGGCAGGATGGTGATCGCGTCGGGCATGTGCCGCAGCACCGATGCCAGCGTCTTGTGCGCGTAGGCCTCCAGCAGGGGCACCGGCACCGGTTGCCCGGCCGAGGCGAAGATCGAATGGATCATCTGGCGGATCGGCGTGTCCGCCGGAGGGAAGATCCAGTGCAGGGATACGAAGGCCTCCCAGTCCAGTCCGCGCCGCAACAGCCGTTGGGCGGCTGTGCGCGACACCACGAGGCGCGGCTCCTGCTTGTAGAGAAACTGCTGTGCCAGCCCGGCTTCGGCGCTGGCCGGCGTGAAGCGGCAGATCGCGCAGTCCAGCGTGCGTGCCTGCACGGCCTGCACGAGCGCATGGGTGGTGGCCTCTTCGACCACGAAGCCCAGGCGCGGCCGCACCGCGAGCAGATGCTGCCAGAGGGCGTCCTGGGTGACGCGCGAAAGAAAGGGAATGACGCCGATGCGCAGCCGCCCCTGCAGCCCCGTGCCGAGCGCCGCCAGGTCCTGGCCCAGCGATTGCGCATCGGCCAGCGCAACCCGCGCCCGTGCCAGCACCAGCAGGCCCGCGGCCGTGGGCTCCAGCCCACGCCGGCCGCGGGTGAACAGCGGCGTCATGAAGATGTTCTCGATCTCGCCCAGCGCGCGGGTAACGGTGGGCTGGCTCAGGCCGAGATGCTGCGCCGCGCGGCTGACCGAGCGCTGGCGCTCGAGCTCCGCGAGAAGGGCGAAGTGGCGCAGCTTGAGCCGCGGCGTGAGGTGTTGCAGTGTCGGCGCCGGCATGCCGCCATCCTATGCGAGGGGTATAGCAGTTGATGCATGCATTCATCAGAAAATATGCAGAAGCAGCTATTCGTTATTTCTACACTCGGCCGGATGTTCACGACCCGTCCTGAAATCGTCGGCACCTTCGGCGTCGCCTCCTCGACCCACTGGCTGGCCTCGCAAACCGCGATGGGCGTGCTCGAGCGCGGCGGCAACGCCTTCGACGCCGCCGTGGCCGCAGGCTTCGTGCTGCAGGTGGTGGAGCCGCATCTCAACGGCCCCGGCGGCGAGGCGCCGATCCTGCTGTGGAGCGAACGCGAGCGCCGCATGCATGCCGTCCGCGGACAGGGCTGCGCGCCGGCCGAGGCCAGCGCCGCGGCGTTCCGCGCCCTCGGCTTCGAACAGGTGCCGGGCATTGGCCTCCTGGCGGCCACGGTGCCCGGTGCGTTCTCCGCCTGGCTCACCATGCTGCGTGAGCACGGCACCTGGCCGCTCGCCGACGTGCTGGCACCGGCGATCGGCTATGCGCGCGACGGCTTTCCGCTGGTGCCGCGCGTTGCCGAGGCAATTCTTGCCGTGCGCGGCCTGTTCCTCGAACACTGGCATTCGTCGGCCGAGGTGTGGCTGCCCGGCGGCAAGCTGCCCCAGCCGGGTTCGCTGTTCCGGCTGCCGGCGCTGGCCGCCACCTACAGCCGCATCGTCGAGACCGCCGAGCGCGAAGGCAGCGGCCGCACCGGCGTGATCGATGCGGCAATCCGCACCTGGCAGCAGGGGTTCGTGGCGCGCGAGATCGACAGCTACTGCCGCGGCACAGCCGTGCGCGACAGCAGCGGCGAGGCGCATGCCGGCCTGCTGCGCTTCGACGACATGGCCGCATGGCGCGTTGCCACCGAGGCGCCGCTCACGGCGCAGTTCGGCCGCTACACGGTCGCGAAGTGCGGCTTCTGGAGCCAAGGGCCGGCCTTCCTGCAGCAGATCGGCATGCTGCGCCATGCGGGGCTCGAGCACCATGCGCCCGGCACGGCGGGCTTCGTGCACCGCATCACCGAAGCCGCCAAGCTGGCCTTGGCCGACCGGCTGGCGTGGTATGGCGCGGCGTCCGGCGCGCGCGCCGATGCGCAGCAGGCGCTGTTGTCGGATGCCTACCTGCGCGAACGCTGGGACATGGTCGATCCAGCGCGCGCGTCCGACGTGCTGCGGCCCGGCGAGCCGCTCGGCCTTGCGCCGCGCCTGCCCGACCTGGACGTGAGTGCGCGAACCCTGCGCACGGCCGACACGCGCTTCGGCGTCGGCGAGCCCACCTTCGCCGCGCTGCCGCCGGTCGCCGAATGGGCCGAGCGCGAGATCTTCGTGGGCGACACCTGCCACATCGACGTGATCGACCGCCACGGCAACATGGTCGCGGCCACGCCTTCGGGCGGCTGGCTGTCCTCGAGCCCCGCGATTCCGGCGCTGGGCTTCGCGCTGAACACGCGGCTGCAGATGAGCTGGCTCGACGAGGGGCTGCCCAGCTCGCTCGAGCCGCGCGTCGCGCCCTGCACCACGCTGTCGCCGTCGATGGCGCTGCGCGACGGCGAGCCCTACATGGCGTTCGGAACGCCCGGCGGCGACCAGCAGGACCAGTGGTCGGTCGGCTTCTTCCTGCGCCACGCGGTGCACGGCCTCAACCTGCAGCAGGCCATCGATGCGCCGGCCTGGCACGTCAAGCACGCCCCCAGCTCCTTCTGGCCGCGCCAGACCACGCTCAACACGCTCACGCTGGAATCGCGCTTTGACCCCGGGGCGCTCGAACAGCTGCGCGCAATGGGCCACCAGGTGCAGGTCGGCGATGCCTGGTCCGAAAGCCGCATGTCCGCCTGCAGCCGCGAGCACGACGCACAGGGCCGGCTGGTGCTGCGCGCGGGCGCCAACCCGCGCGGCATGCAGGGCTATGCCGTGGGCCGCTGATTTCCGCCCCTTTGCTTCAACTTCCTCACCTTCGTTCCAAGGACATCACCATGCTCCAACGTGCCTTCCGGGGCCTGCTTCTGCTGGCCCTCTCATGCGCCGCGCAGGCTGCGCTGGCCGCCTACCCCGAAAAACCGATCACGCTGATCGTTCCCTGGGCCGCCGGCGGCTCGACCGACATCCTGGCGCGCGCCATTGCCGAGCAGCTCGGCAAGTCGATGGGCCAGCCGGTGGTGGTCGACAACCGCGTCGGTGCTTCCGGCAACATCGGCTCCAACTTCGTCGCCAAGGCCAGGCCCGACGGCTACACGCTCCTGATCGGCTCGATGAGCACGCACGCGATGAACCCCACGCTGATGCCCGGCATGCCTTTCAAGGGCGCGGAAGACTTCACGCCCATTGCGCTGGTGGCCAACGTGATCAACACGATGGTGGTCAACCCCTCGGTGCCGGCGAAGGACCTGCGCGAGTTCATCGCCTATGCCAAGGCTAACCCCGGCAAGCTGGCGTACGCCTCGGCCGGCGGCGGCTCCACCAACCACCTGAGCGCCGAGATGTTCAAGAAGGCGGCCGGCATCGACATGCTGCATGTGCCCTACAAGGGCGGTGCGCCGGCCGTGCTCGACACGGTGGGCAACCAGACCCAGGTCCTGTTCTCCGCAGGCACCCAGACGCTGCCGCACGTCAAGGCGGGAAAGCTGCGCCTCCTGGCCGTGACGGAGCCCAAGCGCTCCGCGCTGCTGCCCGACACGCCCACCCTCGCCGAGACGCTGCCCGGCTACGAAATGAGCGTGTGGTACGCCGCATTCGGACCCGCGGGCATGCCCGCCGAGCTGGTCGCGCGGCTCAATGCCGAAATCAACAAGGCCCTGGCGGTACCCGAAGTGCGCGCCCGCATGGACGCGATCGGCGTCGAGCTGGTGAAGAGCACGCCCGAGCAGTTGGCCGCTGCGCTTCGCAGGGACACAGAGCGCTATGGCAAGGTCATCAAGGACCTCGGGATCAAGCTTGACTGAGGTGCTGTCCGTCGAAGTGTGCGAACGGCTCTGCGACGCGCTGCCGCGGGCCGCGACGGTCGATGCCGCGATGGGGCACATCGAGTCGGCGCGCCGGGCGCTGCTCGGTCCGGGGCTGCTCACGGTCAACCTGAACGCGACGGCCCCGGACGATCCGCCGGGCGAAGTGCAGCTGCAGCGCCTCTGGTCCTCCGACCCGCAGGCCTACCCGGTGGCCGGCCGCAAGCGCAAGACGCTCACGCCTTGGACGCAGCAACTGCTGCTGCGTGCCGAGGTCTTCGTCGGCGAAGGCGAGACGGCGCTGGCCGAGGTGTTCGACGACCACGCGCTCATTGCCGCGCTGGGCCTGCGCGCGGTGGTGAACGTGCCGCTGCTGGAAGACGGCCGATGTGTGGCCACCTTCAACGTGCTGGGCACGCGCGCGCGCTGGACGCAGCAGGAGATTGCGCTGGTGCGGCTGCTGGCCCTGCTGGCTACGCCGTGCGTGTTGCGCGCGCGCCGCGACGCCTGGGCATCGCAGCAAGGCCGTGGGCCTTCCTCCTCCGTGGCGTAATTCAACGAAGTTGCGCTCGATCAGGCAGAGAGGCATGGCCGTTCCTTAGTCGCGATGGTGTGTCGCCGTGGTACGGCAGGCAGCAAAAATCTAAGATGTCCTTCATGGACAAATATCTCGCCCCCCCGGCGCGCCCGCGGATCTACCTTGCCGGCCCGGACGTCTTCCGCCCCGATGCCAGAGACCACTTCGTGCGGCTCGCAGCGGCGTGCGACGCACTGGGCCTTTCGGCCTTGCTGCCAGCCGACGGCAACGAGGAGCAGAGTGCCGAAGCGCCGGAGACGCGAATCTACGAGGCCAACATGCAGCGCCTTCGTGGTGCCGACGGCGTAGTGGCCAATCTCGCGTGCTTTCGCGGCCTGGAGCCGGATTCAGGCACGGTGTTCGAAGTTGGCGCCGCAGTGGCGCTGCGGATTCCCGTCGTGGCCTACGGCGTACCTGCGGGCAGCTATGCGGACCGCGCCCGTTCTGCGTTGCAGTGCGCACCCGATGCCGCCGGCGTGCTGCGCGAGACCGGCAGCGGCATTGCGGTGGAAGATTTCGGCCAGCCTTTGAACCTGATGCTGGCCTGTTCGGTCCACATTGCTCCCACACCCGAAGCGGCACTGCAGAAGATGGCAGAGCTGCTCGCACTTCGGCCGCGCTGAGCCGCCGCCGTCTTCGCATTCAGGTTACCTACTTCGCCGCCGCCTTCTCGGGCGGCGCCAGCAGGTG
Source organism: Variovorax sp. CCNWLW235 (assembly GCF_037204085.1). NCBI lineage: Bacteria > Pseudomonadati > Pseudomonadota > Betaproteobacteria > Burkholderiales > Comamonadaceae > Variovorax > Variovorax sp. CCNWLW235. Next base: position 7,382 of record NZ_JBBCBW010000015.1, on the reverse strand, counting down.
TTCGAGCATTCGCCGCGCATTGAGCGGCAGGTCTTCCGACGAGCGTACGCAAGCCATGAGCGTGCGCTCGGCCCACGCATCGCTCAGGCCGGCGCGCGCGATCTTCATCGAGCGGGCGCAGCGCACGGCGGCTGTCTGCGGCACGATGCCCACGCCAATGCCGTGCTCGACCATGCCGCACACCGCCTCGAAATTGCGCACGCGCACGCGGTAGGCCAACTGCTTGCCCATGGCGCGGGCATGCTGCGTTACCAGCCGCTGCAGCGCGCTGTCCTCGGTCAGGCCGACGAATTCGCTGTCGGCCACTTCGGCCAGGTGCACGCGGCGCCGTCCGGCCAGCGCATGCCCGCGCGGCATCACGAGCACGAGGTCGTCGCGGCGGAAGGGGTGGCACTCGAGGCCTTCGGTGCCGACCGCGTCCGAAACGATGCCGATGTCGCACAGGCCAGCGCGCAGCGCCTCGACGGAGTCGGGGCTCGGCCGCTCTTCCAGGTCGACCGAGATGCGCGGGTGCTGCGCGAGAAAGCGGCTCAGCACTTCGGGCAGGTGCTCGTTCAGCGCCGAGGTGCCGCACATGAACCGCACGTGGCCCTTGAGGCCCTGGCCGTATTCGCCAAGCTCGCCGCGCATGCGCTCCATCTGTTGCAGCACGACGCGGGCATGGTGCAGCAGCGTGCGGCCCGCCTCGGTGGGGCGCACGCCCTGCGCGTGCCGTGTGAGCAGCGGGCTGCCGAGCGCGTCTTCCATGCCGCGCACGCGCTGGCTCGCCGAAGCGAGCGTCATGTGCGAACGCTGTGCGCCGGCGGTGAGGCTGCCGGCCTCCACAACGTGAAGAAACAGCCGAAGGTCTGTGAGGTCGAATCGCATGGTGAGCCCGCAAGGTAGCACGGGAGCCTCAGTCTGTGCCTGAGGCCGGCTGCGCCAAAGCCGCATTTGCAGGCGCGGGCCCGGCCGGCAGACTGGGCATCGATGGAAATATCGAACCAACTGGCTGGCCACTGGCTTGCCGCCGCCGCTGTGTTTCTGCTGGCCGGCACGGTCAAGGGGGTGATCGGGCTTGGCCTGCCGACGGTGGCAATGGCGCTGCTCGCGCTCTGGATGCCGCCGGCCCAGGCCGCCGCCTTGCTGATCGTGCCGTCGCTGGTTACCAATATTTGGCAGACCGGGCCGCGCGCGACTTTCAAGCCGGTGCTGCGCCGCATCGGCGGCATGCAGGCCGGCATCGTGGCGGGCACGCTGGGCGGCGCGCTGTGGCTTGGCGTGCCCGGGGGCGCATGGGCGTCGGTCGCGCTCGGGGTGGCGCTGGTGGCCTATGCGCTGTGGGGGCTCACGGGCCGGCAACTGCATGTGCCGCCGGGGCGTGAGCGCTGGCTCGGCCCTGTCGTGGGCGCGGCAACAGGCTTGGTCACCGCGGTGACCGGCGTGTTCGCGATGCCGGCCGTGCCTTATATGCAGGCCTTGGGGTTCCAGCGCGATGCGCTCATCCAGGCGATGGGTATTTCATTCACCACGTCGACCGTGGTGCTCGCCATCGGGCTCATGGGCAACGGGGAGTATCCGGTGTCGGCGCTCGGCGGGTCCATTGCGATGCTGCTGCCCGCCATTGCCGGCATGGCGCTGGGCACGTGGCTGCGCAAGCGGCTGCCGGTGGAGGTGTTCCGGCGCTGCTTTCTGGCCGGGCTGGCGCTGCTGGGGCTCTATATGGTGGCGCGCGCGCTGGGGTGAAGCTATTGCCGCCGCTGCGGTGAAGCTATTGCCGCCGCTGCGGCAGCGGAACCTCAGGCTGCGAGCAGGGCTTCGCGAACGCGCTCGATGGCTTGCCGGTAAGGCAGGGTGAAGTTCTCGACCTCGTCGCCCTGCGCCAGCCAGCTGAACGAGAACACCAGGCCGTCTTCCTCGGGGCTGCCCATGGCCACGTGGTCGAAGGTTTCGGGCAGCGGCGCTTCGGCGCGCATCAGGAACAGGTGCCACAGCTGCGGATGGCGCAGCGTGTTGCCCTCGGTGCCGGCCTCGCAGTCGCGGTGCAGCGTGCCGAGCGATTGCAGCTCGCCGACGTGGTCGATGCCCGATTCCTCGAGCAGTTCGCGGCGCACCGCCACCTCGGGCGACTCGCCGGGCTCGATGGTGCCCTTGGGCAACTGCATGTTCCCGTCGCCGGGATGGCGAAACACCAGCAGCCGGCCCCGTGCGTCGACGAGGCAGGCGCAGGCTTTCAGGACGGTGGTGGCGCAGCCGCCGTCGCTCATCAGGCGCCTGCGAGGGCGGCCTTGACCGCCGCGCTCACCTGGCCCATGTCGGCCTTGCCGGCAAGGCGGGTCTTGACCGCGCCCATCACCTTGCCCATGTCTCCGGGGCCCTTGGCGCCCAGTTCGGCCACGATGGCCTTCACTTCGGTGGCCACTTCGTCGGCGCTCATGCGCTGCGGCAGGTAGACCTCGAGCACCTTGATCTCGGCCGACTCCTTGTCGGCCAGGTCGGCGCGGCCGCCGGTGGTGAAGGCGGCGATCGAGTCCTTGCGCTGCTTGACCATCTTGTCGACGATGGCAACGATCATGGCGTCGTCGAGTTCCACGCGCTCGTCCACTTCCTTCTGCTTCAGGGCGGCCATCAAAAGGCGGATGGTGCCAAGGCGCTCCGAGTCCTTGGCGCGCATCGCGGTCTTCATGTCTTCGGTGATCTGTTCCTTGAGGCTCATGCTCGGGGCTCCTGGTTCGGAAAAAACAAAAGCCGCGGCAGGTTTCCCTGGCGCGGCTGAGGCAGCAATCGGGTCGCTGGGCCGACTTGCGTCAAAGGCCGGCGACCCTGTTGCCAACGGGCATCAGTACAGCTTCTTGGGGAGCTGCATGCTGCGCACGCGCTTGTAGTGGCGCTTGACGGCAGCTGCCTTCTTCCGCTTGCGCTCGGCGGTCGGCTTTTCGTAGAACTCGCGGGCACGCAGGTCGGTCAGCAGGCCGAGCTTTTCGATGGTGCGCTTGAAGCGGCGCAGGGCGACGTCGAAAGGCTCGTTTTCTTTAACGCGGATGGTGGTCATTGATGAATCGTTGAACTGAATTTGGCTCGGGGAGATCGAGGCCCCAAGCCGGGGTTCCTCAACTGAAAGTTTTTGCGGCCGTTGAGGGAAGGCCAAAGTTAGCCCGCGATTATAGCGCGGTTGCACACGCATGTGCGCTCGCCCAGGCCCACTGAAAGTTGTATCCGCCCAACCATCCGGTCACATCGACCACTTCGCCGATGAAATAAAGGCCCGGCTGCTTCGATTCCATCGTTTGGGACGACAAATCGCGCGTGTCGACCCCGCCCGCCGTGACCTCGGCCTTCTTGTAGCCCTCGGTGCCGCTGGGGGTGATCTGCCAGCGGGCGATGCGCTCGGCCAAGGCGGCCAGGGCCTTGTCGGCGGCCTCGTTGACCGGGCGCTGCAGGGCGGGGTCTTGCCCCACCCAGGCGTCCGCCAGCCGGGATGGCACCAACGCCGCCAGTTCGTTGGCAATGCGCTTCTTCGAGCGGAGCTTGGCTTCGCCCAGGGCTTCGGCCACGTTCACGCCGGGCGCAAAGTCGAGCGTCAGCGGGGTTCCGGGCTTCCAGTAGCTCGAAATCTGCAGCACGGCCGGGCCCGAAAGGCCGCGGTGCGTGAACAGCAGGTCTTCGAGGAACGCCATCTTTTCCTTCTTGGCCCCGGTTTCGATGCGCACCGGCAGCGCCAGCCCGGCCAGTTCGGCATACGGCGCCCAGGCTTCGCCGCCGAAGGTCAGCGGCACCAGGGCCGGGCGGGGCGTGACCACGCGCAGGCCGAACTGCTCGGCCAGGCGGTAGCCGAAATCGCTGGCGCCGATCTGCGGAATCGACAGGCCGCCGGTGGCCACTACCAGCTTGGGCGTTTCGATCAGGCCCTTGCTGCTATCTATTTGGTAGCTACCCGGCCCCGGCGTGCCGTCTTCATGCGCCGAAAACGTGATCTTTCCGAGCTTGCAGGGCTGCCAGCGCGTGACGTTGCCTGCATCGCATTCGGCCAGCAGCATGTCGACGATCTGCTGCGAAGAGCCGTCGCAGAACAGCTGCCCCTTGTGCTTCTCGTGAAAGGCGATGCCGTGCTTCTGCACCAGGTCGATGAACTGTTGCGGCGCATAGCGCGAGAGCGCCGAGCGGCAGAAATTCGGGTTGTCGCCGATGAAGTGGCGCTGCGGGGCGCGCACGTCGAGGTCGCGGTTGGTGAAGTTGGCGCGGCCGCCGCCCGAGATGCGGATCTTTTCGCCGACCTTCTCGCTGTGGTCGACCAGCAGCACCTTGAGCCCGCGCTGGCCCGCCAGCCCGGCGCAGAACAGCCCGGCCGCACCGGCGCCGACCACGACGACATCGAACTGGACAGGAGTGCTCAAACCGGTAACGAGGGGAGTCAGGGGCCATCTGCCGCAAGAAGCGGCGGCGCGTTGTACTTCAGGTGCCCGACGTAGCGCAGCGGCTGCGTGGCGGCAATCGAGGGCACATCGCCTTCGCGCATGTGCAGCAGGTCGGCCGGGCTTACCCAGCGCGGGTCGGCGTCGGTAATCGGTATGCCGGCCTGGCGATAGGCCTCGAGCACGAACTGCGAGCAGAAGAACTGGTCGTCGCGGCTCGCGCCCAACTGCACCATGGCCATGCCGCTGATGCAGTAGTGGCTCACGGCCGAAGGAATCAGCGGCAGTTCGCACAGGCGCCGGTTCAGCACGAAAGGCGCGTTCAGCAGCACGCCGGTGGTGTTGTAGCGGGTGCCGACCTGCGAATTGGCCCAGGCGCGTAGCTTTTCGACCCCCGCGGCATCGAGCCCGGGCACGCGAAAGGCGACGACCATCTGTTCTTCGTCCACCACATCAGCCACCCGCCGTGCGCGCACACCGGTGCCCACGGCTTCGGCAATCAGTCCGTCGCCCAGGTACAGCACCGCATGGCTCACCGGCGAGAAGGTGCCAAGGCGAATGCCGAAGGAATTGACCGTGGCGATCGAGGTCAGCAGGATGTCACCCGGCTGCAGCGCATCGGCGGCAATGAGCTCGCCCCCGTTGCCGGGCGCAATGACCGAGCTTTGCACGCGCAGGCGCAACCCGGTGTCCTTGGAGGGCAGGTCGACTCGCGTGGCGCACGCCGTAAGCAGCAGCGCGGCGGTGGCCGCCGCCATGAGAAGGGCGGTACGCATCATCCCTTCCAGACGAATGGGAACTTCAGTTGCTTGAAGAAGCCGTTGGGCACGTAGTCGCCGAGCACGCCGTATTTCTCGGGCCATAGCTTGGTGCTCTTCACCGCGGTGCCGAAGATGTAGTCAAGAAAGGCGTAGTGCGCCGAATAGTTCTTGTCGAGCGCCTCAACGTCCTGGCTGTGGTGCCAGTGATGGAAGTTGGGCGTCACGATGATGTAGCGCAGCGGGCCGAGCCGAACGCTCACGTTGCAGTGGTTGAACACCGCCTGGAAGCCCACCACCACGATGTACGCGTCGATCACTTCCTTCGAAAAGCCGAACACGTAGATCGGCGCAAGCACCAGCGTGCGCGTGATCAGCAGCTCGAGAATGTGCTGGCGCGAGCCGGCCATCCAGTCCATGCTTTTCACGCTGTGGTGCACCGCATGCAGGCGCCAGAGCACCGGCACCTCGTGGTAGGCGCGGTGGGTCCAGTACTGCACCAGGTCGGCTACCAGAATGATCAGCAGCAGCCCGGCCCAGAACGGCAGGTTGCCCACCCAGCCGCGAATGCCGTCGTTGGCCGCCCAGCCGAAGAACTTGTGCACCATCAGGTTGGTGGCCAGCAGCACGAAGCCCACGATCATGTGGTTCACCACAAAGTGGTGAAAGTCGGTTTGCCACTCGGCGCGAAACACCGGCTGGTCCTTGCGCAGCGCGAACAGCTTCTCGATGAAGATGAAGATCAGCGACGAGCCCAGCAGGTCGAGAATGAACCAGTCGAGGCCGATGTAGGGTGTGTTGTCGGCAAAGTCGTTCACCGGCACCTTGTGCCCGCCCAGCAGTGCCGCCGCGGCCACCAGCAAAAACGCGGCCGAAGAGAGCCAGCGAGAGCGGTTGAAGATGATGTTGACCAGCGCCAGCCCGCCCGAGATGACCATGGCCGCCAGCAGAATGAAGCGCATCACGTCGACGTTGTAGCTCCGGCGCAACTCGGGCGTCGTGAGGTACTGCGGAAAGTGGAACGCCAGCACGCCGAGAAAGCACAGGATGGCCAGACTCAGCGCGATGGTTCCTGTCACCAGGCCTCGGCCGCGGCGCAGTTCGCCGTGGTTCTGAGTGAATTCGTTGAGTTTGTCGATGTCGAGCATTCCCGCCTCTCTCATTGTTTGCGCTTTTGTTGGAGCGCGATTTTAGGCGGCTGTAGGAAAACTCTCACGTCGACCGAACGGGCTAGGCGCGGCGGGGCTTCCGCATCAACGCGGCCGAACGGCACGCCGGCGCAGCAGCGCCGCCGCACCCAGCGCCAAAGCCATGACCAGCAGGGACACAACGGTGGTCACCGTCCCCAGCGCATAGATCGACGGCGTCGTGACGGTCGATGTCAGGCCCTGCAGCTCGAGCGGTAGCGTGTTGACGTCGCCGATGGCCTGGGAGGTGCGGGCAATCTCGTCCCACGACAGGGTGAAGCCGAACATGCCGATGCCGACAATGGAAGGGCCGATGAGCGGCAACACCACGTGGCGGAAAGTCTGCCACGGCGTGGCGCCAAGGTCGCGCGCGGCTTCTTCGTAGGCGGGGTTGAAGCGGTTGAACACCGCGAACATGATGAGCAGGCCGAAGGGCAGGGTCCAGGTCAGATGGGCCCCAAGCGCTGAACTGAACAGGCCGAGCGCGGTGCCGTAGCCTTCGAGCAGGGTGGTGGCGTCCATGGCCTCGAGCAGGCTCTTCACGCCGGTGTCGATAAGCCGGAACTGCAGGCCGATGCCGAGCGAAATGATGATCGACGGCATGATGAGGCTCGCCACCGTCACGAAGAAGAGGGCGTTGCTGCCGGCGAGCTTCTTGCGGAACGCGAGTCCGGCCAGCACCGAGAGCACCACGGTGAACGCCATCACCACCGCGCCCAGTGCGAGCGAGCGCCTGAACGCGGCGCCGATGTCGACGGTGCCCAGGCCCTCGGCCAGTTTGTAGAACCAGTGCAGCGAGACGCCGCGCAGCGGAAAGGTGAGGCCGCCTTCGGGGCCCTGGAAGCTCAGGATGAAGATCGTGATCATCGGACCGTAGAGGAACAGCACGAAGAGGGCGAACACGATTGCGAGGGGCCAGAAGCCTGGGCTGCGTTGTTCTCCTATGCGTTGGGTCATTTGTGTTTTTCCTTCAGGGCGTGTGCAAAGGCCACCGGGTACTCCCCTCCGCGAATGTCCCCCGGGGCTGCGCCCCTCCTCCTTTATTT
>NZ_JBBCBW010000014.1:0-137302 GCF_037204085.1 Variovorax sp. CCNWLW235 | reverse complement strand
CAACTGTTCGTAACTTCTGTTCATGCAAGCTCTCCCCTTCAGGCTCGAGTGTGTTGCACTTCAGAATTGAAACCGCCCTTCTATTTCTCAGTGCTGTGGGCCGGCAATCCGATCCTGTTTGCAATCTCGCTCTTGTTGGTGTGGGACGGGCGAAAGCGCGGCTACGCCATGTGGGCCATGCCGCTGTTCAAGGCAATCGGGCTCATGTCTATCTGTGTGGCGATCGTTGTGTGTGCACAGTGGATGTACTGGATGGAAGACGTAACAAACCGGCAATTAAGGCTGATGTTGGGCACCACATTCGGACGTAGCTTCTGGGGGAGTTCGGTGTACGTCTTTGGATCAGCTGTGTTTGGTGCCGGCTTCCTTGTCCTGTTTTCAGGATGGATCACTGGGTACATACCCCGAAATATGAAGGAGGGAGCGCGATGACCGAGCCCAAGTTCGATAAGAGTTCAACGGTCCAAATTGGAAAGATTTTTCTTTTCAGTGAAGGATCGATCACAGCGATTGCCCACGGCGGCAGCTTCGAAGTCAACGCCGCCATTCTCAGTACGGCGATGCCGCGTCAACGCATTGACACGGTAGAAGTGTTTTCCGACGGACCATCGGCTGTCGTATCTGGCATTAAGCATGGCGCTGCAAGCGCCTCGGTCGGCATATCTTCTGCGACGCTCATCGCAGGCCGCATCGTGTCGGCGGCTACGGTGGTAGGAGGTTTCAATGACGCGATCAACGTTGGCCAACATGTTGTGCAAGGCAATGGAGCTGAGACTGCCACAGAAGGGCTAGGGGTCGCAGGGCAAGCTTCTGGAGCTGCAGCTGGTGCGAAAGCGTTTGGCACCGCTGGCTCGGCACTTGGAGGACCGTTTGTGGGTGCGATAGGCGCCCTTGTCGGTGGCGGGTTCGGCGCCTTCGTTGGCGCTCAAGGCGCCAAGTCCCTCGGCGCCTACCTGACGGGCGGCGACACTCCTGACAAGCTCGGCCCGCCGCTGACCTTACCCAATGACACGGCACTGACACCGGCCGTGACCACGTCGGACGGAAGCCAGTACGCGCTGGTGCAGATCGAAGGCAAATACACCTGGTTCTCGATCCAGGACAACCCCGCCTTGCCCAGTCGCTATGTGGAGGTCGTCAGCGGTGCCAGGGCGGCCGAACTCACCGGCAGCTACCTTCGGGCAGCGGGCTTCGAATCGCAACTGGCCCAGGCTCGGGCAGAGGTCGCCCAGCAGCAGCGCGAAGCTTTGCGGGAAGCATTTGCGCGCAGCGAGATCCAGTCGACCAACAGCATGGGCCTCAACGGCCTGCTGTGGGGCACGCCCTCCGCCATCGGTGCCAACGCCACCCAGACCTGGGCTCGGTCGCCCGAGCCGGGCCAGGCCCTGAACATCCTGGACGTGCGCAATGCCGATGGCTCCGCCAGCCGCATCGTGCAGGAAGTCGACAGAGCGCGCGGCGAGCTTCTCGGCGAGAAAACCTACGAGAACCACAGTGCGTCTCCAGACGGCTTTCGCCTGGTGGCAACCAGCGACTATCAAAGCGGCGTTCACTGGACGCTCAACCGCGAGACGGGTGTCATGGAGCAAGCCGGGGGCACACCCGCCAAGGCTGGCGGCCCATCCGTCGAGGACGGGTTCGCTCCCGACGGCTCGCCTCTGGGACAGGCCGCAACGGTAATTCATGAAGGCAGGGCCCACACGACCATCTGGGCTCGCGATGACGCAACCGGCCACTACACCGAAACCGAGACCATCACCCGGCGCGATGGTGCGGGCAACGTCACGCAGTCGGCAACCGCCGTTCGAAACTACGCGGCCGATGGCACGGAATTGCAAAGTGCGGCGCCGCAGAACCCCGCACCGAACGAAGAGGGCTCTGTCCACGTCATCCCCGGTTCGTTCAGGACGCCTGCGCCTGCACAGGCTCCTGCGCAGCAGGAACCCATTCCCCAGATCACCACGCATGAATCGCGCATCGTGCCCACTCCAGGCGGCATGAGCTTTGCCGAGGCGCACCGGCGCCGCGACGAACCCGAGCAGATTTCGCCGGGCTCGTTGCGGCCCGTGGGCAAGCTGGATACATCCCAGATGGACAAGAGCAGCCCGTTGTACCGGATGCACCTGGCGCAGGAGCAGGCCCATATGCGCGACCTGGAGATTGCGCTGGCGCAGGACAGGGAGCGGTTCAAGAACGAGCCCAAGCTGCCACAGCCCTCGGTGGAGCGCACGCAGGAGCGCGCACAGGACCATTCGCCAAGGCGTTTGCTGGAGGAGGCACCTGTGGCACAAGCGCATGTCAGCGCTGCGCGGCCGGCCGCTGGCGCCGAGGCGATGCACTCGCCGACAACCCACGCCTCAGTGGCGGCCCCGGTGCACTCGAACCCTCAGGGCGATGCCGCAACCATTGCGGCGGCGCAAGCCCAGGTGGCCGCAGCGCAAGCCCAGGCGGCTGCGGCACAGGCCCAGGCCGTTGCGGCGCAGGCCGAATTGGCCGCGACGCGACAGCAGATGGCACGCATGGCTGCAGAGCGCGGACACGACGGCCTGGCGCGGTGGGATGAGCGCGATGAGAGGGATCAGCGCGATCAACCTGGGACGACACAACTCGCGCAAGGCCGAGACAGCCGGCAAGATTTGGAGGCTGGTACGCACGGCAAGCAGATATCAGCCGCTGCCGTGCCTGACACGAGCCGCCCGTTGCTGCGCGAGTTCAGCGACCCGAGTCATCCGCAAAATGCGCTGTACAGCACCCTCAAAGACCTCCTCCCGAAGGGCACCTCCGAAGAACGCCTGGCCCAAGGCACGGCCGCCTGCCACCGGTCGAGAATTACGGAGAAAGACCTGTCGGGTATTTATATTGGCGACACGTCGGTGGTCTTCGCCTCCCGCTCGCTCTTTGCCGTGCCAGCACAGATGGACATCAGCCAGCCCGCACCCAACGTTCAGCAGAGCGATCAGCACATCCTGCGAACCGACCAGCAGCGGGAGCAAATAATGAGCGAGATTCGGACACAGGCCGCAGCGCAAGCCAACCAGCAGCAGGGGCCGGTGATGGGCGGGCGATGAGGACGCACGCTAAGAGGCACATCAAGCACGGCTGCGATCGCACCCTTCCGCTCAGGCCTTCTTCGTGCCTCGTTCGTACCACCCCTGGGACCGGTTGACCACGGCAACCACCAGCAGCATCACCGGCACTTCGATCAGCACACCCACCACCGTCGCCAGCGCGGCGCCCGACTGAAAGCCGAACAGGCTGATGGCCGTGGCCACCGCAAGCTCGAAGAAGTTGCTGGCGCCGATCAGCGCCGACGGACCGGCCACGCAGTGCGCCACGCCCAGCTTGCGGTTGAGCAGATAGGCCAGGCCCGAATTCAGGAACACCTGGATGAGGATGGGCACCGCGAGCAGCGCAATCACCAGCGGCTGGCCGATGATGGCTTCGCCCTGGAAGGCGAACAGCAGCACCAGCGTGAGCAGCAGCGCCGAGATCGACCACGGACCGAGCCGCGCCGCCACCGCCTGGAAGTGCGCCGTGCCCTTCTTGAGCAGTTGCTTTCGCAGCAACTGCGCAATGATCACCGGCACCACGATGTACAGGCCGACCGAAGTCAGCAGCGTGTCCCATGGCACGGTGATCGACGAGAGGCCCAGCAAGAGCGCGACCACCGGCGCAAAGGCCACCACCATGATCGCGTCGTTGAGCGCCACCTGCGAGAGCGTGAAGTACGGGTCGCCCTTGCACAGCTGGCTCCACACGAACACCATGGCCGTGCACGGCGCGGCCGCCAGCAGGATGAGGCCCGCGATGTAGCTGTCGAGCTGCGACGGCGGCAGCAGCGGCGCGAACACATGGCGAATGAAAATCCACCCCAGCAGCGCCATCGAAAAGGGCTTGACGGCCCAGTTGATGAACAGCGTAACGCCGATGCCGCGCCAATGCGCCTTGACCTGCCCGAGCGCCGCGAAGTCGATCTTCAGCAGCATCGGGATGATCATCACCCAGATGAGCACTCCCACCGGCACGTTGACCTTGGCCACCTCCAGCGACGCAATGCCGTGGAACACGCCGGGCAGCCATTGGCCCAGTGCAATGCCGGCCACGATGCACAGCGCAACCCACACCGTGAGATAGCGCTCGAAGAAGCCGATACCCGGTGGCGGTGCGGACGATGCAGGGGCCGTAGCGGCATGGGCGCTCATTTCAGCACTCACAAGCCTGGGCCGCCGCGGGCAGGCAAGCCTCGCCTTGGCAGCAGTTTTCGGTGAGGTAGCCGATGAGCGCGTTCATCTGCTCGAAGGCGGCGCGGTAAATCAGGTTGCGGCCGCTTCGCTCTTGCGTCACAAGGCCGGAATGGGTCAGTTCCTTGAGGTGGAACGAGAGGCTGGTGGCCTGCACGTCCAGCGCATCGACCAGCGCGCCGGGGGTGAGGCCCGCGGGGCCCGCCACCACCAGCGCGCGAAACACCTGAAGGCGCACGGGCTGGGCCAGTGCGGCCAGGGACTTGACGATGTCTTGCTCTTCCATAGTTCAATAATAGTTGCATAATTGCAAGAATGCAATCGCCCACCTCATCCATCACCATCTTTCACAACCCCGCGTGCGGCACCTCGCGCAACACGCTGGCACTGATCCGCAACAGTGGCGAAGAGCCCCGCGTCGTCGAATACCTGAAGACGCCGCCCGGCAAGGAGACGCTGCTCGAACTGCTCGCCGCCATGAAGATGCCGCCCCGCGCGCTGCTCCGCGAAAAGGGAACACCCTATGCCGAACTCGGGCTGGCCGATCCAAAGTGGACGGACGAACAACTGGTCGACTTCATGCTCGCGCACCCCATCCTGATCAACCGGCCCATCGTGGTCACACCCCTGGGCACCCGGCTGTGTCGCCCATCCGAAGAAGTGCTCGACATTCTTCCTTCGCCGCAGAAGGCCCCCTTCACCAAGGAAGACGGCGAAGTCGTCATCGATGCGGAGGGTCGCCGTGTCAAACCCGCTGCCTGAGCTTCCGAACATCGATGCCGCCCTGTTCGACCGGCCCTCGCGCGAGCGCCTCTCCAGCAACCCGCCGGCGCGCCATGCACCGCGCTTTCTGCTGCTGTACGGATCGCTGCGCGACCGCTCCTACAGCCGCTTGCTGACCGAGGAAGCCGCGCGGTTGCTGCAGGCCATGGGCGGCGAGACGCGCATCTTCAACCCGGCCGGACTGCCCCTGCCGGACAGCGCCCCCGACGACCATCCCAAGGTGCAGGAGCTGCGCGACCTGGCGCAATGGGCCGAAGGCATGGTGTGGTGCTCGCCAGAACGACACGGTTCGATGACCGGCATCATGAAAGCGCAGATCGACTGGATTCCGCTGAGCATGGGCGCCGTGAGGCCCACGCAGGGCAAGACGCTTGCGGTCATGCAGGTGTCGGGCGGCTCGCAGTCGTTCAATGCGGTGAACCAGCTGCGCGTGCTCGGGCGGTGGATGCGCATGCTCACCATTCCCAACCAGTCCTCCGTTGCCAAGGCTTTTCTCGAGTTCGACGAAGCCGGGCGAATGAAGCCCTCTTCTTACTACGAGCGGGTGGTCGACGTGATGGAAGAACTCGTGAAGTTCACCCTGCTCACGCGCGATACGGCCGGCTACCTGGTCGACCGCTACAGCGAACGCCGGGAAAGCGCCGAAGAGCTTGCCAAGCGGGTGAACCAGCGCGCGATCTAGGCCATGTTCGCGCCGCGTCCTACGCCGGCATGCAGGCTGTCCGACATCAGCATGCAGAGGCGTAGTTAAGGTGGGTCCGTTCAGGAGGCATGAATGAGCCCATCGAAGCAAAAGCAAACCCGCGCTCCGCGCACCGTTCAGCCCGCAACGAGCCAGGGGGTGCCCGTTGCCAAGAAATCCGAAGGCCCGGTTGCCACGCCCAAGGTCAACGAAGGCGCATCGCTCGGCAAGTCCGCCAACTCTTCCGCCGGCGGCGCGGCAGGACAGTTGACACCCAAGGACTGAAGCGAAAGTGCAGCGAAAAGCCTGGCGCCGGTTGGCCGACAATCGGCGCCCATGAATGCCAAGCCATCGGCAACGGCCCCGGCGAGCCCGCCGCAGCCAGCACCCCGCCCCATCCGCATTGCGGCCACGTTGATCCTCTTGCGCGACGGCGCCAACGGCATGGAAGTGCTGATGCTGCGCCGTGCTGAAAAAGCCGACGACCAGAACAGCGGCGCCAGCGTGTTCCCCGGCGGCGTGGTCGATACGCACGACCGCAGCCTGCACCTGATGTGCAAGGGACTCGATGACGCAGGCGCGAGCAGGCGGCTCGGCGTGGCCGAAGGCGGACTCGACTACTACGCCGCCGCCGTGCGCGAATGCTTCGAGGAAGCGGGCGTGCTGTTCGCCTGCGATGCCGAAGACCGCGTGGTCGAACTCGACCGGCTGCCCGCCGCGCGCCTCGACGCCATGCGGCACGCCGCAGAGCAAGGCACCGACGCGCTGCTGGCCATGTGCGACGCGCAAGGCTGGCGGCTCGCGGTCGACCGGCTCGCCTACTTCAGCCACTGGCTTACGCCGCCCGGCATGCCGCGCCGGTTCGACACCCGCTTTTTTATCGCGGAGATGCCGGCCGGGCAAAGCGTGAAACCCGACGGCCGCGAAACCGTCGAACACATGTGGCTCAAGCCGGCCGATGCGGTGCATCCGGACCGCGGGCTCAAGCTGATGAACGTGACGCGCCGCACGCTCGAGCAGCTGGCCGCATTCGAAACCACCGCCAGCTGCATGGCCCATGCGCGCGGCCTGGCCGGCATTGTGCTGAACATGCCCCGCCTTGCCGACGGACCCGCAGGGCGACGCGCGGTAAACATCGACGAGCCGGCCTACCAGGAAATCGGCCGCCTCGACCCAGACGGCACCGGCCATGCGCGCTATGCACTCGAGGCCGGCCTGGTGATGCAGTTGTCCGCACGCGTGCGGCGCGTGACGGACAGCGCCGGCGCATCGTCGGCGGAGCCGGGTTCGAACAGCTATTTTGTCGGCGGCGAAAGCGGCGCGTGGGCATTGATCGCCCCGCTGCTGCACGGCACGGCGCCGAGCGACCTGCTGCGCAACGCAGCGCCGGGAGAGGTGCGATGGCTGCTCTCGACCGCGCCGCGCACAGCGGCTGCCGAGAAAGCGCTAGAAAGCCTGCGATCGTCGTGGCCTGGTGCCGTGGTGCTGTGGCCTTCTCCTGGCGAATCGCTCGACATGGGCGGCGCCACGCTGGTGGCCCAATCGGCCCCGGGCGACGCTTCACCTGCCGCGCTTCAGTTTCTGCTGCCCGAGGAGCGCACGCTGTTCACCGGCGCAATGGGTGCAGCCGCCGTGCAGGCCGGCGGCGAGGTCGAATGGATCGCGCCTGCCAGCGGCTTCCTGCTGCGGCACGGCGCCTGAGCCGCACACACACGCAAACGCTCACAGCTTGCCGATGGCCGCCTTGAGTTCGTCGATGGACGCGGGCTTGGGCAAGTGCGCATTGAACCCAGCCTCCAGCGCGCGGCGTGCATCGGCGCGCCGGCCAAAGCCGGACATGGCAATGGAGCGCAGCTCGCGCGTCTCCGGCCGACGCCGAACTTCGGCTATGAACTGGTAGCCGTCCATCTCGGGCATGCCGAGGTCGGACACCAGCAGGTCGTAGGCATTCGATTCGAGCAGCTCCAGGCCCTTTTTTGCGCTTGGCGCAATATCGACAATCGCGCCCTCGAGCCTCAGCACCTCGGCAAACGGAGCCAGCGCGTCGGCATAGTCGTCCACCGCGAGCACGCGCCAGCCGCGCAGGCTCACTTCGGCCGGGGCTTTTTCGATCACCGCTTCTACCGCCGCCCCCACGCGGGGCAGCCACACGCTGAACTCGGCCCCCAGGCCCAGCCCCGGTGAATGCACTTCGACGCGGCCACCATGGGCCCGCGTCAGTTCATGCACCAGCGCCAGGCCGATGCCCAGGCCGCCATTGGGAGGCGTCGCGTCGCTGCTGGCCTGGTTGAACATGCCGAACACATGCGGCAGAAACTCCGGCGCAATGCCGCAGCCGCTGTCGGCCACGATCAGCTTGCCGAAGCTCTCGTCGGCGGTGACGCGCACCATGATGCTGCCACCGTCGGGCGTGAACTTCACGGCGTTGCTGAGCAGGTTCCACACGATCTGCTCCATGCGTATGCGGTCGCCGTTGCACAGCACGCCGGCCTCGCAGTTCGAATCCAGCGCCAGCTTCTTGCCGGCCACGTCGTTCACTGCGGCATGTGCCGTGGTCTGCACCAACTCGCCCAGGTCCACGGGCACGCGGTTCAGCCGCAGCTTGCCGGTGCGAATGCGCGAAAGGTCGAGCAGGTCGTTGATGATGCGCGTCTGGCTGGCCACGGCGCGCTTGATGGTTTCGCCCAGCCGCCGCACCGCCGGCACCTCCGCGGTGGCCGGCATGTGCATCAGCAGCTCGGCGTTCATCTGGATGAGGTTGAGCGGCTGCTTCAGTTCGTGCGACATCACCGCAAGAAACTTGTCCTTCAGCTCGTTGGCCGCCTGCGCGCTGAGGCTGGCCTTCTTCTCCTTGAAGAGTCGGTGCTCCTGCGCGAGCTCATGCTGCTTGGTGCCCGTCATGTCGCGCGCAATCTTGGCAAAGCCACCGCCCGCGGCGGGCTCCATCGGCGTGGTCACGCCGCTGCAGAAAAAGCGGCTGCCGTCCTTGCGCTGGTGCCAGCGCTCGTCTTCGGCCCGGCCCAGCTCCACCGCGCGGCGCATCTCGCGCTCGGGCACGCCGTTGGCCTGGTCTTCGGCGGTGAAGATCACCGCCAGCGGCCGGCCGATCATCTCTTCCTCGCTGTAGCCGAAGATGCGCTGGGCGCCGGCGTTCCAAGTGGTGATCTGGCCCTGGTCGTCGCAGGTGACGATGGCAAAGTCGCGCGTGGTTGCGGCCACCATGCGCAACCGCTCTTCGCCCGCGCGCACTCTCTCTTCCGCGGCGCGCAGCTCGGTAATGTCGAAGAAGTTCAGGATCGCGCCTTCGATCTTGTCTTCCGCCGTGCGGTACGGGAGTATTCGCGCCATGAAATGCCGCCCGTCCACGCTGGTCACGTGCCGCTCGGTAATGCGCAGGTCCTTGAAGGCCGAGGCCGTGTCTTCCGCAAGCTCCGGGTAGTTGAGCCGGCTCGTGATGTCGAACAGCGAACGCCCCAGGTCCGACGGAATCAGGTTGAACAGCTTGCTCGCATGCGGCGTATAGCGCTTGATGTGCATGCCCCGGCTCACGAACACCGTGGCAATCTCCGACGAAGTGATGAGGTTCTGCAGGTCGTCGTTGATGTGGCCGCGCTCTTCCACCTTCATCTTGAGCTCGAAGTTCACCGTCACGAGCTCCTCGTTCATCGACTGCAACTCTTCCTTGCTGGTCTCGAGCTCTTCGGTGGCGGAGCGAAGCTCTTCGTTGATGGCCTGCAGTTCCTCGTTGGAGGCCTTCAGTTCCTCGGTCGAGGTTTCGGCGCCTTCGATGGTTTCCTGCAGATGCAGCTTGAGCTGGCGGATCTGGTCTTCCATCTGGCCGATGAGCAGCTCGCGCGCCGCGTCGGCCGGCTCGCCGCCTTCCGGGCGCATGCTGTCTTCCACCTCGTCGAACACCACCAGCGTGAGTTGCGGCGAGCCTTCTTTTTCGTTTTCCTTCTGCTGCAGCGGGCGCACCGTGATGTTCAGGAACACCTGCCGCCCGTCGCCCCGGCTCTGCACCAGCCGCGTTTCCACGCTGCGCGAGGTTTGCGCGGCCTTGAAGAGCGCGGTGCGCAGTTCCAGCCGCAGGTCGGGCCGCACGTTGTTCAGCAGATTGTTCGACGGCTCGCCCCCGGCGCGCTCCAGAAAGCGGCCGACACCGCTGGACAGGTGCAGCACCTCGTGCTCGCTGTTGATCAGCACGCTCGGCGGCGAGAACTGCTCGAGCGCGCGCTGGTGCAGTTCGGCAAAGCTCAGGCGTTCGGGGCGCTTGGGCGAGCGCAGTGCTTCCAGTGGGTCGGGCGAGCCCGCCTTGAACGGCGTATCGCTGATGAGCGGCATGTGGCGCCCGGTCGGCAATTCGGGGTTCGCGCGGTAGATGCGGTTCTTCTTGTCGACTGCGGTGAACAGGCTGCCCACCGCATCGATCGATTCCGAAGTGCCCAGGAACAGGTAGCCACCCGGCCGCAGCGCAATGCGGAACATCTCCAGCACATGGGCTTGCGCCGCACGGTCCAGGTAGATCAGCAGGTTGCGGCAGCAGATGATGTCCAGCCGCGAGAACGGCGGGTCGCGCAGCAGGTTGTGAAGCGCAAAAAGCACCGGCTCGCGCACCGAAGTCGTCACGCGGTACTGGTCCTGCTCGGGCACGAAGAACTGCTGCAGCCGCGACGCCGAGATGTCTTCGGCAATGCCCTGCGCGTAGAGCCCCCTGCGCGCCGTGGCAATCGCCCGCCCGTCGATGTCGGTGGCAAAGATCTGTATGTCGAGCGGCTTGGCCTGCTTGTCGATCTGCTCGCGCAGCAAAATGCTCAGCGAATAGGCCTCCTCGCCGGTGGCGCAGCCCGCCACCCAGGCGCGCACCTGCTCGCCCGGCTGCCTGGCCTCGATCAGCCTGGGAAGCGCATCGAGCTCGAGCGCCTCGAAGGCTCCGGGGTCCCGAAAGAAATTGGTCACGCTGATGAGCATGTCCTGCAGCAGCGGCACCGCCTCTTCGGGATGGTCGTGCAAAAAGTTGCGGTACGCCGGCAGATCGGCCAGTCGGTTCACCTGCAGCCGGCGCTCGATGCGGCGTAGCACCGTCGCGCGCTTGTAGTGCCGAAAGTCGTGCCGCGTGTAGGTGCGCAACAGGCCCATGATTTCCTGCAGCGCTTTTTCTGCCCGCTTGGCCGCTTCGCCCGTGTCGGTCTCATGAAGGAGTTCCGCCTGCCCGCCGTAGGGCATGCGAATGCGCTGCGCGTTGAGCCAATGCTCGACCAGGTGTTCGCCCATCTCGGCCGCGGGCAGCACGATGTCGACCATGCCGGTAGCAATGGCGGCGCGCGGCATGCCGTCGTGCGCCGCGTCTTCGGGCGACTGCGCCATCGCAATGCCGCCGTGCTCCTTCACGCGCGTGAGCCCCACCGCGCCGTCGCTTCCGGTGCCCGACATCACGATGCAGACGGCCCGCTCCTTGTGCACTTCGGCCATGGTGCGAAAGAACACGTCCACGGCCAGGTGCTGGCCCTTCACCCGCTCGCTGGGCGCGGCCTGCAGGTAGCCGTCGTTCATGGTCAGTTCGACGCCGGGCGGAATCACGTACACATGGTCCGCCTCGACCGGCACCGGCTGCGTGACCTGCATCACCGGCATTTGCGTGGAGCGCTGCAGTATCTCGGCCGCATTGCTCTCGTGCCGGGGCGACAGGTGCAGGATGACGACGAACGCCATGCCCGCATCGGCCGGCATCTGCTCGAAGAAGCGTATCAACGCCTCCAGCCCGCCCGCGGAGGCGCCAATGCCGATGACGGGAAAACTCAGCGTGCTGGGCGTGAGCTTGCGTTCATCGGCGGAAGAAGGCGAAGGCGGATTCGATTTGGGCATTGAAAGGTCATTGCGGGGCCAGCGCCCCGGAGCCTGCCGCGCGCGGCATTCGATCCCGAAATTCTGCCCCTTGCGGCCGCCATATTCCGGGTTTGCGGTCGGTTTTTTCCCTGATTTTCGCGGTTTGCGGCGTGCGGGCCGGCCAAGCGTGCAGGTGGCAGGGTTTTCGCGCTGTTCCTACACACCGCGTCGGCTGCATCTTGCCGCCGCCGGACGCCTGCGGCGCATGGTCGCGGTTTTCTCTTCTCCTTATCGAGAACCCACCATGCAAGCCATGCCTTTGCGATGTCTCCTTCCGCTTGCCTTTGGCGCGCTGCTCACGGCGTGCGGCGGCAGCAACACCGGTTCCAGCGTCGATTCGCCGGGTGCCGGCAAGAGCGCGAAAACCGCCACGCTCGAAGCCGGTGCCGCCGCCCTGCAGGACAAGCCGCCGCTCGATGCGTTGAACGCCTACCTGGACGGCTTTCATTTCTACAGCGGCAACATGCAGGCCCAGATGGAAGCGCACCACTACTGCTCGGTGCTGAACGAAGAGCTGATCCAGTGCGTGATCTACGACGGCAATGTGAAGAACGCGAGAATCATGGGCGTCGAATACATCGTGAGCGAGCGACTCTTCAAGTCGCTGCCGCCGCAAGAAAAGGCCTTGTGGCACAGCCATGTGCACGAGGTGAAGTCCGGCCAGCTCATCGCGCCCGGCATTCCGCAGGCCGCCGAACACGAGCTCATGAAAAAGCTCATCGGCACCTACGGCAAGACCTTTCACACCTGGCACACCGACATGCACAAGGAACTCCCTACCGGCGTGCCGCAGCTCATGATGGGATTCACCGCCGACGGGCAAGCCAACGCCGACATGGTGGCGCAGCGCGACAAGCGCTTCGGCGTCGATTCCGCCGAGAAGAAAAAGAACCGCGAAGACATTCCCGCACCTGCCATCGCCGAAGGCGCGGACAGCTGGCAAAAAGGCAAGGCGGTGCAGCTTGCGGACCCCACCGGCAGCGGGCCGCATGGCGCGCACGGGGCACCGCCCCCCGGCAAGTAGGACGATTGCCATCGCCATAGGGTGCGCGCACCGGCCGACGGCACGTCGTCCGACGCATCGCCCGCGGTGCCATGCCTAGCGTCGGAGCGATGCAACCGCCCGCCCTCACCCTCGCATTCGACTCGTCCGCGCGTTCGTCCGCGCATTTGGCACCGCATTCGTCCGCGCGCTCCGCAGCGCAGCCGATGAACATCGGCGTGCTCACCTTTCATCGCTGCATCAACTACGGCTCCTACTGGCAGGCGCGCCTGCTGGTGCAAGCGCTTCGAAACATGGGCCACCGCGCCGTGCTGCTCGACCATCACTCGCACCGCGTGAACATGGCCGAGTGGCGCTGCGCCCTTCAGCCGGTGCTGCCCACCCCGGTTCCTCCCGCGGACCGCAAGCTCTATGCGCACAAGACGCGCAAGTTCCTGGCATCGATCGCCTCGCTCCCGCTCTCGCGCCCGTTTGCGCTGGAGAACCCGCAGGGCGCGGAGGCATTCGACGCCGTGGTGGTCGGCAGCGACGAGGTGTGGAACCTTGCCCATCCCTGGTATGGGCGCTGCCCGCTTTTCTTCGGCGAACGGATCCGTGCCAAGCGGCTCGTTGCGTATGCGGCAAGCTTCGGCAGCTACCCGGCGGGGCAAGGTTTGCCGCAACAGTGGGCAAGCATGCTGCACAACTTTCAGAGCGTGTCGGTGCGCGATGCCAACTCTCGCGCGCTGCTGGGCAAGGCACTGGGCCACACGCCCGAACTGGTGCTCGACCCTTGCCTGCAATTCGCACCGCCGCCGGAATCCGGCGAGCGGCCCCGCAAGAGCGGGCAGGCGCCGCGCCACGTGGCCGTGTATGGCCACAACTTCAGCGACTGGTTCGCGACGCGCATGCGCGAGTGGGCACGCAAGCGCAACATGCGCCTGGTGAGCATCGGCTACCGCAACGACTGGGCCGATACCCAGTGGCTCACCGCCGGTCCCGAAGACTTCGCCCGCTTCATGGCCGACGCGGACGCGGTGGCGACCAACTTCTTTCACGGCTGCGTCTTCGCGCTGCGAAACCGCAAGCCCTTTCTGTGCGAAAACTCGGCCTACCGCGCGATCAAGATCCACGATTTGCTCTTTGCGCTGGGCGCGCAGCACCATCTGGCGGATGCAGGTACGCCGGCTTCGCACTGTGACGCGGTGTTGTCCGAAGCTCTCGCGTCTTCGGTGGAGGCGCGCATTGCGGCCCTGCGCGCTTCGTCGGCAAGCTACCTCCACCACGCGCTGCAGGAAGAACTGGATGTCCTCGCACGGGAGCGCGCCCATGCATGAGCCGCGGCCGCTGCTGACGCCCGGCAGCATCGTGCGCTCCGGCCTTTGCATCGGGTGCGGCAGCTGCGTCGCGCAGTCGCGCAGCGAGCAGCCCGCTGCCTTCGCGGTGGACGGCGAAGCGCCCCGCATGCGGCTCGATGGGCACGGCGAACTCAAGCCCCAGGGCCCCGCGGCATGGCTGCGTCAGGGCCCCGCTGCCTTCTCGCGCACATGCCCTTTCTCTCCGGCAGCGCGCAATGAAACCGAGCTCGCGGCCAACCTGTTCCCCGCTGCCGTTCATGACGACCTGCTCGTGGGCCGCTTCGACGGCGCCTACGTGGGGCATGCCGACGAACAAAACTTTCGCGCGCAAGGCAGTTCCGGCGGCATGGTCAGCTGGACCGCTGCGGAGCTGCTGCGCGCCAGGCTGGTGGATGCGGTGGCCCATGTGCTGCCCGCGGGCGGCGACCGCTTCTTTCGCTACGGCCTCTCGCGCACGCCCGAGGAGATCGGCACCGGCGCCAAGTCGCGCTACTACCCGGTGGAAATGTCGGAGGTGCTCGAGACGATTCGCGCCGTTCCTGGCCGCTATGCCGTGGTCGGCGTGCCCTGCTTCATCAAGGCCGTGCAGCTGCTGCGGCGCGAAGACCCGCTGATGCGCGAGCGCATTGCGTTCACGCTGGGCCTGTTTTGCGGCCACATGAAAAGCGCGCGCCTGATCGAGAGCTTCGCCTACCAGATGGGCGTGAACGTCGAAGACATCCGCAGCGTGGAATACCGGCTGAAAGACGAGCGGCGGCCCGCCAACTGGTACACCGCGCAGTTCGTGCTGCGCGACGGCCGCAGCGTGCAGCGCGACTGGTTCCACCTGGCGGAGGGCGACTGGGGATCGGGGTTCTTCCAGAACGAGGCCTGCAATTTCTGCGACGACGTGGTTTCAGAAACGGCGGACATCTCCTTCGGCGACGCATGGGTGGAGCCCTACGCGTCGGACGGACGCGGAACCAACGTGGTGATCGTCCGTTCGCCGGTGCTGCACGAGCTCGTCGCCAACGCCATGGCGGAGGGGCGCCTGAAACTGGCCCCTGTCGATGCGGCGTTTCTCGCGCAAACCCAGGCAGCGGGCTTTCGCCAGCGCCGCGAAGGCCTGGCCTACCGGCTCAGCTGGCGGCGGCGCGGCCTGCAACCGGTCAAGCGGGTGCCCCCCGGCCGGGCGTTGCCTTGGCGCCGCAAGCTCATCTACCGCATGCGCGCCGCCATCACGCGCTGGAGCAGGCGGCTGTTCGCGGCCGCACGATGGGCGGGCCGCCGTTCGCTCTACGTGCGCTGGGCGCGTGGCGCGCTGTCGCTCTATCACGCACTGGCTTATTCCCGGGGGCGCATCGGTTCATGGGTGGCGCGCCTGGCGCCGGACGATCGCAGCGGGTGAAGCGCTGCGCCGCAAGCTCAGCCGCCACCAACGCCCACGTTCACCTTGCCCGTGCCGCCGCGCTCAGGGCAGGTTTCGCCGCCCTTGCTGCGCCCGCTGCCGCCGCACAGCCGGCACACTGTTTCGCCGGTTCCCGGCACGCCGCGCGGCGCCTCGTCGCCGGGCTGCATGGGCGGGGGCTGCACCAGGTCCACCGATGCGCCCGGGTCTTCTTCGCCCGCGACCGACTCCGAGAATGCGCCGGGCCGGATCTGCTTGACCGAATCCTTGTTCATGCCTGTCTGCCCCGTAAAAAGTGGAACACGGCACAAGCATCTGCTGCATGCAAAGGCACCGCGCCAGCAGACGCCCACAGGCCCCGTCGGATAGCGCCCACAGGCGGCGGCGCTCCGCACGGGCATGCTGCACGAGCCATTCACAACGCATTGCTTTCCATGAGTTCGACCGCGCCTTCGCGACGCACCGCCAAGCGCTCCAAGCCACGCTCGAAGCCACGGGCCGCGCCGCCGCGCACCGCAGTGCAAAAGCCCGACGACGAAAAGCTCGCGCAGCTGCGCGAAGCGCATCGGCGCGGCAAGGTGGTGCTGTTCGTGGGCGCCGGCATCTCGATGGGGCTGGGCCTGCCGCCGTGGTCGGCGCTCATCGAGCACATGGCACGCGAGCTCGGCATCGATGCACGCTCCTTCGGCGACAAGGGCGGCTATCTCACCCTGGCCGAGTACTTCCGCCTCCGGCACGGCAGCATCGGCCCGCTGCGCAGCTGGATGGACCGCGAATGGCACCGCGGCGACGTCCGGGTGGAAAGCTCGCGCATCCACGAACTGCTGGCCAAGGGCCGCTTCCCGATCATCTACACCACCAACTACGACCGCTGGCTGGAGACCGCCTTCGAGCACCACAAGGTGAAGTACACCAAGATCGTAAGCGTTGCCGACCTTGCCAAGCTGCACCCGGGCGTCACGCAGATCATCAAGTTCCACGGCGACCTGGAGGACGACGCCTCCATCGTGCTCGACGAAAGCAGCTACTTCGCCCGGCTCGACTTCGAGTCGCCGCTGGACATCAAGCTGCGCGCCGACGTGCTCGGGCGCTCGGTGGTCTTCATCGGGTACAGCCTGGCGGACGTGAACATCCGCTACCTTTTCTACAAGCTCTCTCGGCTGTGGAAGCAGTCGGTGCCCGACGTGGCGCAGCCGGTTTCCTATCTGTTCTCGCCTTCGGCCAACGAGGTGCAGCAGGCCGTGCTCGCGCAGTGGGGCATCGAGATGATTCCGCTGGCGCGGGACGATCCGTCGAAGGCGCTGATCGAGTTCCTGGAGGCCGTGGTCGGCTAGCCCCGCAGACGCCGGCTCGCCCTAGCGGCGCCTGTCCGGATCGGTCTCGCCTTTGTGCGGCTTGGGCGCGTCTCTGGGCGGCGGCTTCTCGCCCACCTGCATGCTTTGCGAGGCGTTGGTGCCGATGTCGCGCGAGCCCGGATAGCCATGGCGCTTGTTCGCCTCGCGGCCGATTTCGCTTCCCTCTTCAGGACTGTCTTGCCCCACGGCGCGGTTCTGGTCGATGTTCACGGGCGATTGTTCGGGAGGACGGGTCATTCTTTACTCCTGGATACCGGCTTGGCAGCATTGCTCAGCGGGTTTGCGATTCATGATGGCCGGCACCGCGGCGCACCTTGTCCTCCTGGCGCCGAGGCCGCTGTAAGCCACATACCGAGCCCTGCGTGCCGGTAAACCTTGCGGCAAATAACGGAACGCGCGGCAGCCCTTGCCCTTGCCCTTGCCCTTGCCCTTGCCCTTGCCCTTGCCCTTGCCCTTGCCCTTGCTCCGCGCCGGGCACGCCGTATGCCATGGAAAGTGTCGCCTTCAATGTTCCAGATTCACATGTCCCAACATTCCATCGTCGACGACCCGAAGGATCTGAGCCGCTGCGTGCACGACGCGCGCAATGCACTGGCCGCCATCTCCTCCGCGAGCGAAGTGCTCGCCCGGGTTGAACTTCCGCAAGACGTGCTGCACGAAGCGGCCGTCGTGGTGTCGAGGCAGGTACGCCAGCTCTCGGCCCGAATGAACGAGCTCGTCGTCCATGCGCAGCGGGCCGCGGGCGAACCCGGCCGAGCGCTGGTCGTGTCGGACGACGCCAGGCTGCTGGCGGTGCTGAGTGGGCTTCTTTCGGACGCGGGCTACAAGGTCGACCTTGCCGCGAGCAGCGACGGCGGCTACAACGTCCTCATGAAGCGAGCGCCTGAAATCGCGGTGGTCGACGTGCGGACCTCGACCGGCTCGGGGCTGGCGATGGGCCGGCGCGCGCGAGACGCCGGCTTCGAAGGCCGCATGGTGGCCGTGTGGGGCTCCTCGCTGGCGCAAGAGCAGCAGGACAAGGGCGGAATTGCCGGGTTCGATGCCGTGCTTGCAAGGACCTTCGAGCCCTCCGCCCTGCGCGCCGCGATCGCCTGACCGCGGCGGCCTGGGCCTGCTGCTTACTCCTGCTGCTGCGTGTTCGCGGCTCCCTGGGCCCGCGCGCTCAGGCTCTTCGCCCTCGCGTTGCGGGCTTCCTCGGGGGTGAATTCGTGGGCAAGGCCCAGCTCATGGGCGGTGCGCGCCCCCTTCCTGGCGATCTCTCTCTGGCGTTCGGGATCCATTCCCGCAAAGCCGCGCCGGCTGCGGATGCGCCCTTCTTGATCGTTCATCGAATGCTTTCCTTCGCTCCGCGAACACAGTGCGGGCCTGTGCGCGCAACCGCTGCGCGCCGACCTCACACGGGGCAAACGGCGTGCCCGCCCCCTTGCCGGGGTGCGGGCATGGAAAGCCGGGTCGCTCGCTCACTCCTCGGCAATGGCCTCTTCCATGGCCTGCGCCTCGGCCAGCGCGCTGAGCTTGCCGTCCGTGGCTGTTTCCTCGGCCAGCGAGGCTTCGAGCAATGAGACAGCTTCTGTGTGCCCCAGTTTCTTGGCCAGCGTGCACAGCGAGTTGTAGCCCGCAATCTCGTAGTGCTCCACCTTTCGTGCCGCGCCGATCAGGGCGGCGTCGAGCACCGGGCCTTTCTCGATCTGGTCGATCAGCGAATCGCCCTCCTCGACCAGGCCGGCCATGCCTTCGCACTTGATGCGCTTGATCTTGATCTGCAGCAGCTCGGCTATCTGTTCGATGCGCTCGACCTGGCCGCGCGTTTCTTCCAGGTGCGTTTCGAAGGCCGAGGCCAGGCCCTCGTCGGTGGCGGCGCGGGCCAGCTTGGGCAGCGAGCGCGTCATCTGCTTTTCGGCGCTGTAGGTGTCGGAAAGCTCGTGAACGAAAAGGTCGGAGAGGCTCTTGACGGGCATGTGGATTCCTCGAAAAAAAAGTTTGGTGAAAGAAACAAGGCCGATGTTTGTGATGCGTGCGCAGAGACCAAGCAAGGCTGCTTCCCAACGCCTTGTCAGTCTTTGCCGCACGCGCGGGGGGCACGCCGCTTGCCGCGAAAAACGTGCGGTGGTGCCGAAGGGCGCGGCCGTTCATTCATCAGACCCAGACCCAACCCAACGCAAGGAGTCCCCATGTTTTCTCACAACAAGCGACTGCAGTACACGGTGCGCGTGAGCGAGACCAATCCCGGCCTCGCCAACCTCATGCTCGAGCAGTTCGGCGGCCCGCAGGGCGAGCTGGCCGCGGCCTGCCGCTACTTCACCCAGGCGCTCGGCGACGACGACCCGGGCCGCAAGGACATGCTCTTCGACATTTCCACCGAGGAGCTGAGCCACCTCGAGATCATCGGCACCATCGTCGGCATGCTCAACAAGGGCGCCAAGGGGCGGCTGGCCGAAGGCGTGGAAGAGCAAGGCGAGATGTACCGCACCATCACCGGCGCGGGCAACGACAGCCACATCACGCAGGTGCTCTACGGCGGCGGGCCGCCGCTGGTCAACTCCGCCGGCGTGCCGTGGACGGCCGCCTACATCGACACCATCGGCGAGCCCACGGCAGACCTGCGCTCCAACATTGCGGCGGAGGCGCGCGCCAAGATCGTGTACGAACGGCTCATCAACCTGACCGACGATCCGGGCGTGAAGGACGCGCTCACGTTTCTCATGACACGCGAGATCGCGCACCAGAAGTCCTTCGAGAAGGCGCTGTATTCCATCGAGCCCAACTTCCCGCCGGGCAAGCTGCCGGGCGACCCGCGCTTCACCAACGTGTACTTCCGCATGTCCAAGAGCGACGCGGACCTGCGCGGCCCCTGGAACCAGGGCGAGCGCTGGGACTTCGTGCCCGTCACGCAAGAGTCGGGGCCGGTGGACGGCGGCGACGGCCTGGCCACGGTGGAGCTCAGCGATGCGGATGCGCCGGTGCTGCAGCAGATGGCGGCGCGCACGCAGTCGCGCCCCGACGGCGATCCGCTCACCGGCGCGGAGCTTGGCATGGGCGAAGGTCCGGCGCTGCCCGCGGGTGCCGACGGCACCATGCCGCCCAAAAAGAAGTAACGGTGCGGGAACGAAGGGCTCAGCTCGCGTCGAAACTCGCCGGGCTGGGCGCCTTCAACGTGAGCTTGCGCAATGCGGCGCTCACAACCGCGAGCTCGTCGGCCTCGCGCAGCGATTCTTCGGCGTTGCCCACGCCTTCCGCCTTCTGGACCTCGGCCAGCCGCCGCAAAATGGATTCCTTCTCCTGCATGGCGCGCAGGCTGGTCCACAGGGCCGCGTCGGTCACCTGCTCCTGCGTGGCGGCAAGGCTGCGCGCGCTGAAGGCGTGGCCCGTGTGGCAGCGGTAGCGCACAGGGTGCTTGTCGTGCAGTTCGAACAGCACGCCGCCGCAGTCGGGGCAGCTGAACATCGAGGGCTCGCCGATCACCTTCAGGTTTTCCACGGTGCGCTCTCCCAAGGCCACGGCGTACTCGCGGCGCAACGCGGCCGACGGCTCGCAAGCCGGCTGCTCGCGGCGCGGCTGCGCCAGCTGGAACAAAAGCTGCCCCATTTCCCGCAGCCCGACCACGTGGTCCACCTGCACCGCGGCCATCGCGCTCTGCGGCATGCTGGGCTCATGCGCTTCGGCCGGGTCCTGCACCACGGCAATGCCGCCGCAATCCTTGATGGCGCGCAGGCCGGCGCTGCCGTCGTCGAGCCTGCCGGTAAGCACCACGCCCACGGCGCGCGGGCCGCAATCCAGCGCGGCGGAACGGAACAACGGGTCGATGGCGGGGCGGGCATGGTGTTCCTTGGGCCCGCGGGTCAGGCGAATCACCCCGCCCTCGAGCAGCATGTGGTGGTCGGGCGGTGCAATGTAGATGGTGCCCGGTGCGGCCACGTCGCCCTGCTTTGCTTCAACGGCGCGGTTCGGCCCGCGGTCGTTGAGCAGGGAGGCAAGGTGGCTGCGGTGGGCGCCGATGTGCTGCACAAAGAAAATGGGCGCAGGAAAATCGGCCGGCAAGTCAGCGACCAGATCGAGCATTGCATAGACGCCGCCCACGGAAGCGCCAATGAAAATGGCTTGGTTTTGGGGAACAGAGTTCAGCATTCCTGACCAGCAGAAGTACACGAAAAAGTACGTGTCTTCCTTCAGGGCAAACGGCATGCCCGGCGCGCCCTGGGGGTGCGTCCCCCGGGCCGTCAGCCGCCCGCGGCCGCTGCCCCGTCGCGCGCCCGCAGCAGGCGCTGAACGTCTGCCGCGGCCACCGGTTTCACCAGGTGCTCGTCGAACCCCGCCTCCAGCGCCGCAAGCTTGTCTTCGGGCTGGCTCCACCCCGTGGCGGCCACAAGAAGCATGCCGCGCCCCCAGGGCTGTGCGCGAATCCGGCGCGCCACCTCGTGCCCGTCGAGCCCGGGCATGCCGATGTCGAGCACGGCCGCATCGGGCCGGAAGTGCTCCGCCACCCGAAGCGCATCGACCCCGTTGTCGGCGGTTTTTACGCTGAACCCGGCGATCGACAGCATGCGCGCCATGCCCCACAGGGCGTCCACGTTGTCGTCCGCAAGCAGCACGCGCTGCGGTGCGCCCTCCACCGCAGCAGCCGGCGAGGCAGGCTCGGATTTCACATGCCCCGGCGCGGCTTCGGATGCGAGCGGCTCCGCAAGCGGAATACGCACCGTGAACCGGCTCCCATGGCCGAGCCCCTTGCTCTCGCCGGTGACGGTGCCGCCGTGCAGTTCGACGATGTTGCGCACCAGCGCCAGCCCGATGCCCAGGCCGCCGGCCGAGCGCTCGTGCGCATGCACGCTCTGCGTGAACATCTCGAACATCGTGTCGACCGTGTCCGGGTCCATGCCGATGCCGTTGTCCGTGACGGTGAAGATCGCATGGCCGGCATCCGCATCGGCATGCACCGCCAACTGGATCTCGCCTCTCTCCGGCGTGTACTTGGCTGCGTTGGACAGCAGGTTCGAGATCACCTGCGTCAGGCGCATCGGGTCGGCATCGAGCGGAATCTCGGCGGCGAAGATGTCGAGTTCGAGCTTGTGGCGGCCCTGCTCCATCAGCGGGCGGGTCGCCTCCAGCGCCGCATCGACGATGTTCTGCGCCGCGACCCTCTCGCGGCGCAATACCAGCCGGCCGCGGCGCAGGCTTGACACGTCCAGCAGGTCGCCCAGCAGCACCTTCATGGCCGCGGCCTGGCGCCGCACCACGCGCGCGGCGCGCGCCTGCTCCTGCGTGGGAAGCGCCTCGGGCGCCAGCAGTTCGGCGGCGCCGCTGATCGATGCGAGCGGATTGCGCAGCTCGTGCGAAAGCACCGCCAGAAAGCGGTCCTTGGCGGCGTCGGCGGCTTCGAGCGCCTGGCGCGCGGCCTCGTTGGCGCGCAGCGCATCGAGCAGTTCGCCGCGGCTTTGCTCCACCTCCTGCTGCGCCGCGCGCTGCTCGCTCTGGTCGCGCAGCACCTTCACCAGGCCGACGACAGCGCCCTCGCCGTTGTGCATGGGCATGAGGGCGCCGCTGGCCCAGAAGCGCGAGCCGTCCTTGCGCTCGTGCAGCCGGTCGTCGGCCGCCCTGCCGGCGCTGAGCGCGGTGCGGGCCTCTTCCTGCGGGGCGCCCGCCGCGCGGTCTTCCTCGGTAAAGATGATGTCGGCCGAACGGCCGAGGATCTCGGCCTCGGTGTAGCCCAGGAGCCGCTCGGCGCCGGTGTTCCAGCTCTTGACGCGGCGCTCCATGTCGACCGAGAAGATCGCGTAGTCGACAGCGTTTTCGAGCATCAGCCGGAAGCGCTCCTCGCTTTCGCGCAGCGCTTCTTCGGCGGTCCTGCGTTCGCTGATGTCACTGCACACAATGAGCGCGGAATCGGGCTTGCCGCCCGCATCGGTGAGCACCGTCACGCTCTTGTGCAGCCAGATGAAGGAGCCGTCCTTGCGGACATTGCGGCTCTCGCTCTGGAACGGTTCGCCGTACCGGGCCAGCCGCGCGAACAGCGCCGAGATGGCCGGCTTGTCGGCGGCGTGCACCAGGTCGAGCGCGCTCACGCCGGCAAGCTCGTTCTCGCCGTAGCCCATGAGCTCGTGATAGCAGGTGTTGGCAAAGGTGATCTCGCCGTCGAGCCGGGTTTGCGCCACGCCCACCGAGGCCTGGTTGACGATGGCGCTGAAGCGCTCTTGCGACTGCCGCAGCGACTCCTGCGCCTCCTTCCGATCGGTGATGTCCACAAAGGTGAGCACCACGCCGGCAATGCGGTCTTCGATGGTGCGGTAGGGCCGCACGCGCGCCAGGTACCAGTTGCCGGCGCTGTCGCCCACTTCACGCTCGGAGGGCTGCAGCGTCTGCAGCACCTTGCGTGCATCCGCCGCGAGCTGCGGGTAGTCCAGCGGCGTGGTCAGGTCCGAGAGCGGCCGCCCCACGTCGGTGGCAATCAGCTTGAAGATGGCCACCGCGCTGGGCGTGAAGCGGGTCACGTGGAACTCGCGGTCCAGGAACACCGTGGCAATGGCGGTCGCATCCATCAGGTTCAGCATGTCGCTGTTGGCCTGGCCTAGATCGTCCACCTTGCTCTTGAGCTCGTGGTTGACGGTGGTGAGCTCTTCGTTGATGGACTGCAGTTCTTCGCGGCTGGTCTCGAGCTCTTCGGTCGCCGAATGAAGCTCTTCGTTCATGGCGTGCAATTCCTCGTTGCTCGCCTTGAGTTCCTCGGTCGATGTCTCGTACTGCTCCACCGTCTCGCGCAACTGCGACTTCAGGCGCGTCACCTCGCGCTCCAGGTGCTCGGCAATGGGCTCCGCATCCACACGCGGAACCACGATGCTGCCGCGCTCGCCAGCGGGCTCGCCCTGCCGCAGCAGCACCAGCAACCCGCCGCCGATCTCTTCCACCGGCATCACATGCAGCGACACCTCGACTTCGGCCTGGCCCAGCCGCACCTGCACCGGAGCCACTTCGACGGGCTGGCGCCTTTCGTTCACGTGATAGAGCGCGGTCTGCAGCTCGGCCTTCAGGTCGGGCACGATGGCGCGCAGCACGTTGCGCGAGGGCTCGCCGCCGCTGAAGTGCAGGAAAGGCGTTGCCGCGGGCGACACGTGCAGCATCTCGTGGTCCGCATCCAGCAGGATGGAAGGCGGCGCCAGGCGGTCGAGCAGCCGCAGGTGCAGCTCGCCCCAGGTCATGGTGCGGCCGTCGGAGAGCGGCGCCAGCGCGCTGCGCTGCAACTGCGCGAACGCCGCCCCCGGAATCACCGGCAGCGCGCGTTTGACATCCAGCGCCAGCGCGGCGCTGCTGCGGCCGGTGGGCACCGGCAATGCGGCCTTGGGCGCATGGCGATGCGCATAGATGCGGTGCTTCTTGTCGAGCACCGCGAACAGCGGGCTGTCCTCGTCCACTGCCTCCGATGCGCCGACGAACAGCCGGCCGCCGGGCACCAGCGCAAAGTGCAGCGTCTCGAACACGCGGGCCTGCGCCTCCCTGTTGAGGTAGATGAGCAGGTTGCGGCAGGTGGCCAGGTCGATGCGCGAGAACGGCGAATCCTTCAGCACGTCGTGCACCGCAAACAGCACCATTTCGCGCAATTCGCGCCGCACGCGGTAGCCGCGCTGTTCGCGGATGAAGAAGCGCCGCAGCCGGTCTTCAGAGACATCCGCCTCGCTGACCAGCGGGTAGACGCCTTCGCGGGCGGCGCGCACCGCGTCCTCGTCCAGGTCGGTGGCAAAGATCTGGATCGACGGCGGGCTTTCCAGCATGCGGGCATGCTCGCTGAGCAGCATCGCAATCGAATAGGCCTCTTCGCCGGTGGCGCAGGCCACCACCCACACGCGAATGGTGTCGGCCGAGGTCTTGTTGCGGAACAGCTCGTGCACCATGCCTTCCAGCGCCGAAAAGCACTCGCCGTCGCGGAAGAAATTGGTCACGCTGATCAGCATGTCCTGCAGCAGCGCGCCAGCCTCGCCGGGGCGCGTGCGCAGGCAGTCCAGGTAGGCGGCAAGGTCGCTCACGCCGTTTACCTGCATGCGGCGGCCGATGCGCCGCAGCACGGTGGCCCGCTTGTAGTTGACAAAATCGCGCCCGCTGCGGCTTCGCACAAAGGCCAGCACCTCGCGGAATGCCGCCTCGTCCACGTCGGGCGCGGGCGGTGCGTCGTCTTCGCCGTCCGGCAACTGCTCGGGCGGCAGCTTGAGCTGCCGCTCGATGCGGTAGTAGGCGTGAATGCGCGCGCCCATTTCGCGCACGGGCAACACCCAGTCGATCATGCCGGTGGCAATGGCCGACTGCACCATGCCGCTGTGCCGGGTTTCCTGCGGCTCCTGCGCCACCGTCAGGCCGCCGCGTTCCTTGATGCGCTTGATGCCGATGGTGCCGTCGCTGTCCACGCCCGAAAGAACCACCGCAATGGCATGGGCCCCGTGGGTATCGGCCAGCGTGCGAAAGAAGAAGTCGACCGCCATGTGGCGGCCCTGGCCCGGCGGAAGCGCCGCCAGTTCGATGAGCTCCCCGCGCGTGCGCAGCGCCTTGCCGGGCGGAACCACATACACCGTGTCGGGCTCGATGCGCTCCCTGCCGCCGACCAGCACCACCCGCATGCGGGTGGACCGCGCCAGCACCTGCGCCAGCGCATGCTCGTGCGCCGCGGGCAGGTACAGAACGACCACGAAGGCCATGCCCGTGTCGGCAGGCATCGCCTGCAGCAGCTCGCCCACGGCCTCGATGCTGCCGGCCGAGCCGCCGATGCCGACGACGGGCAGCATGCGATAGCCGCGCGAGGGCACGGCGTCGTCGATCTGATCGCCCAGTGCTTCCTCCGCATGGTCGGGGGTCATTTCATCCAATGCGCTATCTCCTTAGTGCTCTCCGGCAAACGGCGTACCGGCTCGGCGGCGCTGCCACCGGCACGCAGTTTGCCGGGCGGTGAACGCCTTGCGCGAGACCTTCGCCGAGCGAGAACCTTCACGCACCCGGAGACACGCATGAACGAACTCAGCAGCTATTTCGCCCGCTATCCGCTTGAAAACCCGGCGAATTATCTGGGAACAGACTTCGATCCCGCAGGCGCCGCAGCCTACAGGTTGCGGCTGCGCGGCTGGAAGGAACGCTATCGCACGCGAATGCGCGCGGCGTCCGCCGCCGCAGGCCCGTCCTTATGCTCCCGCCGGAACACGCCGTCGCAGCCGCCGGTGCCTTCTCATTGCTGGTACTCCTTCAGCCGGTTGTAGAGCGTCTTCATGCTGATGCCCAGGAGCGCCGCGGTGCGCTCCTTGTGGCGCCCGCAGCGCTCATAGGTGGCAAGAATGACGCGCCGCTCCACATCCGCGAGCTGCGTGCCCACTTCGATCACGATCTGGTCTTCCCCCGCATCGGGGGGCGCCGCAGCGCCGTCACGGTGGCCGTTGAGTGCGGGGGCTGCGAGCGGCCGGCCGCGCGTTGCATCGGGCTCCGGTCCGGCGTCCGCGACGTCTCCGGCGGGCAGCCATTCCTCGTCGATCTCGTTGCCGGAGGCCATGACCCACGCGCGCTGCACCACGTTGCGCAGTTCGCGCACGTTGCCCGGCCAGCGGTGCGCGGCCAGCCGCGCCAGCGCGCCCGGCGTGAAATGCTTGCTGCCGCCTTCCTGGCGCGCCAGGTCTTGCAGAAAGCTCGTGGCAATGAGGGCGATGTCGTCGCCGCGTTCGCGCAGGGGCGGCAGCGCGATCGGAAATACGTTGAGGCGGTACAGCAGGTCTTCGCGCATGGTGCCGCGCGCCACCGCCTCGCCGGCATCGCGATTGGTGGCCGCGATGATGCGCACGTCGGTCTGCTGCACCTGGGTGGAGCCCACCCGCATGAAGGTGCCGCTCTCCAGCACGCGCAGCAGTTTTACCTGCAGCTCGAGCGGCATTTCGGTCACCTCGTCCAGGAACAACGTGCCGCCGTGCGCGCGCTCGAAAAAGCCCTGGTGCTGGCGCTCGGCCCCGGTAAAGCTGCCGCGCTCGTGGCCGAAGATTTCGCTCTCGACGAGGTGCGGCGACAGCGCGCCGCAGTTCACGGCAAGAAACGGCTGCTCGCGCCGCCGGCTCAGGTCGTGCACCGCGCGGGCCACCAGCTCCTTGCCGGTTCCGCTTTCTCCGTGGATGAACACGGTCACCGCGGTGCCGGCCACGCGCGAAATCTGCCGGTACACGCGCTGCATGGGTTGCGAGCGGCCGATCAGGTGGCCGAAGCGCCCGGTCTCGCGCCAGAGTTCCTGCACCTCGTCGAGTTCGGCGCGCAATTGCGACGGGGCGATCAGCCGCGACAACAGGCCCTTGAGGTGCTGCGGATTGATCGGCTTCACCAGATAGTCGGCCGCGCCGAGCCGCAGCGCCCTGATCGATGTCTCCAGGCTCGCCTGCCCCGTCATGAGGACCAGCATGGTGTCGCTCACGATCTCCGGGTCGTTCAGCAGGTCGAACCCGTTCCCGTCCGGCAGGTGCAGGTCGAGCAGCAGCAGGTCGGGCCGCTGCATTGCGACCATGCGGCGTGCAGCGGCGATCGAATGCGCGCACATCACGGTGTGCCCCTCGCGCGCGACCAGGGCGGCAATCATCCGCGCCGAATCTTCGTCGTCTTCAACAATAAGTGTGTGGCCCAACTTCGTACCTGGCTTGACGCCTGTGCTGCACTGCGAACGAGTGCCTGCCTCGGATTTCGCTCGGTCTTGCGCTCGAATCTCCCATGCCGAATCTTGCTCCGACCGGCGGGAAACGCCGGACGGTTCAATCGTTCAAGCCCTGTGCGAATTCGTGCACTTGCTCTGTCAGAGAGGTCATACGCGCCACCTGCCGCTCCAGCACTTCCAGCGCTTCGCGCCTTGTGTCGGTGTCGTCGGAGGTCCGCAAAAGTTCCAAGGCCACGGCCATGGCGCCCACCGGGCTTCGAAGATCGTGTTCGAGGCGCTGCGCGCACAGCGCCTGGCGGTACATGCGCGCCTTATGCAACGCCAGCTTTTCTTCTGCAGCCCGCGCGGCGCGGGCCTTCTGCCGGAACGCGAGCCCCAGCCCCGCAAATCCCGTCATGGCGAGGCAAGCGCCGACCAGCAGCACCGGCCACGCCGGGGGCTGTTCCCTGTCTCCCGATGAAATTTTCATGGCGTGAGTTTGCGACAAACGCACCACCCCTGTCTGCCCCGGGAGAACCGCAAGATTTACCGCAAGGCTTCCAACGCACCGGCAGCAAAGGCGCGTTCGAACGCCATTTATGCGTACTTTAAAACTAGTTTTCGGCCTTGCGAACGCTGAAATACCTTGGCACGACCGTTGCGCAGCAATCCCGCCACCGGGATCGGAGGCGCTACGGAGAAACATGAACACGTCGATTGTTTTGCAGGCCCGCCAGGTGCAGGCCCCCATCTTTTCCCCCCGCCTGCAGCAGGCCGTACGGCTGCTGCAGATGTCCTCGCAGGAATACGCGCAGGCGCTGCGCGACGCGGCCGAACTGAACCCGTTTCTCGAAATCGATCCGTCCGCGCAAGAAGGCCACGAATCCGTTGCCGAAACCGTGCCGGCCGCGGCCGATGCCGCCGCGGACATCGAAGCGGCGGCGGCCTTCGACCGGATCACCGCGGCACCGGCCTCGGGCGATCGGCACCTGTCCCATGACGAAAGCTTCGACCTGATGCAGCGCGTGCCGCTGCCGGATTCGCTGCGCGCCCACTTGCACGGGCAACTCGGCGTGCTGCGCATTTCCGCCCGCGAGATGGCGTTTGCGCGTGCCATGGTCGAGGCGCTGGACGACGACGGCTACCTTCGCATCTCGCTCGAAGACGTGGGCGCCGCCCTCGGAGAAACCGGCGCGGATGCGGAGCGCGAATTGCGCACGGCCCTGCGGCGCGTGCAGGCGCTCGAACCGGCGGGCGTGGCAGCGCGCAGCGTGGCCGAGTGCCTTTGCCTGCAACTGGAGGCTGCCTCAGTGCATGGGGATGAACCCGACACGGGCGCCCGGCAACTCGCGCGCCGGATTCTCGAAGCGCACATCGGCCTCCTTGCCACGCATGACGTGGGCAAGCTTGCCAAGGCGCTCGATGCGGCGCCGCAGGAAGTGCAGTGCGCAATCGATTGCATCCGGCGCCTGAACCCGCATCCGGGCTGGCAATTCGGCGAGACCGAGGCCCGCATGGTGATACCCGACGTGACCGTGAAGAAGGTGCGCGGCACCTGGCGGACTTCGCTCAACGCCAGCGCCCTGCCGCGCGTGAAGGTGAACTCGACCTATGCGCAATTGCTCGAGAAACACGGCGCAGGCCAGTGCGCCGCCATGAAGGAATGCCTGGAGCAGGCGCGCTGGATGGTGGGCAGCGTGTCGCAGCGGGCATCCACCATTCTCGACGTGGCCCGCGCCATCGTCGCGCGGCAGAAGATGTTCTTCGAGCATGGTCCGCTCGCCATGAAGCCGCTCGGGCTGCGCGAGATCGCCGAGGAAGTGGGCGTGCACCCGTCCACCGTGTCGCGCACCGTGCACAACAAGTACATGGCCACGCCCGCCGGCGTTTTCGAGCTGCAGCATTTCTTCTCGCGCGGCCTCGAGCACGCTGCCGGCGGTGCGAGCGCGCCGGTGGCATTGCAGGGGCTCATTCGCGAGCTCATTGCGGTTGAAAAGCCGGTGGCGCCGCTGAGCGACGCGGCACTGGCGCGCCAGCTGGCGCAGCAGGGCTTTCGCATTGCGCGCCGCACCGTGACCAAGTACCGCCAGAGCATGAACATCGACCCTTTCGAGCGCCGCCGCGCCCAAGGGGGAGAAATAGGGGCTGCGGCCTAGTCCGCATAAGGAGACAACATGTCCATCGAATTTCTGCGCGTGCTCGCGAAGCACCCTGCGCCTGTGACGCTGACCAACCCCCACGACATCGACAACCTGATGGTGCTGCGGGCCGCCGGCCTGGTTGCGGCCCTGACCTTCAAGCCCGATGCCGGAGGCCGCGAGGTGGGTCGCTTTCTCGCGCTGACGCCCGACGGCCGCAGCGCGCTCGGCGCGGCGAACGACGGCTCGACCTGCGGCGTGCAGGCCATTCCGGAATTGCAGCAGTTGCCACAGTTGCCGCAGTAAAGAGAGGGGTACCGCATGTCCTACCGCTATCTCGAAAGGCTGGCCCGCAAGCGCCTCCCCATCTTCGTGGCACGGCCTTCCAAGGTTCGCGCGCTGCGGCGGCTCGCGGCCACCGGTCACGTCGACGTCCGCTTCTATCCGCCCGATTCCTGCGACGGGCAGTTCGGCGAAGTACGGGCGCTCACACCCGTCGGATGGAACGCGATTCGCGGCGCCGGTTCACCCGCCGCGGCGGAGCACCCGCAATGAACGAAGAGCAGCGCCACGAATTCGTCTACCGCGGCTGGCGCTTTGCCTATTGCGCCCGCCGCATGAAAACCGGCGTGTACCGCCCCGAGGTCGTCTGCCTAGGCGAGGGAACGAACACGCAGGAACTCATGCTGCCCAACGACACCGACGAGATCGCCTACGCCACTGAAGCGGAGGCGCTGCGGCATGCGCAGCAGCAAGCCATGCGCTGGGTGCACGACCGCACGGGCGACGGCCAGGGCCAGCTCTGAAGCACCCGCCGCGAGCCGCGGCAACAGCCCGCTCAGCGGCGCCCTGCCGACTGTGCATTGGCGCTGCGCATCATGCAGGCGGCGCGGCCTTCGGCGGTGATCGCCGTCACGATGGCGCGTTCGATCCGTCGCTCGCCAGTGCGCAGCACAACCGTCGGCTCCGTCATTGCCTGCAGCAGCGAGGCACTGCGCAGCGCAAGAATCTTGTGAATGTCGTCGGGCTCCGAGCACACCACGGGCATCTGGCGGCGGGACAGGAATTCAA
This sequence comes from Variovorax sp. CCNWLW235, assembly GCF_037204085.1. Taxonomy (NCBI): domain Bacteria; kingdom Pseudomonadati; phylum Pseudomonadota; class Betaproteobacteria; order Burkholderiales; family Comamonadaceae; genus Variovorax; species Variovorax sp. CCNWLW235. The sequence continues at coordinate 106,798 of NZ_JBBCBW010000014.1, read as the reverse complement.
GCAGTTCATAGCACTCGCTGGCATGGCCCATGCGCGATTGCGATCTTTTCATGACAGGACGTCCAAGGCGTTGAAAAGAAAGAAAGAGAGGAAGGAAGAAGAAAGAGGGGCCAACGCGAGCGGCAAGCGGCATGCCCGCATCGCGCCGGGCACGCGCGTTGCCACGAAGAAGCGGCTGCCCCGCTCCTGCGGGCGGGCCCGAAAAATCATCACCCTCAAGGAGTACATCGATGACCATCCAAAGCACTGCATTCCGATTCGGCATGGCCGCAATGGCCGCTTGCGCATTTGCTGCGACTCTTCCCGCGGCGGCGCAAAGCGCAAGCTCGCGCGGCGACCAGGCCACGGAAACCCGCAGCGCCGCCGGCAAGTCGGACCAGGCAGGCAAGCCCTCGAAGGGCGACCAGCGCATGATGAGAGACATTGCGCAGGCCAACCTCGCCGAGATCGAAACCGGAAAGCTGGCGCAGGAAAAAGCCTCGAAAGACGAGGTGAAGCAGTTCGGCAAGACCATGGTCGACGACCACACCAAGGCGCTGAGCGAGCTGCAGGAAATCGCATCGAAGAAAGGCGTGGAGCTACCGACCGAACCCGACGCCAAGCACAAGGCCACCGCTACCGCGCTGAAGGCCCTGAGCGGCGAGACCTTCGACAAGCAGTACATGTCGATGGCGGGCCTTTCCGACCACAAGAAGACGCATGAAATGCTGCAGAAGGTACAGCGCAATGCGGCCGATGCGGACCTGAAGGCCTATGCGGCCAAGACGCTGCCCGTGGTTCACGGCCACCTGACGACCGCGCAGGGAATTACCGGCAAGAAGTAAGAAAAGAAGGAAGGAAGGAACAGCCGGCCGAGAGGTCGCCCTACTCGTCCGGCTGCCCGGTATCTTTCGAAGGGCGCTCGATGCGGTCGAGCACCCGTTCCGGCGAAACGTTCTCCCGGAGTTCGTCGAGCTCCGGGTCGTGCGCCGCCGGAATGTCCATGCGTTTTGCGATCTCCGTGACCAGGGTGATGACCTTCGTGATCTCGTGCTCGCCCAGCAGGCTGATCTGAAGATCGAGGTCGGCGCGCTGGTCCGCCAGCGCCGCCATGCGGTTCTGGCTGATCATCACGAAGGTGGAGATGAAGATGGCCTCGACCGACGCCACCATGGCCAGCACCACGAAGGTGGGGTCGAAGGCTCGCACCATGGGCACCCACCCCAGGTTGACGACGATCCACCCCCCATAGATCAGCAGATGCAAGTACACGAACTTCATGCTGCCCGCAAAGCGGGTAATGGCGTCGGCAATCCGGTCCTGCAGGCCGGTCGATATCTTCTGCTGCTGGCGCCGCCGCACCAGCGCGGCAATGTTGCGGTCGACCACGCCCGCGACGGGCGGCTCTCCGGCCCGGCCTTCCTGGCCTGGTTCAGCCGCCGCCACGGATCACTCCCGTGGCCGACTCGTATTGCGAACCATAGATGGCGCGTGCGCCCTGCGCCTGCGCATCGGGCACGCACAAATAGATCTCGTGACCCGGCCGCGCCTCGACGCGAAGCCCGCTGGAACGCAGCATGGCCTCCACGCCGGCATGGTTGGGTGCCCACCAGTTGGTCGGGTCGTTGGCAAGCCGGTGTTCGATGAAAGCCATGCGCGGCCATCCGCTCTCGAGCAGCGGCGTGCGGTCGTCGATGTTGCAGTCCGCCGTGTCGGTATAGACCGAGTCGCCCGGCATGGTGAGCGTCTGGAACATCATGATGCGGCGCGTGCGCTCGGCCAGCAGGTCGAGCGCGAGCAGCGGATAGCGCAGGTGATAGAAGACGCCCATGAACCAGACAAGGTCGAAGGTTTCGGCGGAGCGCGCCAGGTCGTACACCTGCATTTCCCGAAACTCCACTTGCGACTCCATGCCCAGCTGGCCGGCGGCCCACCGCGCCTGCGCAAGGTAGTGCGCATCGACATCGATGCCCAGCACCGAGGCACCGCGCCGCGCCAGCTCGAAGCTGTAGAAGCCGGCGTTGCAGCCCACGTCGAGCACTCGCCATCCGCTGAGGTCTTCCGGCACAAAGGGCTTGATCTCCTGCCACTTGAAGTTGGGAAAGTCGCCGCCGAGAAAATGCTTGGGCAAGGTTTGCACGCCCCCGGGCAGGTGCAGGTTGTGGAACCAGGGGCCCAGCGCCTCGATCTGCTGGCGAGCGGAGTCTCCGCCTGGTTCGGCTGCCGTGGTGGCGGCGGTGGCCGCGCTTGATTTCTGGTTGTTGTGCATGTGCATGCCTCCTCTTTTCATGCCGCCTCGCGCACTTGCAGCAGCGTGCGGGCGTAGCCTTCGAGCTCGGCGGCGCGGTGGGCGGCGGTGTGCTCCGAAAGAATGCGCCGGCGCGCGCGCTCGCCCACGGTGCGGCGCTCTTCTTCCGGCAGTTCGCGCAGGAGCCGCAGCACTTCGCCGGGCGAATCGGCCAAAAAGATCTCTTCGCCCGGAACGAGCAGCGATTCGATGCCGTCCCAGCGGTCGCTGATGATCGGCGTGCCGCACGCGGCCGCTTCGAAGATGCGCACGCTGGGCGACCAGCCGGCCTGGATCATGTCGGCGCGGGTCACGTTGAGCGTGAAGCGCTGCCGGTTATAAAAATCGCGGTGCATGGCCGGCGGCAAGTGCGCCGTGTAGCGCACGTTCCGCGGCCATTCGATGCTGACCGGGTACTGCGCCCCGGCCACTTCGAAGCGCCCCTGAGCCCATTGGCGCGCGGGCTCGAGCAGCAGCGCTTCGAGCGTGGGCTGGCGGTCGTCGCTGTAGGTGCCCATGTAGCCGAGGTCGCAGTCCCGCGCCACGGGTTCGGGGTAATACAGCTCCGGGTCGACCGAGCAGTAGAGCATGCGCGCGGCGGGCGAGCCGAACTCGCGCTCCAGCCGGTCGAGCGTGGGGCCGCCGGTGAAAGACAGGTACATGTCGTAGCCCGCAATCTGCCGCGCCTGCAGGTAGGTGGTGCCTCCGCGTGCGAGCGCGGCCAGCGTAACCGGCGTATCGATGTCGTAGAAGGCGGTGCGGCCCGGTGCCTCGGCCTGCACCCAGTCGCCGACGGCCACGCCGTCAGGCACGAAAGAGCCGACGATCACCAGGTCGGCCTCGCCGATCTGCGCCGCATGGTCGCGCTGCAGGCTGGCAACGTCGGCATACAGCGCGGTACGGCCAAAGGGTGGATCGGGCAGGTCGCGGTGCCCGGCATACCAGGGCACGTCGCGTTCGAGAAACAGCACGTCGTGCCCGCGGCGCGCCAGTTCGCGCACAAGGCCGCGATAGGTGGTCGCGTGGCCGTTGCCCCAGGAGGAAGTGATCGAGAGCCCGAGGATGACGATCTTGAGCGGTGAAGCCTGCATGCTCATGCCACCTCCAGCGCGTGTGCGGCGTCGCGGCCTTCGAGCAGCGCCTCCAGCTGCGCGGCGCGGTGCGCATAGGTGTGCTCGGCCAGCACGCGCCGGTATGCGGCCTCGCCGATGCGGCGCGCGCTGGCGGCGTCGAGCTGGCGCACATGCGCCGCCACATCGTCGCCATTTGCAGCCACCAGCACTTCCTTTCCGGGCTCGAGGAAAAGCTCGATGCCCTCCCATGCATCGGTGATCAGGCAGGCGGCGGAGCCGGCCGCTTCGAACACGCGCGTGGCCGGCGAAAACCCGTAGCGCGCCATGCTGTCGCGGCTCACGTTGAGCACGGCCATGGGCGTGCGGTTGAATGCGTTGTGGTCGGCGGTGTAGACATGGCCGACGTAGCGCACGTTGCTGGGCATGGCCTTGTCGCTCCAGCCGCTGCCGCCCAGCAGAAAGCGCTGCTCGGGCAGCAGGCTGGCGGCGCGAAGAAAGAACTCTTCCACACGCGCCTCGCGGTCGGGCAGGCGGTTGCCGAGAAAGCCCAGGTCCGCCTCGAAGCGTGCATCTGGCCCGACCGGGTGATGCGTGGAGGGATCGAGTGCGTTGTAGATCGGAATGCAATCGCGCGCGCCCGCACGGCGGTAGGCCTGCACCACCGGGTCGCCGCCGCCGTAGGTCAGAACCATGTCGTAGCGCGGCACCAGCGCATGGAAAGGGTCGGCCGCATCGGCCTGCAGCCGGTCGAGCGTGGCGGGTGCATCGACGTCCCAGAACACGACGCGCGTGCCCGGGCCCTGCAAGTCGAGCACGGCCTCTTCGAGCAGCGCATCGAACACGCCCACGCCGCTGGCCTTCACCACCAGGTCGGCGCCGCGTGCATGCTCGACCATGCGGCGCGCATTGGCATCGCCCTCGCCCGGATAGACGATGACCTCCGCCCAGTCGGGGTCGTCTATGTCGCGGTGCTGCTGGCGGCCGAAGGCATCGGGCTCGTAGAAGCGCACGCGATGGCCTCGCTCGTGCAGCGCGCGAACCATGCCGCGGTAGTAGGTGGCGGCGCCGTTCCAGTAGGCCGACACGAGGCTGGAGGCAAAAAAGGCGATGTTCATCTTTTTCTTCATGCGGGAATGCTCCGGAGGTGAGTGGGCTCGGCTTCGAGCTCGGCGTGAATGGCCAGTAGCTCGTCGACGCGGTGGGCGCAGGTGTGGCGGGCAAGCACGGTCTCCAGGCCCTGCTCGCGCAGCGCGCGCGCCAGGTCGGGGTCGTGCAGCACGTCGCGCAACTGGCGGCGCATGGCGCCGCCGTCGTTGGCCACCAGAAAATCGCGACCGGGCGTGAACAGCCCTTCGGCATCGTTCCACGGCGCGGAAACCAGCGGAATGCCGCAGGCCAGCGCCTCGAACACGCGAATGGTCGGAATGCCCGGCAGCGCCTGGACGTAAGGCCTGCGCGGCACGTGCACCGTGACGCGGTGGCGGGCAAAGACACGCGGCGCCCGGTAGTTGGGGAGCCACCCGCCAAAGTGGACGCGGGCCGCACGCAGGCGGTCGAGCGCCCTGTCGGGGTAGCGCACGCCGTGCACGCGCGCCTTCAATCGCAAGTCGTGCACCGGCTGCAGCAGGAACTCGTCGAGCTCGGCCTCGCGCTCGTCGTCGCCCCAGTTGCCGATCCAGACCAGGTCGCCCTCCTCCACTTCATCCGGTATCGGGTGGAAGTGGCGGATGTCGGCGGCCTCGTGCCAGGTCCACGCACGGCGCGCCCAGCCCTTCTTTTGATAAAGGTCGCGGATCACGTTGCCGAAGGCCAGCACGCCGTCGTAGTGCGCGAGGTCGTAGCCGGCCATGCTCTTTTCTTCGGTGACCGAACGGTGGTGCGTGTCGTGAAAGAAAAGCCGGTAGCTGCCGCCGTCACGTCGGTGAAGGCCGATGCGGCGCACCAGTGCATGGTCGTTCCATTCATGCACCAGCACCACGTCCGCGTCTTGCAGCGCCTCGTCGAGATCGAGCGTGGCGGGGTCATAGGTGGTGCTGTGCAGTTCCGGGTACACCCGCGCAAACTCTTCGAGCGGCGCCTGTCCGTGCTCGGCCTGCAGGTTGGTGCGGCTCCATGCGCCGTGCGGCTCGTACACCGCAAGCTCGTGGCCGCGCGCAAGCAGCTCGCTGCACACGCCGCGCAAAAAGTGCGCATTTCCATGGTTCCAGTCGGAAACGAGCGAATGGCAGAACATCACGAAGCGCATGCGGCCTCCTTTGTTTTTCTTCGGGCCCGCCCCGCGCCACCCGCGCGGGACGTTGCCGCCGCGAGCAAGCGGCCGTAGGCGGACATGTAGGTTTCTGCCATGCGCGCCGGCGTGAAATGCCGCGCACGCTCCGCAGCCCGGCGCGCCATCTGCTGGCGCAGCGGCGCATCGTCGATCAGCCGCATCAGGGCCGCATGCAGCGCATCGTGGTCGTCCGGCTGCACATACAGCGCGGCGTCGCCCCACACTTCGCGCAGGCTCGGCACGTCGCCCAGCACCAGGGCGCATTGCGAAAGCGCCGCCTCGAGCGCCGAAAGGCCGAAGGGCTCGTAGCGTGCGGGCAAGGCATAGATCGATGCGCGCGCGAACTGGGCGGCCATGGCGTCGGGAGCCAGCTCGCCGAGCCACAGCACGCCGGGCGCCTGGATGCTTTTCTCGCCGGCACCCGGTGCCGATGCCGGTCCGGCCACGCACACCGGCCAGGGCAAACGCGTGGCCACGGCCTGCAGCGCCGACACGTTCTTGGCGGCGTCCCACAGCCTGCCGGCCGAGAGAATGACCGGCTCCTTGTCGCCCGGAGCGAACATGCCCGCGCTGCGGCCGTTGGGCAGCACCAGCCCGCCGTGGATGTAGCCATAGTCGAGCGCGAGCGACGAGAGCATGGCTTCGGTCGGCGCGCCGACGAGGTCGGCGCCGTCGAGCCCTTGCCGCACCGTGCGCCGGTAGGTGTCCCAGCTCGCCGGCGCAAGCTGGCGATGCACCGCGCGCCACCACGAGGCCACGCACGAATGAGCCACCACGAGCTTCGGTGCCGCGAACGGAAGCGCGCCGAAAGCGAACTGGTTCAGGTGCACCACGTCGGGAGCCAGTTCGCGTTCGAGCCCGAGCAGCCACTGGCCGGCGCGGCGCACGTCGTCCCACGGGTTCTCCATCCACTCGAGGCGCCACTCGCCCGCGTGCAGTTCCAGGCTCGCGAGCGATGCAGCCTGCGCGCGCTGGGCCGGCGTGGGTAGCGCGCCCATGGTGGCCAGCGACACACGCACGCCCCGCTCGGCGAGCGCAGCGGCAAGCTCCAATGCGTGGCTCCAGACGCCGCCGACCGTGTCGGCGGTCATCAGTACATGGCGCGGCGCTTGTTGCGGTGTTTCAGCGTTCATAGATCGCATCCAGCACGGCCGCCACCTCGGTCAGCCGCTCGATCTCGGGATCGAAGGCACCGCCGTTCGCGAGCGCGCGCGCCCAGTGCACGGCGGCGCGCCCGCCCCAGTCGTCGGGCGGCGACGCGAGCGGTATTGCACGCGTGCCGTCGAAACGCTCGGCGACGAAGTCGTAGAAGGAGCCGCCGACGTTGCGGAACGAGGCTCCGCCGCGCGTGCCGTGAAAGTTGGCTTCAATGACGGCGTCCCGGCCCGCCGGCAGGTTCCACGAGCACGCGAGCCGCGCCACGCAACCGCCCGCAAGATCGATCTGCGCCACCGCATGGTCTTCGACGACCGCCGAAGGCAACGCCAGGCGCCGGCCGCCCGCATGAAGGCGGCTCGACACCGCCTCGACACGCGGAAAGCCCAGGGTCCAGAGCGCCAGGTCGACCATGTGGATGCCGAGATCGATCACGCAGCCGCCACCCGAAAGCACCGGGTCGCGGAACCAGGGCTTGTCGGGGCCGTAGGCGTTGTGGAACACTAGGTCGACGGCATACACATCGCCGATTTCCCCAGCGGACACCAGCTCGCGGATGCGCTGCATGCCCGCCGTGCGCCGGTACGACAGGTCGACGCCCAGCAGCCGGTCGGCGCGCCTGGCCGCGTCGATCACGCCCCTGGTCTCCTCCGCGGTACGTGCCAGCGGCTTCTGGCAGAACACTGCCACGCCGCGCGCAAGCGCCGCCTCGGCCTGCCGCGCATGGAGCGCGCTTGGCGTGGCGATCACGAGCCCGTCGAGATCGCGTTCGAGCAACGCATCGAGCGAGCGCAAGCTGGCCGCGCCGGGCGCCAGCGCGCAGGCGGCTTCGCATGCATCGACCTGCGCATCCGCCACTGCAGCGATTTCCGCCAAGCCGTCTTTCGCAATGGCTTCCATGCGGTTCCTGCCGATCCAGCCGACGCCCAGAAAGCCGAGCCGGGGCCGTCGAAGCGGCGCTGCCTGCGTGCCCGCGGACGGCGCAGTCGCCAGCGCCGGCTCCAGCGCATTCATCATGTGCGCCGTCCTCACGTGGTCACCACCGCTTTCAGAAAACCGTCGGGCCGGGTGCGCGTGAGCTCCAGCGCCTCGCCCAACCGGTCGAGCGGCAGGCGGTGCGTAAAGAGCGGCTCGGCATCGAGCACGCCCGCGGCCATCATGTCGACGGCTTCGCGGATGCCCTGCACGTACATGCGCGGGTCGCGTTCATGCGCGTTGATCACATCGATGCCGCGCCAGTTCCACATCTGCATGTTGACCTGGCGAGTCCCGTCCTGGTGATAGCCCGCAATCACGAGGCGGCCGCGCTCGCCGGTGATCTCTCCGGCCAGGTCGAGCGGCCACTGCAGGCCGACGGCCTCGATGGTGCGTTCGCACATCTTCTCGCCGGTGAGGCGCTTCACCTCGTCCAGGATGCGCCAGTGGTCGTCCATCACGATGGTGTGCGCGGCGCCCGCGTGGCGCGCAACCTCCAGCGCAAAGGGCCGGCGCGATATGGCAATGACCCGCGCGCCCGCCTGCGTGGCAAGCCGCGTGAGAATGGCCCCGAGAAACCCGATGCCGACGATGGCCACGGTCTGGCCGGCGCGGATGTCGCTGCGGCGAAAGATGTTGACCGCGCAGCCCAGCGGCTCGCCGGGCATGGCCACATCGGCGAGCGAAGCCGGCAACGGCACCACCGAGCCCGCATCGGCCACGTCGTATTCGGCATGCGCGCGGTAGGTGAGCGCGGCCACGCGGTCGCCCACGGCCAGGCCGTTGACGCCCTCGCCCACCGCCGCCACGCGGCCCCAGCCTTCGTGGCCCGGCGCACCGGCCGGCTGCGGGTATTCGAACCATGAGCGGCCCTCCCACAGCGGCAGGCTCGATGCGCAGACGCCCGAGCCCTCGAGCTTGAGCAGCACCTGGCCCGCAGCCGGCTCGGGCGTATCCACCTGCCGCAGGACAGCCTGTCTTGGCGAAGCAATGACACTGGCGAACATGCTCACCTCCCGGCCGCTGCAAGCACCGGGCGGCGCTGGCCGCTCTTGCGGGCGGTGGCGGGTTGCGCCCGCATCTCGCGCAGCCACTGGTGCAGCCGCTCGATGCCGTGCTGCGCATCGACGGCGGGTCGCCAACCCGTGGCGGCCTCGAAGCGGCGCGTGTCCGAGACGTAGTAGCGCTGGTCTCCGGTGCGCCAGTCTTCATGCGCGGTTTCGGGGCGCCTGCCTTCGAGCACTTCGATCTGGTCCAGCAGGTCGAGCAAACTGATCACGTTGCGCGGCCCGCCGCCGATGTTGAAGGCGCCGCCGGCCAGCTTGCCGATATGGCGCTGCGCCAGCACGAATGCATCGACCAGGTCGTCGACGAACAGGATGTCGCGCACCTGCTTGCCGTCGCCGAATAGCGTGATGGGTTCGCCGTCGAGCGCGCGCAACAGGAAGTGCGCCACCCAGCCCTGGTCTTCGGTGCCGAACTGGCGCTGGCCGTAGATGCAGCTCATGCGGAAGACCACGGTCTTCATGCCGTAGCTGCGCGCGTAGTCGTGCACGTACTGGTCGGCCGTTCCCTTGGAGCAGCCATAGGGGCTGTGAAAGTCGAGCGGCCGCGCTTCGGAGATGCCGTGGCTTGCAATGTCGGACGTCACCGGTCCATAGCGCTGGCCCTCGAGCTTGAGCTCCACGTCTTCCAGGCCGCCGTAGACCTTGTTGGTCGATGTCATCAGCACCGAGGGCGGCACCGGCTGCGCGCGGGCCGCCTCCAGCACATTGAGCGTGCCCAGCGCGTTCACCGCAAAGTCTTCGCGAGGGTCGACCAGGCTCGTGGTCACCGCGACCTGCGCCGCAAAATGAAAGACGTGGTCGGCCCGCGCAACCGCCCGCTCCACCGCGGCGGCATCGCGAATATCCGCAACAGCCACGTCGAGGCCGGTCGCATGGTTCTGCTGCAGCCAATCGAGGTTGCGTTCCACGCCGGGGCGCGAGAGGTTGTCGAACACCAGCACGCGGCGGCCTTCGGACAGCAACCTGTGTGCGAGGTTGGCCCCCACGAAGCCCGCGCCACCCGTGATGAGCGTGACCCGATCCTTGCCGTTGAGCGCGCGCCGGGGAGTGAGTACTGCGTCCCGGCTGTTCATATGGCCAACCCGCGCGCGGAAAGCTCTGCACTCGCTTGCGCCACGCGGTCGACCGCCGCTTGCCCCTCCAGCCAGGCTGCGAGCTCGGCCAGGCCGTCTTCCAGGCTCACGCGGGGCGAATAGCCCAGCACGCGGCGCGCCTTGGATATGTCCGCATAGCAGTGGCGTATGTCGCCGACGCGGTACTTGCCCGTGATTTCGGGCAGCAGGTTTTCCTTGCCCACGGCCTCGGCCACGCGCTGCGCGATGTCTCGCACGCTGTAGGCCTCGCCGCTGCCGATGTTGAACACCTCGCCAGCAGCGGCCGGCATTTCGAGTGCAAGCCGCGAGGCGCGCGCAATGTCGTACACGCTCACGAAGTCGCGCTGCTGGTGCCCGTCTTCGAAGATCTTGGGAGGACTGTCGTTGAGCAGGCGCGACGCAAAGATCGCGAGCACGCCGGTGTACGGGTTCGAGAGCGCCTGCCGCGGTCCATAGGCGTTGAAGAAACGCAGCGCCGCGGTTGGAATGTTGTACGCCCGGCCGATCATGAGGCACATGCGCTCCTGGTCGAACTTGGACAACGCATACACCGACGCAAGCGCAGGTGCCTTGTCTTCCGGCGTGGGCGCGGGCACCAGTGCGAGGCCGTCCTCGTCGCGCCATTCCCAGTCGCCGCGCCGCAGCTGCTCGAGCGTGCGCTCCTGCACCGTGCGGAGCTCGCCGCTTGCGGTGCGGTAAAGGCCTTCGCCATACAGGCTCATGCTCGATGCGACGATCAGTTTCTTCACCGGCTTTTCGATCAGCGCCTCCAGCAGCACCGCGGTGCCCAGGTTGTTCACCCGCGTGTAGTGCGCCACCTCGTACATGCTCTGGCCCACGCCGACCGCCGACGCGAAGTGGTAGACCGCGTCGACGCCCTTGAGCGCATTGCGCACCGCGGCCGGGTCGCACACGTCGCCGACGACGAGTTCGATGTCGGCCTCCAGGTAGTCGGGCCTGCGCCCGCTGTCGCCATGCACCTGCGGCGCAAGGTTGTCGAGAACGCGAACGCGATAGCCGTGGGAGAGAAGCTCGTCTGCGAGATGCGAGCCAATGAAACCGGCGCCGCCGGTGATGAGAATTTGCTGCGACATGAAACCCCTTTTTGTTTGAGCCGGCGGCGAATCGTCGAGGGAGAAATCTTCTTTTTCAACGCCTTGGCGAAGGCCTAAATTCGACGAAAAATTGCCGCCTTCATGTGCGAAGGTACTTACCTGTGTGTAGGCGCGATGCCCGGTTACTCCACTGCAGAGTTGGGTCTGTGCATCGAGGGTGTTTCGCGTGCGCGCGAGGCTTCAAACGAGCGTAGATTGCGAAGGAACAAAGCTTCGGCTTGTGTTCAATCACGTCCGCCCCGCGCATGCGCGGCGGCTCTCGCAAAGGTCTCCAACATGAGCAAGATACGTGTCGCAATCGTCGGTGTGGGCAACTGCGCCTCCTCGCTGGTGCAGGGTGTTCATTTCTATGGCAACGCCCAGGGCACCGACTTCATTCCCGGCCTGATGCATCTCGATCTCGCGGGATATCGCCCGTCGGACATCGAGTTCAGCGCGGCCTTCGACGTGCATGCGCAAAAGGTCGGGCGCGACCTGGGCGAAGCCATCTACGAGGCGCCCAACAACACCATCCGCTTTGCCGATGTGCCCAGGCTCGGCGTGCCGGTGCACCGCGGCCCCACGCACGACGGCATCGGCACCTACCTGAAGGAGGTAGTGCCGCTCGCGCCGGGCAAGGCGCAGAACGTGGCGAAGATCCTGAAGGAGACGAAGACCGACGTGGTCGTCTCCTACCTGCCAGTGGGCTCCGAGAAGGCGACCGAGTGGTATGCACAGCAGGTGCTGGAGGCCGGCTGCGCCTTCGTCAACTGCGTGCCCGTGTTCATTGCATCGCGGCCCGAGTGGGAAAGGCGCTTTGCCGAACGCGGCCTGCCGATCATCGGGGACGACATCAAGTCGCAGGTGGGCGCGACCATCGTGCACCGCATTCTTACCGACCTGTTCAGGAAGCGCGGCGTTCGGCTCGACCGCACCTACCAGCTCAACTTCGGCGGCAACACCGACTTTTTGAACATGCTCGAACGCGAGCGGTTGCTGTCCAAGAAGATCTCCAAGACGCAGGCCGTCACGAGCCAGCTCGGGCATCCCATGAAGGCCTCCGACGTGCATGTGGGCCCAAGCGACCACGTGCCGTGGCTGGACGACCGCAAGTGGTGCTACATCCGCATGGAAGGCACCACCTTCGGCAACGTGCCGCTGCAGTGCGAGGTCAAGCTCGAGGTGTGGGACTCGCCCAACTCCGCCGGCGTGGTGATCGATGCGGTGCGCTGCGCCAAGCTCGCGCTCGACCGCGGCGTGGGCGGCGCGGTGCTGGCGCCTTCGAGCTATTTCATGAAGTCTCCGCCGCAGCAGTTCACCGACGACGAGGCGCGCGAGCTGGTGGAGGCATTCATTCGCGGCGACGCCGAAGCCGCCGCCCCGCCCGAACGCAAAGCTCGCGCGCATGAGCATGCGCCGCGCCACACGAAGAGGAGCAAGCTCGCATGATCGAAGCCGTCAAGTTCTGGAACGAGCCCAACAACAAGTCGCACTGGGACCTCGAGCTCGACCCCGACTGGTCTGCCTATGCGCAGATGGTCAAGCTGGCATCGAGCGCGGTGCGCGCGGAGAGCGGCACGCTCACGCAGGTGCTCGGCGGCATCTCACCCATCGACGCGCACTTCATGGTCGGGCTGCGCGACCGCGGCGTGCTCGACGGGCTCGATGCGGTCGCGGTGCACGGCTTTCCGCTGGACTGGAACAACTGGCAGATTCATGAGTGGCCGCGCCGCATTGCCGAGATCGAGGCCGTGACGCACCTGCCGGTGTGGGTGACCGAAGTGGGCGTGTCGACCTTCGGCGCTGAAGAGGTGCAGGAGTTCGGGCTGCGCCGCACGGCGGAGCTGCTGATCGGCCGGGTGCCGCGCATCTTCTGGTATTCGCTCTACGACCTGCCCCAGGCCTGGCCCGCAACCACGCGGCACCGCGAGGCCGAGGGATCGAGCTATTACCGGCACTTTCACATGGGCCTGCTGCGCGAAGACGGCACGCCCAAGCTTGCATGCGAGCAGTTTGCGAGCTACACGCCCTCGATGGGCATTTGCCAGTGGTTCCACTTCGAAGACCACCGGCTCGACGACGCGGTGCGCTGGCTCGAACGGCTGGGCGTGCGCCACCTGCGCACCGGGCTGAGCTGGGCCGACAGCTTCCGGCCGAACGCCGAGCGCTGGTTCGACCGCCAGATGCGTGCGCTGGAAGACTTCGACGTGACGCTGACCTTCTGCTTCACGCCCGAGCACCGCGGCATTGCGCCGCACCACACCAGCCCGCCGCAGCAACCCGAGGAGTTTGCCGAGTTCTGCGCGAGCATGGTCCGGCGCTATGCGTCGAACCGGGCGTGCACGGTGTTGCCCTTTGCGGCCGCGGGCACCACGGCGCCGTCGCGCATGCCCGCGAGCTGAGCGGGCGACAGCTCTCCGGCCGAGAGCAGGCCATCGAAGTATTCGATGGTGTTGCGGAGGCCCTCTTCGAGCTGCACGTTCGGCTGCCAGCCGAACATTTCCTTGGCAAGGCGGATGTCGGGCCGACGCTGCATGGGGTCGTCCGAAGGCAGCGGCGCGAACGCGAGCTTGGACGACGAGCCCGTGAGCCGGATGACCTGCATGGCAAGCTCGCGCACGGTGAACTCGACCGGGTTGCCGATGTTCACCGGGCCCGGCCCGCCGGGCGAAGCGTCCATGAAGCGGTTGAGCCCTTCCACCAGGTCATCGACAAAGCAGAAGCTGCGGGTCTGCAGGCCCTCGCCGTAGATGGTGATGGGGTCGCCGCGCAGCGCCTGCACGATGAAGTTGGACACCACGCGCCCGTCCCGCGGATGCATGCGCGGGCCGTAGGTGTTGAAGATGCGCGCCACGCGAATGTCCACCTGGTGCTGGCGGTGGTAGTCGAAGAACAGCGTCTCGGCGCAGCGCTTGCCCTCGTCGTAGCAGCTGCGCACGCCGATGGGGTTGACCTTGCCCCAGTAGCTCTCGGGCTGCGGATGCACGTCGGGGTCGCCGTACACCTCGCTGGTGGAAGCCTGCAGGATGCGCGCGCGCACCCGCTTGGCAAGGCCGAGCATGTTGATGGCGCCATGCACGCTGGTCTTGGTGGTCTGCACCGGGTCATGCTGGTAGTGCACGGGCGAGGCGGGGCACGCCAGGTTGTAGATCTGGTCTACCTCGACATACAGCGGAAAAGTAATGTCGTGGCGCATCAGCTCGAAGTGCGGATTGCCGAGCAGGTGCTCCACGTTGCGCCGCGTTCCGGTAAAGAAGTTGTCTGCGCACAGCACGTCGTGGCCTTGCGCCAGCAGCCGCTCGCAGAGGTGGCTCCCGAGAAAGCCAGCGCCTCCCGTCACGAGTATGCGGCGTTGGGAGTTGTAGACACGCATGATCGAAGCTCCTGTTGTGTGTTTGTCTGTCTTTGTTCAGCGGCCGATGGCCAGGTAGTCGAAACCCTGCGACCGGATCTCGGGGTCGTACAGATTGCGTCCGTCGAAGATCAGCGGCTGCCTGAGCGCGGTCTTCAGCGCGCTGAAGCTGGGGCTCTTGAAGGCCTTCCAGTCCGTGAGGATGACCAGCGCGTCGGCGTCTTCCGCGGCCTGCATCGGGTTCTCGACGTAGCGCAGGCGCGCAATCAGCTCGGGCATGCCGTCCAGGTCGCCCGCAAGCACCCTGCGCGCTTCGGCAATGGCCACGGGGTCGTGCGCAACCACTTCAGCGCCACGCACCAGCAGCGCCTTGATCACCAGGCGACTCGGCGCTTCGCGCATGTCGTCGGTGTCGGGCTTGAAGGCCAGCCCCCACACGCCGAAGCGGCGGCCGCGCAGGTCTTCGCCGAAGCGGCGGACGATCTTTTCTATGAGCACCTGCTTTTGCGCATCGTTCACCGCGCGCACCGCCTCCAGCACCTGCAAGCGCTGGCCGTGCGTGGCGGCGGTGTGCACCAGCGCCTGCACGTCCTTGGGAAAGCAGCTGCCGCCGTAACCCAACCCCGCATACAGAAAGCTGTAGCCGATGCGCGGATCGGAGCCTATGCCGCGGCGCACCTGCTCGATGTCGACGCCCACTTTTTCTGCAAGATTTGCAAGCTCGTTCATGAAGCTGATGCGCGTGGCGAGCATGGCGTTGGCCGCGTACTTGGTGAACTCGGCCGCCTTCACGTCCATGTGGATCATGCGGTCGCGCTGCCGGTTGAAGGGCGCATACAGGCGGGTCATCACTTCCCTGGCATGGCGCCCCGCGTCGCCGGGCTCGGTGCCCACCACGATGCGGTCGGGCCGCATGAAGTCATCGACGGCCGCGCCCTCTTTCAGGAATTCGGGGTTGGACACGATGGCGACCGGGACCCCCTGCAAGCCGCTGCCCGCGGCGTGGTCGCCGTTGCCGCGGCGCTCTGAAAGCTCTTCCTCGATGGCTGCGCGCAGCTTGCCGGCGGTGCCCACCGGCACGGTGGACTTTTCGACCACCACCTTGAAGCCCTGCATATGGCGGCCGATGCTGCGGCCGGCGGCTAGCACGTATTGCAGGTCGGCACTGCCGTCTTCGCCGGGCGGCGTGCCGGCCGCGATGAAGATGAGGTCGCCGTGGTGCACGGCCCGGGCCACGTCGGTCGTGAAGAGCAGGCGGCCGGTGCGCACGTTGCGCTCGATGAGCTGCGGCAGGCCTTCCTCGTGGATCGGCACGCCGCCCGATTGCAGGATTTCGACCTTGCGCTGATCGACGTCGAAGCAGACGACTTCATT
Source organism: Variovorax sp. CCNWLW235 (assembly GCF_037204085.1). Taxonomy (NCBI): domain Bacteria; kingdom Pseudomonadati; phylum Pseudomonadota; class Betaproteobacteria; order Burkholderiales; family Comamonadaceae; genus Variovorax; species Variovorax sp. CCNWLW235. The sequence continues at coordinate 91,079 of NZ_JBBCBW010000014.1, read as the reverse complement.
GCCGATCTCCGCCAGGCAACTGCCCGTGACGAGGCCTACGTAGCCGGTACCGAGGACTGAAATTTTCATGGGGAGAGGACGGATGAGTGCCGATGTTCGTGGTGGTGCAAGCGTGCTGAAAAAACCTAGCAGAAATTTTTCGACGAAGGAACAGGACAGCACCGTGGTGCATGGTTGACTGCATTGATGAGCGCAAATAACGTGGCGCATCGAAAACAGAGGCGGCGCCCTTCGGGCATGCCGGTTGCCATGAAATTTTTTCGACGACTGCGAACGATGACGACGACCTGGACACCCAACTTCAGCTGGATCACGCAGGAGCTTGCCGTCGGCGGCAGCTTTCCGTCGGAGCGGGCCGAAGAGCTCGCCTCCGCGCATCGCATTCGCGCGGTGGTCGACCTGCGCAACGAGGCCAAGGACGACGAGGCCGTGCTGCACCGGCACGGCATGACGCTGCTGCATTTGCCGACCGAGGACATGTGCGGCGTCGATGCCGCGCAGCTCGATGAAGGCGTGGCCTTTGCCAGCGCCGCGCTCGACCGCGGCGAGCGCGTGCTCATTCACTGCGAACACGGCATCGGCCGCTCGGCCACGCTCGCGCTGTGCGTGATGGTGTTTCGCGGCGCCCGCCCGCTCGATGCGCTCGAGCAGATGAAAAGCCGCCGGGCGCTGGTGTCGCCCTCCCCCGCGCAGTTCGCCTGCTGGAGCGAATGGCTCGCGCGCCATCGCGAACTGAACCGCGCACCGTGGGAGGTTCCGGACTTCGATGCGCTCCAGGCCATTGCGTACCGCCACATGCGGATTCGCTGATGCTGGTCTATGGAGACGCGACGCGGCGTGAGCCGGCCGCCCGAAAGCTGGCGCGGCTGCGCGGCCAGCTTGCGGATGCGCGGGCTTCGCCGGCGGGCATTGGCAGGCACAGCTTGCTCATCGATGCGCTCATCGAAGCGGGTGAACTGGTTCAGGGCGTTGCGGATGCGCGCTTTCGTGCGGCCGGAAAGCGCGACGCGCCATCGCCCGAAACGGATGCGGCCATGGCGCTCACCATGGCGGTGGCCAGGCTGTGCGCACAGTCGTGGGAGGCAGCCTTTGCGCACGATTTGCAGCAAGGTCCGCTGGAAGATCTTCTCGCCGCGTGCGAGGCACCGCTTTCTTCCATCGAGCTGGAAGTGAAGCAGCCAGAAGGCTACGCGTTCTATGCGCTCTATCCGGAAGGCCACTTCGCCGCCGCCAAGCGGCTGCGGCCCGGGCTCTGGCGCGTAATCGGCCTTCGCAGCATCGGCACCAGCCTGGCCGCGATTACGGCGGTGGCGCTCGATGCGCCTGCGCCGCTCACACTGAGGCCGGTCGGGCATCCCTTCGATCGCCGTGTCTCGCTCGGCGACACGCCGCTCGCAAGGCCCAGCGCGCACCACGCCATCGTCGACGAAGGGCCGGGTCTCTCGGGATCGTCCATGGCGGGCGTGATACGGCAGCTGCGCGATGAAGACGTGCCCGTGGACCGCATCCATCTCTTCCCCGGCCACGCGAACGGCCCGGGGGCGCAGGCCAATGATGAAACGCGCGCATTGTGGAAGCAGGCGTCGGTGCACGTGGTCGGGTTCGACGAACTGATCTTGCACGCCGAGCATCCCGCGCATCGGCTGCAGGGCTGGGTCGAGGCGCTGGTCGGCCCGCTTCAGGCGCCGCTCGCCGATGTCACCGGAGGTGCATGGCGCCGCACGCATGGCGATCATGGCGATGTGCCTCCCGCGCATCCATGGCAGGAGCGGCGCAAGTTTCTGGCCCACAGCAGCGGCGGCGAGACCTGGCTGGTGAAGTTCATCGGCCTGGGCCACGCCGCGCGCCAGCGCTTGGGCTGTGCGACGAGGTTGGCGGAGGCCGGCTTCTCCCCTTTTGTTGCGGGCCTTTGCCATGGCTTCATGGTGGATCGATGGCACGGCGAGATGGCGCCGCTGTCGCCCACTCGCCTGCAATGCGCGGAACTGCGGGCGCGCATGGGCGAGCGCCTTGCCGACTACATCGCTTTTCGCGCGCGCAGCTTTCCTGCCGCGGAGGAAAACGGCGCGTCGCTGCAGGCACTGTATGAAATGGGGCGGCACAACAGCACCGAGGCACTTGGCAGCGGGCTGGCGGCCGCGTGGGATCGACTCAAGGGACAGGCCGAGCGGCTGCAGGGCCGCGTGCGCCGCGTGATGACTGACAACCGCATGCACGCATGGGAATGGCTGGCGGACGACAGCCGCATCCTCAAGACCGATGCGGTGGACCACCACGCGGGCCACGACCTGATCGGCTGCCAGGACGCGGCTTGGGATGTCGCCGGTGCGCAGGCCGAGTTGGGGCTGACCGCCGAAGAGCTGAGCCGGCTGGTCGACGGCCTCTTGCGGCGCGGCTGCCGGATCGACCCGGAGTTGCTGGGCTTCTACGCGCCGGCTTACCTTGCCTTCCAGTTGGGCCACTACCGCCTGGCGGCACAGGACGCTCGCAGCCACGATGAGCAAAGTCGCCTCGAGTCGCAATGCGAGCGCTACACCCAGGCGCTGCGCGACCAGCTCGCAAGCAGCTGAGAAGTCACTCCAGAGCGCCTGCGAACATAAGTCCTCAGCCCACCGGGCTCGAGGAGCCTGTATGTAGTCTGCGCTGCCAGCCACACGAGAAACGTTCCTACGCGAAGCGCCCGGGGCCGCCCTGAATCTGCGATTGGGTGAACACACCGGCTCGACAACCATTTTCCCCGTGGGTGCGAGTTTGGCGGCGGCCATGGTGGTCGCCGCCTTTTTTGCGGGCGTATCGCTTGTTCGAAGATGACGACTCTTGATCTGCTGTTTGCGCGAGGCCCCAGGATGCGGCCCGTGCGCCGGGTGCTTGGTTTCTGCATCGTCGCACTGGGACTGGGCCTCCTGGCCTTCGAGGCGGCCGAGGCGATCTTGCGCGGCGATGCACGGGTGCGCGGCGCCTTGCTGGGCGGCAGCCTGGCAGCACTGGCCACCGCGCTGGGCACGCTGCCCGTGGCTCTTTCACAGCAGTTCTCTCAGCGCAGCTGCGACACCATGCTGGGCTTTGGCGCCGGCGTGATGCTTGCCGCCACTTCGTTCTCGCTGGTGATACCGGGCCTGGAGGCCGCACGCGCCCAGGGGGCCGGCGCCTGGGCCGCCGGAGGCATCGTGGGCGGAGGCGTGCTGCTCGGCGCGGCGCTGCTGCTGGCCATCGACCGCATGGTTCCCCATGAGCATTTCGTGAAGGGCCTCGAAGGGCCCAAGGCCATGAAGCTGAAGCGGGTGTGGCTCTTCGTGCTGGCCATTGCGCTGCACAACCTGCCCGAAGGCCTGGCGATCGGCGTCGCTTTCGCGGGCGCAGACCCTGTGGCGGCCACCGCGCTGGCCACGGGCATCTCGATCCAGGACGTGCCCGAAGGCATGGTGGTGGCGCTTGCGCTGCGCGGCGTCGGCTACGGGCGTTTCATGTCGGTAGGCCTCGGCGTGGCTTCAGGCCTGGTGGAGCCGGCCATGGCCGTGTTGGGCGCCACGGTGGTCACGCTGACCGCCAGCCTGCTGCCCTGGGGCCTTGCCCTCGCAGCGGGCGCCATGCTGTTCGTCATCAGCCACGAGATCATTCCGGAGTCGCACCGCCAGGGACACGAGGCCTTTGCCACGGGCGGCCTGATGGTCGGCTTTGTGCTGATGATGGTGCTCGACACGGCACTGGGGTAAAGAAAGGGCACGCCATATGACTGCACTGGACCTTTTGAACCTGGACGTGCTCCTTGCGCGCAGCGTGCTTCTGCGCGCCGACTACCTGCAGGCGCAAAGCCGGATCACCGAGGCGCTTGCCAAGGGGAACGGCGACCCGGGCCGCGGACCGGGCGACAGGGACTTCGAGGAACTGGCTCTTGCGATGAGCCGCTCGCTCTCGGCCGACGCACGCTATCTCTGCACTCTTTCGTTCATGGTGCGCGGCATCATCGAGCGCGCAAAAGCCATGGCCTGACCGCTCAGGCGCCGCCGAGCGCGGGCTTGCCGATCATGAGCCAGAACAGCGCAAGAAAGAGAAAGAAGGCCGGCACGCCCAGTGCCACCCACCACTTGAAGAGAAGCCAGTAGCGCGGCGGCAGCGGCCTATTGCCCTCGGCCGCTTGCGCCGCCAGGTCTCGCAGCCGCATCTGCAGCCAGACGACCGGCAGCCAGCACGCGATGGCCAGTGCGTAGCAGGCCAGCGAGGCCGCAAGCCATGGCGTGGAGAGCGGCATGCCCATGCGATGCACCAGCCACAGGCCCGTGGCCGGCTGCAGCACGGCAGTGGTTGCGGTGAAGAGCCAGTCGGCACGCACCACCATGCGCGAGACGACTGCTATGGCCCGCACGTCGCCCGACAAAGTGGTGGCCAGCAGGTAGAAGGCCGAGCCGATGCCGGTACCGAACAGCAGGGTCGACGAGATCACGTGCACGTACTTCAAGACAAGGTATTCCATGGTGCGGCTTTCAAGGAGGCTTTCAAGAAGGCGTTCGAGGCGGCTTGGGTGCAGCATGCGTGCCGCGGCGGTGCGTGGGCGGCTCCATGGCCCAGAGCAGGCCGATGGCCGCGCACATCGGCAGGTTCTTGGAGAGCGGGCCGAAGGGATGCAGCCAGAACTCCGGCATGGCCCATGTGATGGCCGCCGTGTAGAAGGCGATCAGCGCCAGCTGCAGCGGCCACAGCACGCGGCTGCGCCACGCGGCGGGCAGCGCGAGCGTGCCGATGCCCAGGGCCAGGTCGAACACCGCGGCGCCATTGAGCAGCAGCTCGGCCCACGCGGCGCTCGCACCCACGCGCGCCAGCAGCGCCAGGCTCTGGTCGCGCGGATAGAGCCCGATGGAGACGACGAAGGTCCAGATCCACACCAGCGCAACGGACCAGCGCAGCAGCGGCAGCATCCATTGCAGCCACGCGGCGCGGCGCAGCGCCGGCACGCCATGGGCGGGGATGAAAGCCCGGTGCGAGCGCGGCGCTCGCCCGAGCCAGCCCACCAGGTCCGCGGCGGGCGCGGCATTGCCCTGCAGCAGCATGCCCGCGGTTTCGGCGTCCAGGAAGCTGCCCTTCCACCGCCCGGCCAGCATCGCGCCCCACCGGAACAGGCTCTCGGGCAGCGGCAGCACCCACGCCTCGTGCGCATAGCCGAGCTGCCGGCGCAGATCGGCCAGGTAGCTGCGCAAGCTCACCGGCTCGGGGCCCACGAAGGCGATGGTGCGGCTGCCCACGGGCCGCGCCTCGGCCAGCGCCAGTACACCGGCCACCACGTCATGCAGGTGAACCGGCTGCAGCCATTGGCGGCCACCGCCGGGCAGCAGCAGCACCGGCATGACGGCCAGCGCGGCGAAGAGATTCGCGCTCGCCCCCTCGTCGCCCCACACCAGCGAAGGCTGCACGATGGCCGACGCCACCTGGCAGCGCCGCAGGTGCCTGTCTGCGGCGCCCTTGCTGCGGTAATAGCCACTGGCCCCGGCGGGCGTTGCGCCCAAGGCCGAGACCTGGATCACCAGCGCAACGCCCACCGCGGCGCAGGCATCGAAAAGCTGTACCGGCCCCAGGTGATGAACGGCATCGAACTCGCCGGCGCGGCGCTCGCGCAGCATGCCGGCCGCGTTGATGACCACGTCTCCCGGGCGCAGGTGTTCCGTCCAGAACGAAGCGGGGGGAACCTCCGCCAGGTCTGCGGAGATCCATTGCGCATGGGTTTGCGGCCAGCCGGCCTCCGCGCGTGCCTTGTCCGCGTCGCGCGCGGTGCACAGCAGGTCGGCCCCGCGGTGCGCGAAGGCTTGGGCGAATGCGCGCCCGAGAAAGCCGGATGCGCCGACGATCACTACCCTCACTGTTCGCCCTTCCCCATGCCTCGGCCAGCCGGGCCTCACCGCGTGCGCTCGCGGTTCGCCACCGCGCAGCCGAGCGCCAGGCCAACAGCAAAGCTGGCGTACACCGCGGCCATGGCGCCCTTGGACAGGTGGTGCTCGAACCCGGGAGTCAACCGCCGGGGTGTGGCCAGGTAGTCGACTGCGCATGCAGTGGCCGCGGCAATGCCGGCGCTCCCCAGCGCGGCCGGCGCCGATTGCGCGGGTCGCCGGTTGGCATGAAGCCACGCATAGAGAACCGCCCAGAAGGTGGCCGAGCCGTGGTGAATGGCATAGCCGAGCACCGTATGCCGCAATGACGGCGACCTGCGGAACAAGGCTTCGCGGTCCCACACCCAATGGCTGGTGGCATTGGTGGTTGCAGCGGAACTGCCGGTCTCGTAGCGCCCCAAGATCGCCAGCGCAACGCTCGACGCCACGCTGGCGAACGCGCCCGCGATCAGGCCGGTCTTTATGGCCGATTTCGCACGGCTTCCGGTCGCCGCGTCCGTGGCCGAAGAATTTGTCCTTGCGCTGCTTTGCATGCCCGAATCTTTGACGCCTGGTTGCTTTGCGCGAGTGCGGCACGGAGCACAAACGCGTAGGCCGGCGCCGCATTGCTGCGGCGGCGTGCGCTTTGGGCACTTCGGGCGTTTCGCGACAGGGGTGCGCGCCGCTGTCCGACACCCCTGGCCCGCGAGCCGATGCAGCGTTGTCTCACTGCACTGAAAGGTGATCGAGATGAAGGCTCAACAAGCGAGAAGTGACGAGCGCGACAACAAACGGGTTTTTCGGTGGGGCGTGGGCGCGGCCATCGTGGTGTTTCTGCTGGCACTGCTCTACAACCTGCTGACTCAGACGCGGGAAGAAGGCCCGGTGAAGCCGGACACCCCGACGCAGAGTGCGCCGCAGACCACGGCGCCGTCGACTACTGCCCCGGCCGCGCCGGCTGCGCCGTCGAAATAGGCGCGCATTGGTATCGCGCGGCGGCCTGCGTCAGGAAGACGCGTTCCAGCTGAGAAGGCCCTTTTGCGTGGCCTCGCAAACTGCTTGCGTGCGCGTCTTGACGGCCAGCTTGCAGTAGATGCTCTTGAGCTGGGCGCCGATGGTGTGGGCCGAGCGGTGGCTCTCTTCTGCAATCTGCCGGTTGGTCTTTCCCTGCGCGATCAGCCGCAGCACGTTCAGCTCGCGGGGGGTCAGCGGCCCTTTGGGCGCGATGCGCTCGGTGTGCAGCAACTTGTCTGCACGCTGCGCGTCGGCGGTAAACAGCTTGGCTTCGGGGTGCGCGGCAATGCCGTCGAGGATGCGGCGTGCGATCTGCGATGCCGACAGCGAGTCGCCGAGCTCGATCGAGCGCATCAGAAAGGCCAGGTCTGTTGCGTTTGCCTGCGTGAAGAGGTGCCGCACAACCCCTGCGGCGGCCGTGGCGGCGCTCATCGGCCGGCCGCCGGCAACAGTGGGCTCGAGCGGCTCGTGCTAGCCGGGTTCGGGAACATGGATCTGAAGACCTTCACGTTGCAAGCTCCGCGCGTTGATGAAACCCGATGCTATGGAAAACACCTCTTGCGCGCACGCGCTTTCGAAGTGCCGATGTGTGTCTGTTCACATCTGGCAGAGGGAAACCGGCCCGTATCCCCTGCGGATGGGCTCCAGGCTTCAATCGTTGGAAGATTCAGGGTCCGATGCAGCGGCCGGGTGCCCGCAGCCGCCGTGCTCGTCCGGCAGCGGTTCGAAGTCTGTTGCGGCAAAGTCCGAAGACACGTGCAACCCGTGCTCGTCGCGGCGCACCAGGCCGCGGTCTTCCATGTTGCGCATGGCCTTGTTGACCACCTCGCGCGAAAGCCCCGCATACGATGCGATCACCGCCTGCGTGATGCGCTTGTCGTAGCCGCCGGTGGTGGAAGGCGCCAGCTGGCTCAGTTGATGCAGCACGCGGCCGACCAGGTCTTCGGAGGGCAGCGACGAAATTCGCCGGAGCTGGCCGCGCATTGCGCTCAGGCGCTTCATGGCCAGCTCGAGCAGCTTCAATGAAATTTCCGGATGCAGCGCGCACAGCCTGCGCATCTCCGAAACCGGGATCAGGTACACCGACGAAGGAAGCGCAGCGACCAGCGACTGTGCCACCTGGTAGCGGTCTTCGCTGAAAGAAGAGCCGAAGAAGAAATCGTCCTGCCGGATGAATTCGGTGGTGACATCGTCGCTGGTGCTGCCATGCGCCACCACGCGCAGCAGCCCGCCTGCCACGCAATAGATGCAGTCGGTCCACTCGTCGGCGGCGAGCACGGTTTCATTGCGCCGGTAGGAGCGCAGTTCGGTGGCCTGGACCAATGCCGCGCGCTCCGCCTGCGGCAGACCGGCGACCAGCGTATGCAGATACATGCCCGGATGGTGCCCGAGAGAGCCGCCCGCGCGGTACCCATGAATTGGGGATGCCGGAAGAATTGCAATCCGGGCATGGCCCCGGCCATCTGTTTCCGAACTGCCGCTCGAGCGAAATGTGAACTAAGTCAGCCTTTTCATCGCCTTTCGCGGTCAATTCTCAGGAATTGTCACGGCCCGGATTTTCCCTTGCCTATCTCTCCAATCATCGCGCTCCTCACAGGGAGCCCGGGCTTCGGACGGCAGCGAATGCAGCACATGCGCGCCGCCAAAGCCTATTGAAAAAATGGAGAGAGATCATGAATGCATGGTTGAAGGGAGGCGCATGCGCCGTTGCATTGCTCAGCAGCGCAGCCGCGGTGCAAGCGCAGGTCAAGATCGGCAATAACCCGCTAGGCATCAATCCTGGCTCAGTGCTCGAAGTCGAAAGCCCGGACCGCGGGGTGCTGATTCCGCGTATTCCCGTGGCCGACCGCAACACGTGGGGCCTGAACGGCGGCGTTCCCGTCGAGGGGATGATGATCTACAACAGCCTGGCCACGGGGGGTGCGAACGGGCTGCAGGAAGGCCTGTCGGTCTGGAAGAACGGGCAGTGGATCAGCGTGGACGAAACGCCGTACATGCACATCAATTCCACAGCCGTCGGCAATTCGACCTTGTCGAACTCGGGCGCCACCGGTGCCAATGCGATTGCCATCGGCCCCAATGCCCTCGCCTCGGGCGCCGGCAGCCTGGCCGTAGGCACCGGCGCCACCGCGGCGGCCGCCAATGCCGTGGCCGTTGGAACAGGCGCCAGCGTCACGCAGGCCGGCGGCGTTGCGCTGGGCTCCGGTTCCGTGGCCTCGACGGCGGCCGGTGTGGCGGGCTACGTGCCGCCCACCGCCACGGCGGCGCAGGCGGTGGCCATCGGTGCCACCACCAGCACGCTTGCAGCGGTATCCGTGGGCGACGCGGCCAACGGGCAGTTCCGCCAGATCACCGGCGTGGCCGCGGGCTCGGCCGACAGCGACGCGGTGAATGTCTCGCAGCTCAGGGGCGTTCAGGCGACGGTTTCGAACATCGACCAGACCGCGGTCAAGTACGACGCCAACCCGGACGGCTCCCCCAACTACAACAGCGTGACGCTGGGCGGCGGCAGCGCGACCGGCCCGGTCGCCTTGCACAACGTGGCACCGGGCGTTGCCGGTACGGATGCGGTCAACGTCAACCAGCTGAACAGCGGCATTGCCGGCGCCAACGCATACACCGATGCACGCGCCAGCCAGCTCAACAGCCGGATGGACGGCATCGCGCGCAACGCCTATGCGGGCATTGCCTCCGCCATGGCGGTGCAGATGCCGGCGAGCTACGTACCGGGAAAGACAGTGATGCGCATCGGCGCGGGCGTCTTCAAGGGCGAAAGCGCGGTGGGCGTGAGTTTTCGCCGCACGGCGGACAACAACGCCTGGAGCCTGACGGGCGGCGTGGGGGTGAGCCGCGCCGGCGCGGCCGCCACGGTGGGCGTCGAGTGGGTGTTCAACTGATCAAAGGGAGTGCTTCCATCATGAAAAATCAAATGAACTCCTTCTGCGCACGGGCGCTTCCGCTCGCAATGGCTGCATGCCTGGCCTTTGCGCTTGGCGGCTGCGCCAGCCCCAGCCACACCATTTCTCCCAAAGCGCAGGCGAATGCGGCCCGCGAAAATCCGCCGGCCCCCAAGGACGAGGATTTTCCGGCGCTGGACTCGGCCAAGTGGTCGCAGGGCACGTTCCCGAGCATCGAGGCGCTGCGCGCAATGCGCACCGGCATGGGCAAGGACCAGGTCCGCGAGCTCTTGAGCTGGCCGCATTTCAGCGAAGGCCTCGGCGGCGTGCGCGAGTGGAACTACATCTTTCATTTCCGCACCGGCAAGGGGGCCGAATACGTCACCTGCCAGTACATGGTGCGCTTCAACAAGGACGTGCTGACCCACGGCATGTACTGGAAGGGCCCCAACTGCGCCGGGTTGCTGAACCCTCCTGCGGCCGCCATGGTTCCCGCCGTGGTGCCCGCGCCCGCGCCGGTACCGGTGCCGAGCCCGGCGGCAAGACACATGAGCCTGGGTGCCGATGGCTTGTTCCGCTTCGACGGGAGTGGCCTGAACGACATACTGCCCCAAGGGCGAAGCAAGGTGGAAGCGCTCGCCGCCGACATCAAGCGGAACTTCAAGGCACTGAAATCGCTGCAGATCACGGCCCACACCGATCGCCTGGGTTCGGACGCCTACAACCAGGGCCTCTCGATGGCGCGCGCGCGCACCATCCGTGAGCTCCTGGTGCAGCAGGGCATCGACCGCGGCGCCATCGGGGTCGCGGGCATGGGCGAACGGGAGCCGGTGGTGGACTGCCCGGGCCTTCGCTCCACGCCGGCACTCATCGGCTGCCTGCAACCGAACCGCCGCTTCAACATCGAAATCTCGGAATGACCGGGAAGCCGTCGGAAGGCCGGCAGCGGTGCTTTCGACGGCATTTGGACTGAACGCAACGAATGACGACCGAAACGGAACACGCCTTGTCCGTGGCTCTTCTGGATACACAGGCAGAGCGCAGAACGACCTTGGAGGACAAGCTGGTTCTGCTGGGCCACCAGCCCATCGTGTTCGCCGATGTGTCGGAGCTGCTGATCACGCTGTGCATCGGACAGCGCTTCGACCTGTTGCTGCTGACGCTGCATGACCAGAAGCTGCACAGGAGCCTGTCCGAGGTATGCAAGCGGCTGCGCATCCCGACGCTCCTGATGGTCGAAGACGCCCAGTGGGGCGCCCTCGCGCCCCGGAGCGAAGACTCATCCTGGGACGACGCCATCGATTTCGATGTACTGGAAACACGAATCCAGGAGCTGGACTGGCGGATCCGCTCGCTCTTCAAGGGAGGGCACGCGCCCGCGCAGCTGCCTTGGCTGGAAAGCGAAATGACCTGGGGCGACTACAAGTTCACGCCCGACTCCACCACCGTGCGGTACCGCGGCCGCGACATCCATCTCACGCAACTCGAACTGGCCTTCGCGGTCGAACTGTTCCGCAATATCGGACGCGTCCTGACGCGAGACTGGCTGCTGAAGAAGCTCTGGACAAACAAGCCCCGGCTGGATGGAACCCGCACAGTGGACGTCTGCGCAACGAAGGTGCGCAAGAAGCTCGATCTGCGTTACGAAAACGGGTTCGTGCTGCGCGGCATCTACCGGCAGGGCTATCAGCTCGTCTCTGTCTCCCCGTCCACCGGCAGATAGAGCGGCAGGTTGAGCACGAACGTCGTGCCTGCGCCCGGTACGCTGAAGCCCTCGAGCATGCCGCCGTGCCGCTCGGCCACCGCACGCACGATGGCAAGGCCGATGCCATGCGACCGGCCGACTGCATGGGCGCGGGAATCGCCTTCGTCGCCGCCCCGGCCGGCGGGCCCCGGAGATCGGGCGCCCGGGTTTTCAGCACGCCCCGATTGCCCCGGCCTCAGCAGTTCCTGCATCTGCCCGGGGTCCATGCCCTCCCCTTCGTCGCGCACCGCCACATGCACGCGGCCGGGTTCCGCATCGGCGCTTACGCGCAGTTCGATGGCGCGGCCGGCCGCACTGTGGCGAATGGCATTGCGCAGCAGGTTGACGATGGCTCGCGTCAGCAGCGCGGCGTCGGCCCACAGCATCGCGTCCTCGGCTTCCAGCCGAGACGAAAGAACGATGCCGCGCGACCGTGCATGGGCCCACACCTGGTCCATGGCGTCGAGCACCACGGCACCGGCCGGCACCTCGGCAAAGCGATAGGTATGCAGGCGCGCCTGCATCAGGTCGACCAGCCCGTCCGCCAGGGCCAGGGAGCGTTCGGCCTCGCGGCGCACGTTCTGCACCAGTTGCCTGGCGTCCATCCCGTGGGCACCATCCGCATGCAGGTCGAGCAAGCCGAGGATGTTGATCTGCGGGGTTCGCATGTCGTGCGACATGAAGCTCAGCCATTGCTGGCGGTCGCGCTCGGCGCGGCGCTCGCTCGTCAGATCGCGCAGCACCACCATCCAGCTCGTCGTTGCGCCGCGAACATCGGTCAGCGGTGCGGCACGGGCACGAAACACCTGCCCGTGCACGGTCGTGTACTCCCTGTCGACGTCGACCGACCAGTGCACGGCTGCACTGGACGCGACCTGCGGCTCGCGGCCTTCGCATTGCGACAAGACGGAAAGCACAGCGCGGCCATTCAACGGGTCTTTTCTTGAACCGCCGCCCGGTACATCGGGAACCAGGAGCGAACGCGCAGCGACGTTGCTTTGCGTGATGGTGCCGTCTTCGGCGCAGACCAGCAGTGCCACCGGCAGCTGCCGAAAGCCCTTGGCGAGCAAGGCCTGCATCTGGCTGAGGCGGTCGATGGCACCGTCGAGCGCCAGCGTCTGGGCTTCGACGCTGTCCCATGCCGTTCTGGACACGCGGCGCTCAGGCTCGAAGACGCTCGCAGGCACAGCGTTGAGCGCGGCCACGCGAGCCCCGAAGAATGCGAACAGCGCATCCAGCCGGCGCCAGCTCCACAGGAAATACGCCAGAGCAATACCGAGCAAGGGCGCCGTGGGCGGCAGCCACAGGTGCTGGCGCGAGAGAACGACCAGGCACAGCGCCAGGCAGCTTGCCGCCAGGATGACCGCGACGGCCCACCCGCTGCGCGCCACCCACAGGAACAGCACCAGGGCAAGGAGCACCGGCACCGAGATCCACAACACGAGCAGCGGTCCACCCGCAAAGCTCACAGCGCGGCCGTTGCGCAGCGCATCGATGGCGTTGGCATGCACTTCGATGCCCGAGAGCTGCGTCATCGGGCCGGCACCGGCCACCGGCACTCCCTCGCCCAGGTTGGAGCTAGCAATGGCGCCGACGAGCACCAGCTTGCCGCGCAGCAGCTCGGGAGGCACCTCGCCTTTCAGCACGCTGATGTAAGGCACGGTGCGCCATGTTCCCGCCCGGCCCGCGAACGGCACACCGAATGCGTCCTGCCGCCCGTTGCCTTTCGCGCCCCGCGGCTGCGGGCCGGCACCAGGCAATTGCTGCGGGCCTGCCACCGAGGAGCCGCGCAAGCTGCCTGCCACCTTGACGCCGACATAGGCCTGCACCGCATCCGGCGAGCCCTCGAACATGAACATTCGCCGTGCGACGCCGTCGGCGTCGGTGGCCATGACCGCGTGGCCCGTGGCCCGCACGTTCCGGGCGAACATGCCGAGCGGTTCGCGAAAGCCGCCGGCTTCGCCCGGCAAGCCGTCTTCGGCGGCGACGTAGCGCAGCGGAAGATAAGCCGGCACCTTTGCGAGCGCCTCGGCCAGCAAGCGGTCGTCCTCCGGCACCGGCGAGGCCTGGTCCAGGAACAGGTCGAGCAGCACGGCGGCCGGCTCGTGCGGCGCCAACTGCTCGAGGAGCCGGGCGTGCACGCTGCGAGACCAGGGCCATGGCCCGAGTGTCTTGAGGCTGCGTTCGTCGATGCCCACGATCAGGACGTCGAGCGAGGGCTCCGGCTGCCGCGCGCTCATGGCCCAGTCGTACAACGTCAGGTCGGCCTGCACCAGGCTGGGCGAGCGCTGCAGCCATACCAGTGCCGGCGGCAGCACCAGCGCCATGAGGAGCCATTCGGCAAAGAAGCGGCGCCGCACGGCTCAGCGACCGGCGACCGGCGGGGCAGGCACTTCGAAGCTGCCTTCATGAACACTGGCGGCCTCGCCCTCCGCCGCGCCCAGTGCGCGGCTGCGCCAATGGTATGTGCCGGGCACGTCGAAGGGGCCGACGATCACTCCGCCTGCAGAAGCAACCCGAATGTTCGCGAGCACCGGAATGAAGGCGGGCGTGCGCGCCAGCTCGAACACGTATTGCTGATGCCCACGCGCAGGCCAGCGGATTTCATAGCGGCCATCTTCCATGCGCCGGCTATCGGCGGGCGGCGCGCTGCCGCGCACGTAGACGATGCTCTCGCCCGGCATGCCTTCGATCTGCTGCGCGTCCAGGGCTGTCAGCCGCAAGTGATAGAAGCCCGCATCGATGTCGCTCGGCAACGCGAAGCCGCCTTCTTTGGACAACGCGTCATGCACGACATGCAGGAAGCGGTCGTCACCCGCCAATTGCATGCGATAGGCCTGCGCCTGCGCCACGGGCAACGCGAGTACGCCCCGGGCTTGGCCCTGCGCGCGTTGCGGCGGCGGCGCCAAGGTTCTTGCCTCGAACGCCCCTGTGCCTTCGAGCACGGCGCCGCGGCCGGCTTCCAGCATGAGCACCTGCCGCTCGTCGTTCGAAACGGACACCGAACCCTCGATCACTTCCGCCGTTGCGGCACCGTCCTCGTCGCGTGCACGGAAATGCGTGCCGCGCACGCTCAGCCCCACGCGGCGATTGCGGATCTCGAATTCCCGGCCGTGCTGCTTTTCGACATAGGCCTCGATCCGTCCGCCAAGCAGCTGCAGGCGGGTTGCCTGGTCGTCGGCCGCCAGCACCCGCATCGCACTGCTCGAGGGCATGACCAGGCGGCTCCCACCGGCCGTTCCGAGGCAGAGAAACGCTTCCTTGTCCGTGATCAGGACGTCGCCAGCTTCCACCGCAACGCCGATCGCCAGCGGGCTCGGCTCCGCGTTGCCGCGCTTCAGCCATGCCGTGCCCACGAGTTCCACCACGGCGGCGACCGAGCCGCTGCCCGGCATGGCGGGCGCGCGCGGCGCTGCGGTCTTGCGCGCGGCCGGGCTTGCCTGCGGCGCATTGCTCAGCTGCAACACGCGCCCCGCCTGCAGCCGGCGCGGAATCGGCACTGCATTCTTGCGCTGCAATTCGGGCCACCTCAACGGCGACTGCATGTGCTGCCTCGATATGTCCCACAGCGTCTCGCCGGGCCGGACGACGTGCGTGCCTTGCGCCTGCACCGCGCCCACGCACACCACCGACGCGGCCAGCGCAGCCAGCCGCCTCACGCCCATGCGGCGGCCTCGGGCCGCCCGTCGTGCACCAGCTCCAGGCGGTAGCCCAGCCCGTACACGGTCTGCAGCCGCAGCCCCCTCGCCGCATTCAGCCCGAGCTTGGTACGCAGCCGGTAGATGTGGGTGTCGATGGCACGGGTGGGCGCCTCGCCGTGGTGGCGGGTGCATTCGAGCAGGTAGGCGCGGGAGACCGGCCTGCCCATGTTGCGGAACAGTGCGAGCGCCAGGCGAAACTCGCTGTCGGTCAGCAGCACGTGCTGCGCCGGCCCGGTCTCGTCGTCCTCGAGCCGCACGCTGGACAGCGCCCTGTCGAACACCCAGGCGCCGAAGCGCTCCACGGGAATGGATGCGGCCGGCTGCTGCCGCGTCATCAAACGGCGGGCTCGCGCCACCAGTTCCATCGCGCGGAATGGCTTGACCACATAGTCGTCGGCCCCGGCATCGAAAGCCCCCGCCACGTCGCGCTCCGACGAGCGCGAGCTCAGCATGAGCACGGGCACCCAGCTCTCCTGTCTTTGACGCAACCACCGCAGCAGTTCGATGCCGTCGAGATCGGGCACGTTCCAGTCGAGCACGAGCAGGTCGAAGGTTTCGCGCCACAGCGCGCGGCGCAGGTCCGCACCACGCTCGAAAGGAACGCAGACCGCCGGCTCATCGCTCGTGGAGAGCTGACGTTCGATGGTGTGAACGACGTGGCCCATCTGGGCCGGCTCATCTTCTAGAACAGCGATGCGCATTTGAATTCGAGGTCAATAAACGACTACAAGAGTTAACAGATTGTGACCTCGCCACCCCTTGATGAATGTCGCGAATCGTCGCGAAACTCGCGGTTTTGCGACATTTTCTGCATACGATCAAAGAAGCGACATCGCGCGCGGCAACCGCTCCCTTCTCTTCTGCAGCCATGACACCCTCGACCTTCCCGCCATTGCTCTCGGCGCTTGCCATGAGCTCGGTCTTGCTGCTTGCGGGCTGCGCCAGCCAGGGTGTGCCCGTGGTCTCCACGGCTTCTTCGAGCACAGCCACGGAGTTGCCCGCTCCGCCGAGGAATGAAGATTTCCCGAAGCGGGAAAACGCCGTGCGGCCGCAGGGCACCTTCCCCCGGCTCGAGGCCTTGCGCGCGATGCGCACCGGCATGGGCAAGGACCAGGTCCGCAATCTCCTGGGTTCGCCGCATTTCAGCGAAGGCGCGTTCGGCGTGCGCGAATGGAACTACATCTTTCACTTCCGCACCGGCGCGGGCCCGGAATACGTCACCTGCCAATACATGGCTCGCTTCAACCAGAACGCACAGACCAGCGGGCTGTACTGGAACGACGCCGATTGCGCGATGCTGGTCGTTCCGCCTGAGGTGAAGGCTGTTGCCGTGGTGGCCGCGCCGGCACCCACGCATCGGGTGATCCTGGACACCGACCGTCTCTTTGCCCCGGGGGGCGGATCACCGGCGGACCTGCTCCCCTCGGGCCGCGCCAAGCTCGAAGACCTGGCCATCGAAATCAAGCGCAATTTCGGTCGAATGCGTCATGTGGCCGTGAAGGGCCACACCGACCGGCTGGGTGCCAGAACGCACAAGGCCTCGCTGTCGCAGCAACGCGCCGACACCGTGCGCGGGCTGCTTGTCGAACAGGGCATCGACGGCAGGCTGGTTCGCGCAACAGGCATGCAAGACAGCGAGCCCCTGGTGCAATGCGCGAAAGCAACTGGAACCCAGGCGCTGACCGGGTGCCTGCGCCCCAACCGGCGCATGGAAATTGAAGTGGCGGGAGAGCCCTGACCCCCGGCTTGCAGCTACGTCGCGGAACTTTTCATGGCAGGAAGATCCGCTGCGGGCTTCTCGTGCGCCGCATAGGCCGGCAATGCCAGGCAGAGAACAAGCGCAAGGAACATCACGAGCACCGTTGCGACATAGGCGAGCACCGGGTGGCGTTGGGGAAAAGAGAGGAGCATGTTGAACAACCGTGAATGAGAGAACGAGTCCTGGTGCGCGCATGGGCCTCTGCCGCTTGCGCTGACCATTCGCTTGGGGAGCGAATGCTGCCAAGGGCGTGCCAATTCTCGAACGGCGGGCGAGATTTATTCAGATTCGGGGCATTGCAAGGTGTGCAAAAGCGGCGCTATTTCACACTCCAGACACTTGGGCTAACCGCTACGGCCTTGCCTTGGCCGCGCGCCGCAAGCATTCGATGAGCTGCTGCGTGCTGGGCGTGCGCCTTCGGCCGCGCATGGTGATGAGGCCGACGGGCGGCAGCTCGATAGGCACCTTGAGCGGCAGCACCAGCAGCATGCCCTGCTGCTGGAAGTGCCGCGCCACGGAGCGCGCCATGAAGGCCACGGCATCGCGTTGCTGCAGAAAGCTGACCTGCGCGAGGAACGATGCCGATTCGATGATGTCGGCCGGCGGGTGCACGCCGTCGCGAAAGAACATCTGGTCGAGCTTGACGCGCAGCGACGCCCAGGGCGGCGGCATCACGCAGCGCTCCTTGGCCAGGTCGGCCCAGTTCAACCGCCGCTTCGCAGTCAGTGCATGGCCGGGCCGCGCCACGGCGGTCATGGGCTCTGCAAGCAGGGCCTCGGTTTCGAGGTCGGGCGCCGCATAGCCGGGCTCCAGCCGGCCCACGAACAGGTCGAGCTCACCCAGGCGCAGCTTGGGAAGCAGCCGCGTGAGGTCGCCCTCTTCCACCAGCACAGTGGTTTGCGATGACCGCGTCTTGAGCATTTCGACCGCGCGGGCCATCAGCACCGGCATGGCCACCACCATGGCACCCACGCTGGTGCGGCCCGCCGCACCGCTGGCCACGGCGGCGATCTCGTCGCGCGTGCGGTCGTAGTCGGCCAGCACCGAGCGCGCAAAGCGCACCACGCTTTCGCCATAAGGCGTGGGCTCGGTGCCGCGCGTGGAGCGCTCGAACAACGCCAGGCCGAACATGCGCTCGATTTCGACCAGCGACTTGGAGACCGCCGGCTGCGTGACGGAAAGGAATTCGGCCGCACGCCCGAGGTGGCGGAACTGGTCGAGCGCCACCAGCATCTGCAGGTGGCGCAGCTTGAGGTTGGAACGCAGGACGCGGTCGATCTGGCTCATCGTGGGTGCTCGCGGGCTTTTTTACTTCATAACCTCCAGGCTATGAAGAGAGTCCGCTATTTCATTGGATTGCAATGATTGTCTACTGAAGAATGCGCCTTGATTTCTCGAAAACAAATCGTCGGAGACAACCCCATGAATTTCAATCGCTCCCTGCAGCGGCGCCAACTGGTGCTGGGCGGCCTTGGTGCCGCCGCTCTTGCCACGGCCGCCGGCCGCGCATTCGCAGCCGACTATCCGGACCGCCCCATCACCTTCATCTGCCCCTGGCCGGCCGGCGGCACGGCCGACCGTTCGATGCGCGCCATCTGCCAGATTGCGGCGCGAGAACTCGGCCAGCCCATTGCGCTGGAAAACCGCGCCGGCGCTTCGGGAATGATCGGCACCAAGGCCCTGGCCTCCGCCAAGCCCGATGGCTACACCATCGGGCAGATTCCCATCTCGGTCACGCGCTTTGCGCAGATCGGCACCGTGCAGGTCGACCCGCTGAAAGACCTGAGCTACCTGGCCCGCACCTCGGGCCAGACATTCGGCATTGCAGTGCCGGCGAGTTCGCCTTTCAAGTCGCTGCGGGACATGCTGGCGCAGGCCAAGGCCAAGCCGGGCGTGATCAGCTATGCCCACGCCGGCGTCGGCGGCGCCACCCACGTGGGCATGGAGCAGTTCGCACAGGCGGCGGGGGTCAAGTTCAACGCCATTGCCTACAAGGGCGGCTCGGCGGCGCTGCAAGACGTGCTGGGCGAACAGGTCGACATGCTGGCCGACAGCAGCTCCTGGGCCCCGCATGTCGAAAGCGGCAAGCTGCGCCTGCTTGCCACCTGGGGCGAGGCGCGCACGCCGCGCTTCAAGGACACGCCCACGCTCAAGGAGCTGGGGTTCGACGTGGTGGTGGAGGCGCCCAACGGCATTGGGGCACCGCGCGGACTGCCGCCCGCGGTGGAAAAGAAGCTGCGCGACGCTTTCCGCGTGGCCGTCAACAGCGATGAGTTCAAGAAGGTGGCCGACAGCATCGACGCCCCGGTGATGTACCAGGACGGCCCCGACTATCGGAAGTATGTCGAAGCCGTGTACCGCCAGGAGACCGACCTGATCCGCAAGCTCAATCTCAAGGAACTGATGGAGAAGGGTTGATGAACGACAGCCCCCTGCTCCGCCTGCACCCGAACGACAACGTACTGGTTGCCAAGACACCCATCGCCCTGGGCGAGACGATTGCCGAGTTCGGCGTGCGGGCGCGCGCGCAGATTCCCGCGGGGCACAAGATCGCGTCGCGCGGCATTGCGGCCGGCGAGCAGGTGAAGAAGTACGACACCGTGATCGGCGTGGCGTCGCGCAACCTGGAGGCTGGCGACTACGTGCACAGCCACAACCTCACGCTGGTCGATTCGTACCGCGACCCTGGCTTTTGCCAGGACGTGCGGCCGGTGGACTACGTGCCTGAGGCCCAGCGCGCCACCTTCATGGGCTTTGTGCGCGCCGACGGCCGCGTGGGCACGCGCAACTTCATCGGCATTCTGTCGTCGGTCAACTGCTCGGCCACGGTCATCAAGCGCATTGCGGCGCACTTCACGCCCGAGCGGCTGGCGGCGTTTCCCAATGTGGACGGCGTGGCCGCGTTTGCGCAGACCAGCGGCTGCGGCATGTCTTCGCCAAGCGAGCATTTCGACGTGCTGCGCCGCACGCTTGCCGGCTACGCGCGCCACCCCAACCTGGCCGGCGTGCTGATCGTGGGCCTGGGCTGCGAACGCAACCAGGTCGATGCGCTGGTCGACTCGCAGGGGCTCCAGCAGGGCCGGCTCATGCGCACGATGGTGATGCAGGAAGTGGGCGGCACCCGGCAGACGATCGAAGCCGGCATTCGCGCCATCGAGGAAATGCTGCCGGAGGCCAACGCGGCGCAGCGCACCCGCGTGGGCGCCAACCACCTGAAGATCGGCCTGGAGTGCGGCGGGTCGGACGGCTTCTCGGGCATCACGGCCAACCCGGCGTTGGGCGCGGCCATGGACGTGCTGGTGCGCCACGGCGGCACCGCCATCCTCTCTGAAACGCCCGAGATCCACGGCGTCGAATTCATGCTCACACGGCGCGCCGCAACGCCCGAGGTCGGTCAGAAGCTGCTCGACCGGCTGGCCTGGTGGGAGCGCTACGCGGCCGGCCAGAACGCGCAGTTCAACGGCGTGGTCGGGCACGGCAACCAGGCCGGCGGGCTGGCCAACATCTTCGAAAAATCCCTTGGCTCGGCCATGAAGGGCGGCACCACGCCGTTGCAGGCGGTGTACGAATATGCGGAGCCCATCGACAAGACCGGCTTCGTCTTCATGGATTCGCCGGGCTACGACCCGGTGGCCGTGACCGGGCAGATTGCCAGCGGCGCGCAGCTGATCTGCTTCACCACCGGGCGCGGTTCGATGTTCGGCAGCAAGCCGGCACCGACCATCAAGCTGGCCAGCAACACGCCGATGTTCAAGCGCCTGGAAGAAGACATGGACATCAACTGCGGCGTGGTGATCGACGGCGAGCTCTCGGTGCCCGAACTGGGACAACAGATCTTCGAGCAGATATTGCGCCATGCCTCCGGCGAACGCACGCGCAGCGAAGCGCTGGGCCTGGGCGACCACGAGTTCGTGCCGTGGCACCTTGGCATCGTGAGCTGAACTTCTATTTTTCAAATGCCACTTACCCTTTCTCGCCCCCAACTGCAACGCACGGCCAACTTCATCGCAGGCGAATGGTGCGACGCCGCCGGCCGCACGCTGGACGTGACCGACCCCGCCACCGGCGATCTGATTGCGCGCGTGCCAGATTCCGGCGCCGAAGCGGCGCGTGCTGCGGTCGATGCGGCGCATGCGGCCTTCCCCGCGTGGCGCCGCACGCCGGCCAAGCAGCGCGCGCAAATCCTCAAGCGCTGGAACGACCTGGTGCTTGCGCATCAGGACGACCTGGGCCGCCTGATCTCGCGCGAACAGGGCAAGCCGCTGGCCGAAGGCATTGGCGAGGTTGCCTATGCGGCAAGCTACATCGAATGGTTTGCCGAAGAGGCCACGCGCGCCAACGGCGACGTGATTCCCGCCCCTGTGCCCGGCCGGCGCATGTTCGCCATGAAAGAGCCGGTGGGCGTGGTCGCCGCCATCACACCGTGGAATTTTCCGGCCGCAATGATCGCGCGCAAGATTGCGCCGGCCCTGGCCGCGGGCTGCACCGTGGTGTGCAAGCCGGCGGAGGACACACCGCTCACATCGCTGGCGCTGGTGGCGCTTGCCGCGGAGGCCGGCGTGCCCGCGGGGGTGCTCAACATCGTGACGGCCTCGCGCGAGCGAACGCCCGAGGTGGTCGACGTGTGGCTGGACGATGCCCGGGTGCGCAAGATCACCTTCACAGGCTCCACCCCCGTCGGCAAGCACCTGGCGCGACGCTCAGCCGATACGCTGAAGAAACTGTCGCTCGAACTGGGCGGCAATGCGCCCTTCATCGTGTTCGAAGATGCCGACATCCGCGCCGCGGTCGATGGCCTCATGGCCGCCAAGTTCCGCAATGGCGGACAGACCTGCGTCTGCCCCAACCGCGTGTTCGTGCATGAAGCCGTGCACGACGAGTTCGCCGAACTGTTGGCGGCACGCGTCTCGGCCTTGCGGGTAGGCCCGGCGAGCGACCCGGGCTCGCAGATCGGCCCGATGATCAATGCGCGCGCGGTCGAAAAGATCGAGCGGCATGTGCAGGACGCCCTCGCCCGCGGTGCGCGCCTGATTGCAGGCGGCACACGGATGCCTGCATTGGGGCCGAACTACTTTGCGCCCACCGTGCTGGTGAACGCCGACGCAACGATGGCCTGCGCCTGCGAAGAAACCTTTGGCCCGGTCGTTCCCCTGACGCGCTTCGCCGACGAAGCCGACGTGGTGGCCCAGGCCAACGACACGCCTTTCGGATTGGCGGCGTACTTCTATTCGCGCGACGTGCGCCGCATCTGGCGCGTGGCCGACGCACTGGAGGCCGGCATCGTCGGCATCAACGAAGGCGCATTGGCCGCGGAGGCGGCGCCCTTCGGCGGCGTGAAGGATTCCGGCTACGGGCGCGAAGGCTCCGTGCATGGGCTGGACGACTACATGCACACCAAGTACGTATGCCAGGGCCAGCTGGACTGAGCTTGCTTCACACCGACAACACCTGCCAAAGAGACATACCCATGCCCGCCCACAACTCCTTCAAGACAGCATTGGCCGAGCGCCGGCCGCAAACCGGCCTCTGGCTTTCGATGGCCGACCCGTATATGGCGGAGGTGAGCGCCACCGCCGGGTTCGACTGGCTGCTGATCGACGGCGAACACGCGCCCAACGACCTGCGCTCGACCCTTGCAGCACTGCAGGCCGTGGCGCCGCACCCCGCACAGCCGGTGGTGCGGGCGGTTCACGGCGACACGGCGCTCATCAAGCAACTGCTCGACATCGGTGCGAAGAACCTGCTGGTGCCGATGGTCGACACGGCGGAACAGGCGCGCGCATTGGTGTCGGCCACGCGCTATCCGCCACTGGGCATTCGCGGCGTCGGCAGCGCCGTGGGGCGCGCATCGCAGTGGAGTGGGCGCACCGACTACCTGGACATTGCCGATGAAGAAATCTGCCTGCTCGTGCAGGCGGAAACCGTGACGGCGCTCTCCAACCTGGGGGAAATCTGCGGCGTGGATGGCATCGACGGCGTCTTCATCGGCCCAGCCGACCTGGCCGCGTCCATGGGTCATCGGGGCCGGCCCGGGCATCCGGAGGTGCAAGCTGCCATCGAAGCCGCCATGCGGACCATCGTGGCGTCCGGCAAGGCGGCGGGCACGCTCACCTCAGACCCGAAGCTGGCGCGCCGCTACCTCGAGCTCGGCTGCACCTTCGTTGCGGTGGGCGTCGACCTGCTGCTGTATGCCGGTGCCGCACGAAAGCTGGCGGCCGACTTCAGCGGCGCGCCAACAGCCGCCGAGCCGGCGTCTCGCGCGGCCTACTGAAGCCCACACGTCCTCCAGCACAGCGGCGCATCGGGTCACCCTTCCTGATTCCAGTAGCCGCCGTTCATCAGGCTTTCCCGCACCATCGCGCGGGCGCGATGCAGCCGGCTCTTCACCGCCTCGACGCTCAGGCCCAGGCTTGCCGCGACTTCGGGGGCGGTCAGTTCCTCGACGTCGCGCAAGACCAGCGCAACGCGGTAGGGCTCGGGAAGCGCGGCAATCGCCTTCGTCAGGTCGAGCCGCAGGTCGGTGGGAATTTGCGGCGCTGCGGTTTCTGCAGCGGAAGGCTCCGAAAGAGCGCCGCCTGAAGAGCTGCGCCTGAATATGCGGTAGCACTCGCGCTCGACGATGCGGAACAGCCAGGTGGCAAAGGCGGCCACCGTGCCGAGCGTGCCGATCTTTGTGTGCAGCTGCCACAGCGCCACCTGCACGGCATCTTCGGCATCTTCGCTGTTCGCGCATGTCCGGCGCGCGAATCGCTTCAGATCGGGCTGGCATACGGCGAGCAGTTGGGACAGCGCCCGCTCGTCTCCCGCGCATGCAGCCTCGATGAGCGGTGCGGACGCACGGATCATTTCGCCGCGCCCGTCGCTTTTCGGCCGAGCATCGCGCAGGCCGGGCAGAAGCCGACGATGGCGGTGGACGCAAGCACTCCGGCCGTGGCAAACCCCAGGAGGCGAAGCGTCCCGGCTGGCAGAAAGTAGAACGCGCCTGCTGCGGCGAAGGCGCCCAGGCACATGCGAACGATTCGCTCCCAGGCGGGGAGATTGCGTTTGAAATGGAACACGTTGAACACTCCGGTTGATGTTGACCCTTGCATAGAGGGCGCATCACGGCCAGAAGGATTCAGGAACTTTAAAAGAAATTCCGGCCCGGGCCGCAAAGCCCCGGGCCAGTTCCACGGCGCCGCGGTTTCAGTCGGCGGTGGCGCCCGACTTCTTCACCAGCTCGGCCCAGCGCGGAATCTCGCGGGCCATGTGGTCGCGCAGTTCTTCAGGCGTGCTGGCCGCAATGTCCATGGCCAGCTGGCCCGAGAGCTTGGCCTGCACGTCGGGCTGCTTGAGCGCCTTCACGATCTCGGCGTTCAGGCGCTGGATGATGGGCTTGGGCGTGCCCTTGGGCGCGTACACGGCCTGCCATGACGACATCTCGAAACCCGCCACGCCCGATTCGATCATGGTCGGCAGCTCAGGCACCAGCGCAATGCGCTTGCCGGTGGTCACGGCCAGCAGCTTGAGCTTGCCGCTCTTCACCAGGGGCAGCGCAGCGGTCACCTGATCGAACATGAAGGGCACCAGGCCCGATGCAACATCGGTCATCGCGGGCGGCGTACCTTTGTACGGCACGTGCGTGAGCTTCACGCCGATCATGTCGGCGAACATCTCGCCGGCCAGGTGCGTCGATGTTCCCGCGCCCGAAGAAGCGAAGGTGCGCTTCGATTCGTCTTTCTTGAGCAGCGCAATCAGCTCGGCCACCGAGTTCACGCCGAGTTGGCTGTTGACGATCAGCACGTTGGGCAGCCGGCCAACCAGCGACACCGGCTCGAAGTCCTTCATCGGGTCGTAGGGCAGCTTCTTGTAGAGGCTGGCGTTGATGGCGTGCGTGCTGATGGTGCCGCCGAACAGCGTGTAGCCGTCGGGCGCGGCCTTGGCCACATAGGCGGCGCCGATGCCGCCGGCCTGCCCTGGCTTGTTGTCGACCACCACCGACTGGTGCAGGCTCTCCTGCAGCTTGTTGGCGAGGATGCGGCCCACGATGTCGGTCGATCCGCCGGCCGTGAACGGCACGACGTAGGTGATGGTCTTGGCGGCTGGCCATTCGGTTTGCGCGAGCGCCAGGGCGGGGGCAAGCGCGAATGCGGATGCGGCGAACAGCAGCCGCGCGGCGCGATGAATGAAGGGCATGGTCTTGTCTCTCGTTGTCGTTGTCAGATGAATGGAAGTTGGCGTCAGCGGCCGTGGGCCTGCCGCCAGGCAGCGAACTCGGTGCGGCTTTGCTCCTCGGTCGGCGGATAGAGGCCGAGGATCGAGCGGCCTTCGAGCACCTTCTCCTGCACGAAGTCTTCGAAGACGGTCATCTCCGTGGCCTCGGCCGCAACTTCGTCGGCAATGTCCGCCGGAATCACGATGACGCCCTCGGCATCGCCCACCACCACGTCACCTGGCCACACGGCCACGTCGCCACAGCCGATGGGCACGTTGATGTCGATGGCCTGGTGCAGCGTGAGGTTGGTCGGCGCGCTCGGGCGCTGGTGGTAGGCGGGGAAGCCCAGCTTCGCGATGTCGGGGCTGTCGCGAAAACCTCCGTCCGTGACCACGCCGGCCACGCCGCGCTTCATGAGCCGGCTCACCAGGATGCCGCCGGCCGATGCGGCGCGCGCCTCCTTGCGGCTGTCCATCAGCAGCACCGCGCCCACAGGGCATTGCTCCACGGCCTGGCGCTGCGGATGGCTGCGGTCGTTGAACACGGTGATCGGGTTCAGATCTTCGCGCGCAGGCATGTAGCGCAGCGTGAAGGCCTCGCCCACCATGTTGGGCAGCGCCGGGTTGAGCGGGTGCACGTTCTGGATGAACTGGTTGCGCAGGCCGCGCTTGAACAGGGCCGTGCACAGGGTGGCGGTGCTGACCTGCATCAGCTTCTCGCGGGTTTGGGGATTCACGTCGGGGTCTCCGTTTGCTTGGTCGTTGGTTCGGTACAGGAACAGCGGTCTTCAGAAAATGTCGGGCTCGGGCACCGGCTTGCCGAACGCGGTTTCGAGAAAGTCGAAGTCGCAGCCTTCGTTGGCCTGCAGGATGTGGCGGCCGAACATCCATCCGTAGCCGCGCTCGTAGCGCGGCGGCGGCGGTGTCCATGCGGCTTTGCGGCGGGCCAGTTCCTCGTCGCTCACTTCCAGGTGAATGCGTCGTGCGGGCACGTCGACGGAGATGCGATCGCCTGTGCGCACCAGCGCCAGCGGGCCGCCGACGGCTGCTTCGGGCGAGCAGTGCAGCAGGCAGCCGCCGTAGCTTGTGCCGCTCATGCGCGCGTCCGACAGGCGCAGCATGTCTTTCACGCCCTGCTTCAGCAGCTTGGTGGGAATCGGCAGCATGCCCCACTCGGGCATGCCGGCGCCGCGCGGGCCGGCATTGCGCAGCACCAGGATGTCGTCGCCGGTCACGTCCAGTTCGGGATCGTCCACCGCCTTCTTGAGCGCAGGGTAGTCGTCGAACACCAGCGCTCGGCCGGTGTGCTGCAGCAGGTGCGGCGCACATGCGCTCGGCTTGATCACCACGCCATCGGGGGCGATGTTGCCGCGCAGTACGGCGAGCGCGCCTTCGGCGTAGATGGGGTTGTCCAGAGGCCGGATCACGTCGTCATTGAACACCTCGGCACCTTCGATGTTCTGGCCGATGGTGCGGCCGTTGACCGTGCGCGCCTCGGTGTTCAGGTGGCCGCGAATGCGCTCCAGCATGGCGGGCAGGCCACCCGCGTAGAAGAAGTCTTCCATCAGGTAGGTGTCGCCGCTCGGCCGGATGTTGGCGACCACCGGCACCCTGCGGCTTGCGGCATCGAAGTCGTCCAGCGTGACCGGGTGGCCGGCGCGGCGCGACATGGCGATCAGGTGAACGATGGCGTTGGTGCTGCAACCCATGGCCATGGCGCAGGCAATGCCGTTTTCGAAGTTGGCGCGCGTGAGCATCCTGGCGGGCGTCAGGTCTTCCCACACCATTTCGACGATGCGTCGGCCGCATTCGGCGCTCATGCGCACGTGGTTGGCATCGGCGGCCGGAATGCTCGATGCGCCAGGCAGCGAAAAGCCCACGGCTTCGGCAATGCCCATCATGGTGGCCGCGGTGCCCATGGTCATGCAGGTGCCATGGCTGCGCGCAATGCCGGCTTCCATCTCTTGCCAGGCTTGGTCGCTCAGCTGGCCGGCGCGGCGCTGGTCCCAATATTTGAACGCGTCCGAACCGGAGCCCAGCACCTGCCCCCGCCAGTTGCCGCGCAGCATGGGGCCGGCGGGCAGGTAGATGAACGGGAGGCCCATGCTGAGCGCCCCCATGGTGAGGCCCGGCGTGGTCTTGTCGCAGCCACCCATCAGCACGGCGCCGTCGATGGGATGGCTGCGCAAGAGCTCTTCTGTCTCCATTGCCAGGAAGTTGCGATAGAGCATGGTCGTCGGCTTGACCATGCTCTCCGACAGCGAGATGGCCGGCAGCTCGAGCGGAAAGCCGCCGGCCTGGAAGATGCCGCGCTTGACGTCGTCCACACGCTGCTTGAAGTGCGAGTGGCACTGGTTGGCATCGCTCCAGGTGTTGACGATGGCGATGATGGGTTTGCCGACCCAGTCGGTGGGCGCGTAGCCCATCTGCATCACCCGCGAGCGATGGCCGAAGGAACGGAAGTCGTCGGGTGCGAACCAGCGGGCGCTGCGCAGGGTGTCGTAAGAGCGTGGCATCGGAGGGGCTGAAGCGAAAGGGCTGAGGCGAAAGGGCTGAAGCGTGGTCTTCGTGGAATCAACTACATTAAAACACTAATATATCAGTTCAGCAAAGCGAGAATTCCGCCGAATGACCGCCCTCACCCGGATCCGACTCGACCGCACACGCCTCGCAGCACCCCAAGTGCTCGAAAAGCTGCGCGACGCCATTCTTTCGCTCGAACTGGTGCCCGGCACGGTGCTGGTGAGGCAAGAGCTGGCCGACAGGTTCGGCGTAAGCCAGACACCCGTGCGCGAGGCCTTGCTGCGCCTGGCCGAAGAAGGCCTGGTGGACGTGTTTCCCCAGCACGCGACGCTGGTGAGCCGCATCGACATCGACGCGGCCCGGCAGGCGCACTTTCTGCGCCGCTCCATCGAGCTGGAGATCGTGCACCAGCTGGCCGAGCAGGCAACGCCCGACCTTGTGGCGCAGCTGAAAACACAGATCGCGCTGCAGGCGACCTTGGCGGCGGAACGGCAGTACAGCGACTTCGTCGGCGCCGACCGCAAGTTTCATCACCTGATGTACGAGGCCGCTGGTGTGCCGAGCCTGTGGGACATGGTGAGCCGCGTCTCGGGCCACGTCGACCGGCTGCGGCGCCTGCACCTGCCCACCGCGGGCAAGACCGAGGCGATTCTTCGCGACCACCGCGCCATCGTGCGGGCCATTGCGCAGGGCGACAGTGCCGGCGCGCAGAAGGCGCTGCGCGAGCACCTTTCGGGCACGCTGAGTTCGCTGCCCGAAATTTGCGCGCGGCATCCCAGCTTTATCGTGCCGGGGAGCTGAAGGCCGGACCTCCGCGATTCGCTTGCGAATGCGCGCCGCGGGCAACAGGCCGCTAAGCCGTGCCGGGCTCTGGCCAGCGGTGTCGCGTGCCGCCCGAGCGGCGGTTGGCCTTTTCCACCACGGCGCCCTGCGCACTCAGCGCGTTCCCGCGCTCTTCGAGGTGACGCAAGCACTGCAGAAAGATGTCCAGGTGCGCGGGCTCGATGCCGTCGAGCAGATCGGTGTTGAGCCCCGCGATGCGCGGAAACACCTTTTCGTAAAGCTCCCGGCCCGAGGCGCTCAGCCGCACATGCACTTCGCGCCGGTCGTCGGCGTCCTGCCGGCGCACCACCAGCTTCTTTTCGACCAGGCCCCGCAGGCCGCGCGAGGTGCGCACGCGGTCCAGGTGCAGCTGCGCGGCCAGTGCGGACGACCGCATCTCGCCCTGCTGCGCGAGCGTGGCAATCATTCCCCATTCGCGGCGCGTGATGCCGAAGCCGCCCTCCACCAGCCGCGTGGCCATGCCGCTGCTGGTGCGCACCGCGCGCGAGAGCCGATACAGCAGCAGGTCGTCCAGGGAACTGGGCGCGCGCAAGGCGCCTGCATCGGGAAAAGCTTGCATACCTTGCGTGCTGTGGATGAAAAGGTTCTAACGGGTGCGATGAGGCGACGGCGCAGTGTGACTCGCATGCCTCAGTTGGCAATTGATGGATTAGATCAACTGATTGTTGCTTACGTATAAACCAGTAACAAATTACACGGGTTGAAACGAAGCGGGCCGGCGATTGTCGCCGTGAAAACCTGCGCGCACCCGTTCGCCAATAACGCCGCAGGAGGACCCATGTCTGTTTTTCTTTCCCGCCGAAAGCTCACGGCGTGGTGCCTGGCGCTCGGCGCCTGTGCCGCCCCCCTCGCCCATGCCCAGGCACCCGTTCTGGACGGCCCGCTCACTCTGGTGGTGGGCTACACCGCCGGCGGCAGCACCGACCGCGTCGCGCGCCTCGTGGCCGAGCGGCTGGGCCCGAAGCTCGGCGTGGCAGCCACGGTGGAAAACCGCCCGGGCGAAGGCGGCCGGCTGGCAGCCAAGGAGGTCAAGCGCGCGCCGGCCGGGCAGAACGTGCTGATGCTCGGCAACCCCGCCGTGATGGTGGTGGCACCGCTCGTGTTCAAGGACGCAGGCTACGACCCGGACAAGGACTTCGTGCCGGTGTCGCAGGTCAGCAGCTACGACTTTGCGCTGGCCGTGGGCAACAAGCTGCAGCTCGACCGCGCGATGTTCCTGGTGGGCCGGCTCTGGGCGCATCCGGAAGAGGCCGTCTTCGGCGTGCCCGCAACCGGCAGCCTGCCCCACTTCTTCGGCCTGATGGTGGGCGATGCGCTCAGCGTGCAGCCGCAGATCAAGGGGTACGGCGGATCGGCGCCGCTCTCGGCCGACCTGAGCGGCGGCAACCTGCCCATTGCCATCGACACGCTCGACTCGCTCTATGCCCAGCACCTGGCCGGCAAGATCCGCATCCTGGCCGTGTCGGGCAAGAAGCGCGTGAGCTTCGCCCCGGCCATTCCCACCTTCCGCGAGGCCGGCATGAAGATCGATGCCGACGGCTGGAACACCTTCTTCGCGCCCTCCACGATGCCGCCTGCCAAGGTGCAATTGCTGGCCACGGCAATCCGCGAGGTGATGCAAGACCCGGCGCTGCAGAAGGCCGCCAATGCCTCCTACATCACGCCCATCGTCAGTACGCAGGCCGAGACCGTGCAAATGCTCAAGGCCTTTCGGCAGCAATGGGAGCCGGTGGTGCGCCGGTCTGGCTTCCAGCCCTGAGCCGTGGCGGAGTCTTCCTGTCATGGGGTTCGGCGTTCAGGCCCGGCGTCGCGACGTCCTACACGCCGATATTACGGATGACCGCTGGACGCCGAAGCAAGTTGGCTATGCTCGAACTCCAAAATAGAAAGGCTCCCCATGAAGAAACTACTCGCTGCACTCTTCGCAACCGCAATGCTCGGCGGCTGCGCTGTCTACACCGACGGCCCGGGACACGGTGGCGGCGGCTACGGCAAGCAATGCCCGCCCGGACAGGCAAAGAAGGGCAACTGCTGATCCTGAAATTGCCGGACGCACGCGCGTCCGGCATTCAGTGGGGGCCGGAACGCCCTATCCTGTAAAGCGCGTGTCGGACAGTGTCCTGTGATGTATGCCGATGAGTCGGACAGGCACGAAAATGTGCGGCATGAGCGCTCATCTCCTCCCAGCCAGCGACACCGGCGCCTCCTGCGCACACCAGGTGCAGTTCTACGACGACGAGAAAATCCTGATCGCGTCGGCAGCCGACTTTCTGGCCGAAACCCTGGCTGAAGGCGGTTGCGCCCTGGTTCTTGCCACCGAGGCGCATCGCCGCAGTTTCCGCATGCGCCTGTCCGGGGTTTGCCCCGACGACAACATCGTCTTCGTGGACGCGGCGGAAGCGCTCGGGCAAATTGTGTTGAACGGCAAGCCCGACGAACGCCTGTTCAACCAGCTGGTCGGCGGCCTGCTCGACACACTGCAAGGCCGCGGAAAGCTCCGCATCTACGGCGAGCTGGTCGCTCTTCTTTGCGCGGACGGCAAGCATGAAGATGCGCTCTTGCTGGAGGGCTACTGGAACCGCCTGGGCACCCGGCGCGAGTTCGAGCTTTTCTGCGGCTATCCGCTCTCCGTATTCCCGGGCACGGCGCACGCCGCCGTGTTCCGCCATGTGTGCCAGGCGCATTCCCGGGTGATACCCATCGGCGGCACGGCCATCATGGCGCCCGCCGAGATCGCGATGCTCCAGCAAAAGGTGCTGTCGCTCGACGACGAGGTGCTGCGCCGGCGCCAGGCGGAAGAATCCACGCGTGCGCGCGAGCGCGACCTGGCCGACTTCGCGGAGAACGCCGCGGAAGGCCTGCACCAGGTGGCGGCCGACGGCACGATCCTCTGGGCCAACCGGGCGGAGCTCGAGCTGCTGGGCTACAGCGCCGACGAATACATCGGCCAGCACATTTCGCGTTTTCATCTCGACCAGCCAGTCATCCAGGACATTCTCAAGCGGCTCAGTGGCGGTGAAACGCTGCGCAACTATCCGGCCCGCCTCGTCTGCAAGAACGGCGCCATCAAGCACGTTCTCATCCAGTCGAACGGCCGATTCGAAAACGGGGTGCTGCGCTACACGCGCTGCTTTTCGCGCGACGTTACGGAGCGTGTGGCGCGCGAGGAAGCCGAGAGCGAACGAAACGACCTGCTGCGCCAGGCGCCTGTTGCCGCGGCCTTGCTGGTGGGCGCCGAACACCGGTTCGAACTGGCCAACGATGTCTACAAGTCGATGGTGGGCAAGTTCGACCTCGAAGGAAAAACCTACGAGCAGGCACTGCCCGAGCTTTGCGCGCGCGACGACACGCTGCGCATCTTGGACGAGGCCTTCGAATCGGGACGCCCCTACGTGGCCGAAGAACACCTGACACTCGTCGAGCGCGCCGGCAGCGGGCGCTTCGATGAACGCTATTTCAAGCTCAGCGTGCAGCCGCTGAAGCGGGTCGACCGCCTGTACGGCCTGATGCTGATTGCCGTGGACGTGACCGACTTGGTCGCCGCACGGCGCGGGCAAGAGCGGGCGAGCGCCGAGCGCGAAGCGCTGCTGCGCGATCTCGAACGCGCCAGCCGCGCGAAGGACGAATTTCTTGCGGTGCTCGGGCACGAACTTCGCAACCCGCTGGCGCCGATCGTCACCGCGCTCGAGTTGATGAAGCGACGCGGAGACCTCAAGACCTCCAAGGAGCAGGACGCCATCCACCGCCAGGTGCAGCACCTGATCCGGCTGGTCGACGACCTGATGGACGTGTCGCGCGTGACCCGGGGCAAGTTGACGCTGCGCGAAGAAACAGTCCCGCTGGCATCGGTGATGGCAAAGGCCGTCGAAATGGTGAGCGTGCTGATGGAGCAGCGCCAGCACACGCTGAATGCCGTCTATCCCGACAGCGCGATGCTCTGGCATGGAGACCCCACGCGCCTGGCGCAGGTGATCAGCAATCTGCTGACGAACGCCGCGCGCTATACGCCCGTGGGCGGCGTCATCCGCCTGGAAGCGCGGCAGGAAGAAGGCAGCGTGGTGATCTCGGTGACCGACAACGGGCGGGGCATCGAAGCAGACGCGTTGCCCAAGGTCTTCGACCTGTTCTACCAGGGGGCGCAGACCATCGAGCGCGCCGCGGGCGGGCTCGGTGTGGGCCTGGCGCTGGTCAAGAGCCTGATTGCCGCGCACAACGGCACGGTGGAAGCCCGCAGCGCCGGGCCGGGACAAGGCAGCGAGTTCACGGTTCGCCTGCCCCTGCCCTCCAGCGACCAGCTGAAAGCCGTTGCGCCCAAGGCGCTGGCCATCTCGCGAGGCACGGGCCTTCGCCGGAGGGTGTTGATCGTGGACGACAACCAGGATGCCGCGGACCTGCTCGGCGCGATCTTCCGGGAACATGGGCACGACGCGCGGGTGGCCTACGACCCGGCCGCGGCCCTGACGCTTGCTCCATCGTTCAAGCCGGAGATCGCTTTTCTGGACATCGGCCTGCCGGTGATGGACGGCTACGAGTTGGCCGCGCTGCTGCGAAAAGAACTGGGTGAAGCCGCGCCCCTCAAGATTTTTTCGCTGACCGGATTCGGCCAGCCGGCCGACCGCGAAAAAAGCATGCGTGCCGGCATGGACGGCCACTTCGTGAAACCGGTGGAAGAAGCCCAGGTGCTGCAGGCTGCACTGTCGGTCGACAGGGCCGAACGAGCCCAGGCTTGACGCTAGTGCCGGCCTGAGTGCGCTGCGCCGGCTTACTTGCCGGCTGCAATGTGCCGCTTGTGCAGCGAGCTGGGCGCGTTGATGCTGGCGTCTTCATCGACGCCTATGCCCAACCGGTCTACCAGCTCGCCGCCGAGCCAGGCAGTGACCATTGCAATGGCCGCACCCGCAAAGGCCCACACCATTTGCCCCAGGCCCGGGGCGTAGTCCCTGTCGCGCAGGAAAAAGCTCAGCGCGAACAGCAGCAGCACGAGCACATTGCCGCCGCCGTGCATTGCGCCGATGCGCTTGGCCCGCGTGCCCGCCGGAATGCCCAGCCAGTCGATGGTGCCGAAAGGCGCGGCAAGAAGCCCGCCGACAAGGCCCGCCGCAATCATCCAGTAAGAGACCGCCGCCATGACCGGGCTGTTTCCGACCAGGTAGACGATGTCGAACACCACCGCCGTGGCGAGAAGCCCGAGCGGAAACACCACCAGCATCTGGTGTACCGGATGGCCGAGTAGACGAGCTCTTGCGTGCATGGGTCACCTCCATTGGCTGAAGCCGCTAAAGCCGGTATGTGAGCCACAACCGAGTTCCGCCCGCGCAAGCAACAGCCGCCAGAGCGGGTCGGTACTTTCCTACTCCAAGGCTCAGGCCCGCCCGCGCGGCACTGCCTGCAAATGGCTGGCCGCTCACATGCTCAAGCGGAATTTTCAACCCCGTTTTATGGGCGATGGATGACGCCCCGCCGCTGCCGATGCAGCACCCTTTGCGCATGGACAAGTTCTTTGCAACCTTTGCGAATGCCACGGCGCGCGCAGCCGGCAGTCCATTCGCCTTTCTGCTTTGCATCGCGCTGGTTGTTGCCTGGGCGGCCTCAGGTCCCTTCTTCCAATTTTCGGAAAACTGGCAGCTGACCATCAACACCGGCACCACCATCGTCACCTTCCTCATGGTGTTCCTGATCCAGAACACGCAAAACCGCGACGGGGTTGCGCTTCAGACCAAGCTGGACGAGCTGATTCGCTCGTCCGCAGCGGGCGACGAGTTCATCGGCATCGAGAAGCTCACCGACAAGGAGCTGGCCGTGCTCCACGAAAAGTGCGAAGCGGCTGCGAAGAAGAGCCATGCGGCCCTGGACAAGACACGGGATGAGCGTGCGCGCCGCGCCCACAAGGACGCCTCTGAAACAGCAACTCGAGCGGAAAGCACTACATGAAGAAATCCATCTGGAAACTGTACGGCTATGGCTGGGTCACCCTTGGCTTCTTTCTCTTGTCGTTGATCGGGCACTGGGTCTTCGGCTGGTTCGCGTATGTGGACGAGCAGAAGAATTTCGGCGCTCCGCCGGAGATGTCGGGCTACCTCATCCAGATGTCGAGAGACACGCTGGAAAACTGGCAGTCCGAGTTCCTGCAGCTCATCTGGCAGATCGGCGGACTGGCGTTTCTTCTGTATGTCGGCTCTCCGCAATCGAAGGAAGGCGACGACCGCATGGAGGCCAAGATCGACGCGATCCTGGCAGCGGTGGACCCGAAGAACGCCGATGCCTTGATCGACGAGATCGACCAGGAATATGCGGGGAGGCACACCGACCAGCGCTGGACGAGGATGGCCAAGCAAGGCTCGTCGAAGTAGCGCGAAAAGGCGAGCCCTCGAAGCCGCGTCAAGACTTGGCGCGTGCGCTCTGCTCCCGGAACGCCGCCTCGCCCGCGGCCGACACCTCGGCCCATTTCTTGTCGGACACGGCATCGGCGGTATAGCTGTCGTGCCAGTTCCACCACTTGTAGGTCGGCGTCTGCGGGTAGCCCCCGGGCGAGTCTTCCCACACCTCCTGGCGGCCCAGCGGCGTGATGTCGAGGTAGTTCCAGGTGTTGCCCATCTGCTCGTCGCCGCGGTTGTTCAGGAAGTAGGTTCGGAACACGCGGCCGCCGTCGCGGTAGAACACGTTCGTGCCGTGCCATTCGTCCACGCCGAAGTCGGCATCGAAACTGTCGGTGAGCGTGAACCACGGTATCTGCCAGCCCATGCGCGCCTGGAGCCGCGCAATGTCCTGCTGGGGCGCGCGCGAGACGAACACGAGCGTGGTGTCGCGTGCGTTCAGGTGGGCCACATGGGCCACCTGGTCGGCCACCATCGAGCAGCCCCGGCAGGCGTGCTCCGGCCAGCCAAACACGCCGGGCTCGAAGAAGGCTCGGTACACGATCAACTGGCGCCGTCCTTCGAACAGGTCTGCCAAGCTGGCCTTGCCCCTAGGCCCTTCGAAGGCATAGGTCTTCTCCACGACCATCCATGGCATTCGCCGGCGCTCGGCGGCCAGGGCATCGCGCGCGCGGGTTTGTGCTTTTTCCTTTACCAGCAGCTTTTCGTAGGCGGCTTGCCATGCCTTGGGCGACACGACGGGAGGCGTGTTCATGGCGGGGCGTGCGTCTTTGGGTCCGTTCTCGGTGGATGCAGTCATTGCTCGAATCTCCTGGGTTGGCGGACTCCCCTGCCCCGTGGCCGAAGCGCGATTTGTCCGCTGTTTGCTCACCGCTCGTCGGCGGCCAGGAGTCAGTTTGGCGCCGCAGGCCGAAGACCGGGAGTAACAAGATTGGCGGGATTGCGGTTCGCCCGCTCCAACCGCACCGGCACCTCTGAGACGCGTGCCCTCAGTTGGCCGCAGCCGCCGTCGATGTCTTGCCCGGCCGAGTTGCGCAGCTTGGTGAGGATGCCGCGCTGGTGCAGCGTGCGGGCCATCTCCTTGCAGCGCTCCCACGACGGGCGGCTGAACGCCACGCCGTCCACTGCGTTGAAGGGAATCATGTTCAGCACGCCGTACTTGCCGGACAGCAGCCTGACGATGCCTTCGATCTCGTCCGGCCCGTCGTTGACGCCTTCGAGCAGCGTCCACTGGTATTGAATGGGGTAGCCGGTGGCTCGTGCATAGCGCTCGCCCGCGTCGACCAGTTCTTCTGGCGTGATGCCCGGCGCGCGCGGCAGGAGCTTCTTGCGCAGTTCGGGCTTGGTGGTGTGCAGCGAAAGCGCCAGCGCGGGGCGCACGCGTTCTTGCGGCAGGCGCTCGAACACGCGCGCGTCGCCCACGGTGGAGAACACCAGGTTCTTGTGGCCGATGTTGCCCACCGTGCCGAGCAGCTCGATGGCTTCCAGCACGTTGTCCAGGTTGTGGGCCGGTTCGCCCATGCCCATGAACACCACCTTGCGCACGGGCCGTCGCATGCGCGCAAGGGCGACCTGGGCAATGATCTCGGCGCTTCCCACCTGGCGCAGCAAGCCGTCCCGGCCGGTCATGCAGAACTGGCACCCCACGGCGCAGCCGACCTGCGACGACACGCACAGGCCATCGCGAGGCAGCAGCACGCTCTCCACGGTCTGGCCGTCCGCCAGGGCAACGAGCAGCCGCTCGGACCCATCGGCGCCGGGATGCACGGTGTGGATGCGCGCCAGCCCCGCAAGCTCGGCTTCAATGGACGGCAGGGCTTCGAGCAGCGAAGACGGAAAGAAGCTCCCAGGCAGGCGCCTGCCGCTGTTGCGCGGCAGCGCGTGCGACCACAGCCGCAAGATGCGCTGCTCGTGGCTGGGGCCCGCGCCGGCTTCCCGCAGCCGTTGCTTGAGTTCGTGTATTCGCATTCACTGAGAGAGGATCGAGATGCGGCCAATTGTGCACGGAGGTCAATCCGGGTGCGGTGTGCGGCTGCATGCGATCAGCACCGCGCCCGCAAGGCAAAGCACCGCCAGCAGGAACAGCGCGCTGCCGGCACCCCGCGTAAAGGCGGCCACGTCTGCAGTCGAAAGCGTTGCGCCGCCGTTGCCAAGAATCGTGCGCTGCGAACCCGGGGAAAGACCCGCCAGCGCCATGCTCAGCGCGAGCGCGGTTCCCACCATGATGCCGGTGTTCTGCAAGGTCGATCGCACACCGTTTGCGATTCCGCGCCGCACCGGAGCCACGCTCTGGAGGATCGACGCATTGTTCGGCGTGACGAAGCTGCCGATACCCAGGCCGAGCGCCCACAGGCCGATGGACAACTGCATGCCCCCCATTTCTGGCCGCAGCAGCGCGCCCAGGAACGCCAATGCGCATCCGGCGAGCAGCATGGCGCCCACGCAAAGAGTTTCCGCCCGAAAGCGCCGCAGCAGAATGCCCGCCACCGGCGCGGCCATCAACATGCCCACGGCCACCGGTGCGATGCGCAGACCCGCCTCCGAGGCCGCCAGGCCTGCGCAAGCCTGCAGATACAGCGCCACCAGCAGCAAGGGCGCGGCTTGCGTCATCGAAAGAAGCAGGATGCCCGCGTAGGCCGTCCGCCGGCCCCGGTCGGTGAACAGCGACGGGTCGACCAGCGGGCTGGCCACGCGCATCTGCACGCCGCAGAAAAGCACGACGGCCACAGCGCCTGCGAGCATGAAGGCCCACACCGGCGTGCTCGTCCATCCGCGGGGTCCCGCCATCGAGAGCGCATAGATCACGCAGCCGATGCCGGCGAAGGAAAGCGCCGCGCCCGCGAGGTCGAAACGCTCCGCCTGAACCATCGGGCTTGCCGGCAGCACCTTGCAGGACCACGCCAGCACGCAAAGCCCCAGAGGCACGTTGAGCATGAAAAGAACGCGCCACCCCCACCACGACACCACGAAGCCCCCGGCCAATGGCCCCACGACCTGCGCCAGGGCCGCAACCATGGCAAGGACGCCAAGCGCCAGGCCCATCTTGCGGCGGCCGAACGCATCGCTCACCAATGCGCTGGCATTGGCCATGACGCCGGCCGCTCCCACGGCCTGTCCGATGCGGCTTGCCAGCATGAATCCGGCGGTAGGTGCCAGGGCGCATGCCGCGCAGGCGGCCACGAAAAGCGCGAGACCGGCAAGAAAGAGCCGGCGGCGCCCCCACAGGTCGGCCAGCCGCCCGAAGCTCAGGATGCAGACCGTGCTGACCAGCATGTAGGACAGCAGGATCCAGCTCGCCTGCGTGGGCGATGCATGAAGGCTGCGTGCCACGGCGGGCAACGCGACATTGAGCGCGCTGAGATTGAGAAAGCACAGCAGCGCGCCCGCACTGGCGGCGGCGAGCACCGGCCAGCCCGCCTTGTCCGCATCGTCGGCCGCCACCCCTCAGTCTTCGCTCTTGAACCCCGACGCCTTGACGATGGGACGCCAGTACACGCGGTCCTCGTCCATGATCCGCTTCGTTTCCGCGCCGGAAAGCCCCGTCGGCTCCAGGCCCATGCGATCGACCTGCGCGCGGACTTGCGGCTTGCGCATGGCGGCGACGAAGGCGGCCTCCAGCTTTGCAACCATCTCCTTGGGCGTGCCGGCCGGCACGAATGCGGCGTAGGAAGCGTTGGCGCGGTCGAACGCGTCGTAGCCCGCTTCCTTGATGGTCGGAACATCGGGCAGCCAGCTCACGCGCTTGGTTCCCGCTACGCCCAGTATCCGCAGCTTGCCCGCGCGGTGGAGCTCGAGCTGGCTGGCCAGCGCATCGGTGCCCACCGGCACGTGGGCGCCGACGATGTCGGTTGCAAGCGGCGCGCCGCCCCTGTAGGTCACCGGTGCGAGCGGCACGCCGATGGCCTTGGACAACTGCAGCACGCTGAAGTGCAGCCCGCCTCCGAGGTTCGTCAACCCCACGCTGCCGCCGGTCGGGTTCTTCTTGAGCCACGCAACGTATTCGGGAACGGTCTTGAACGGCTGGTTCGCGCCCGCGGAAATGACGCTGGGCACATACGCCAGGTGCGCAATGGGGATGAAGTCCTTCTCGGCGTCGTAGTTCAGCCGCGAATAGGTCATCGGAAAAAGCACGAACGGCGGCGTGCTGCCGAGCAGGATGGTGCGGCCATCGGGCCGCGAGGCCTTGACGGCTTCGATGGAAATCCGGCTCGACGCGCCGGGGCGGTTCTCCACCAGCACGGACTCACCCAAGGCCGTGCGCAAGTCCTCGGCCAGCGAGCGCGCCAGGTTGTCGAGCGCGCCGCCCGGCGGAAAGCCGATGACCAGCCGCACGGGCGTGTTGTCGGCATGCGCGCCGGCGCCGGTCAAGGCAATCGACGCACCGAGAAGAAGTGTCTTGAGTAACGAGGCCATGGTGGAGGTACCTGCAGGGTTGAAAGACGAACGGAGGGGCGGACGGAAGACTCAGAAGGCCAGCGTGGGCAGCGCGTTGGCGGGCCGGTGTGTCGCTTCGAAAGACGCCGCGGCTTGCAGCAACTGCAAGTCCTCGCGAAACCGGCCGACGAGCTGCATGCCGATGGGCAGGCCGTCGCGGCCCGCGCCGCACGGCAAGCTGATGGCGGGATGGCCCGTGAGGTTGAAAGGCATCGTCCAGGGAAACCAGTTCGGCCGCACCTCGGCATAGGCCTTGCCGTCGATCTCGATGGGGTCGAACAGGTCCTGGTCGATTGGCAGGGCCGTTCGCGAGAGGGTCGGCGTGAAGATGAAGTCGTTCGCCTCCAGCTGCGCCTGCACCTTGCGAAAGAGCGCGGTCCTGGCAAACATGGCCTGCTGGAACGCCACCCCGTCGACATGCTCCGCGAGCGCGAGCTGCCGCAGCAGCGACGGACTCAGCTCGCCGGCGTGGGCCTCGGCCAGCGGAGCGAAGCGGCCGCGCCAGCTGGTGTGGTTGATCACCCGCCACACCGGCTCCACGTCGTACCCCTCGCCCGGCATCTCCACGAGTTCGGCGCCCATCGAACGCAGTGTTGAAAGAGCCCCCTCGAATGCGGCCGCGACGTCGGCGGAGATCGGCCGCCCCTCGGGCGCCGCGCAGTAGAGAACCCGCTTGCCGCGAAGATCGCCGCCGGACTGCAGCGCATCGAAGTAAGGCTGCGCCGGTACGCCCAGCGACCATGGGTCGGAGCCATGGGGGCCCGTCATGGCCTGCAGCATGAGCGCGGTGTCGGCCACGTTGCGTGTGGTGGGCGTCACGTAGGTGTAGTTGCCGAATGCGTCCTGCACCTGGCTGTGGGGCACCACGCCCAGGCTCTGCTTCAGGCCCACCACGCCGTTGCAGGCCGCGGGAATGCGGGTCGAGCCGCCGCCGTCGGTGGCAATGGCCAGCGGCGCCACACCCGCCGCCATGGATGCGGCCGCGCCCCCGCTGGAGCCGCCGCTCGTGCGCGCGGCATCCCATGCATTGCGGGTGCTTCCGAAAAGAGGCGCATCGGTCAGGCACTTGGCGCCGAACTCCGACGTGGTCGTCTTGCCGATGAGAATGCCGCCCGCCTGGCGCATACGGGCGACAGCCAGCGCGTCCTGCGTGGGAACATGGTCGCGGTGCAGCAGGGAACCGTAGGTCGTCCTCACGCCCGCGGTGTCGACGATGTCCTTCACCGTGAACGGCAAGCCGTGGAGCAGGCCCGATGCCTCGCCCCGCATCAATGCGCTTTCCGCCTCCCTGGCTTGCGCCATCGCCTGCTCATGGCACAGCGTGATGAAGCAGTTCAGGTGCGGCTGCACCGCATCGGCGCGGCGCAACACCTCTTCGACGATCTCCACCGGCGAGAGCTTTCGCTGAGCGACAAGGGTGCGCAATGCCACGGCGGACATTTCGCAGATTTCGGACTTCGGAAGGTGCGGAAACTCTTTCATGCGCAAATGATTGACGCACCGCACATCCCGGTCCAATACTGTTTTCTGCAAAACACATACGATCGGCGTATGGCTGCACCAGACTTCAGAACGCTCCGCTACTTCGTGGCCGTTGCCGAGGAGCGCAGCGTCGGCAAGGCGGCGCGCCGGCTCAACATGGCCCAGCCGCCGCTGTCGGTTCACATCAAGAACCTGGAAGCGGCGGTGGGCACGCCCCTGTTTCGCAGGGCCGCGCGCGGCATGGAAATTACCGACGCCGGCAACGCCCTCTTCCAGCGGGCGAAGGAGGCGCTGCTCCTTGCCAACGAAGGCTTCGACGCGGCACGCGCCATCGGCTCGGGCAGCAGGGGCCGGCTCACGGTGGGGACCATGGTCGTGCTTTCCTACCTGGTGCTTCCCCGGCTCGAAAACATGCTGCGGGCAAAGCTGCCGGACGTGGAAATCCAGTACGTGGAGCTGAACGCGGTCAACAACGTCTCGGCCGTCACCGATTCGGAGGTGTCCGTGGCCATCTGCATTCCGCCCATTGCGCAGCCGGGAATCGCGGTCGAGCGCATCGGCACCCAGCCATTGATGCTGGCCGTGCGCGCCGACTCGCCCCTGGCCCGCATGTCCAGCATTCCACTGGAGCGGCTCTCGGCGCTGCCCCTTATCGGGCTGCCCCTGCCCCCGGGCGGCATCGACAAGTCCGTTGTCGCATCGATGCTCCGGCGGCACGACGTCAGCATGCCGATCGCGCAGCGCGTCGAAACCATGGTGTCGGCGCTGGCGCTCGTGCTGGCGGGCAAGGGAGTGGCAATCCTGCCTGCATGCGCCCGCATCGGCCGGCCTCCCGGCGTGGTGTTCAGGCCTTTGCGCAACGCCGATGCAAAGATGGACATCGCCGCCTGCTGGCGCAGCGATTGGCAGAGCCCGCTGATCGAGCCCTTCCTGGCGTGCGCGCGCGCGTCGCTGCGGCAAGCCGCCTAGCCGATCAATTCCGCGTTGCCGAAAAGGTCGGCGTACGCGTCTTCTTCAAAAAATGTATGATGCGCATCATGCGAAACGCAAAGCACGGAACTCGAACCTCGGCCAAGGAAGCCTCGCACGAGCGCATCGTGTCCGCTGCCGCGCGCGCCATTCGCCGCAGCGGCTACGGCGGAACCGGGGTCGCGGACATCATGAAGGAGGCCGGCCTGACGCACGGCGCCTTCTATGCCCATTTCGAATCGCGCGAAGCGATGCTGGCAGAAGCGGCGAGCCGGGCGTGTGCCGAGTCGGCCGCGGTGGCGGTCAACGTCGCGGCCAGCGCGCCGCCCGAGCAAGCGTTGGCGTTGATGCTTCGCACCTATCTTTCGCCCGAGCATGTGGCGCAGGTCGAACTCGGCTGCCCCCTTGCCGCGCTGGGTTCCGAAACGCCGCGCCAGGCGCCGGAGGTGCGCCGCGCCACCACGCGCCACGTCAAGGAAATGATCGATCTTGTCGCCCGCCAGTCGCCCGACTGGGGGCAGCCCGGCGCGCACGAACGGGCCCTTGTGACGGTCGCCACCATGGTGGGAACGCTGCTGCTGGCTCGCGCGGTCGACGAGCCGGCGCTGTCGGCCAGCCTGCGCGAGGCCGCATTGAAGCACCTCGGCGCTGCTTGAATCCGCCGCCCAACGATGCCTGTTTTTTCGCCTGAAAATATGATGAACATCATGCGAAATGAAGACAAATATTCCGGCATCGATGCCGTTCGCAAACCTGGGTCCGCCAGGAAACAAGGAAGACCATGAAAGCTTTTGTTCTTGACCGCTACGGCAAGAAGCGGCCGCTGCGAGCGGCGGAGATGCCCACGCCGGAGCTGCGCGACGACGAGGTCCTGGTCGAGGTTCATGCCGCCGGCGTGAACCTGCTCGACGCCAAGATCAGGGACGGCGAGTTCAAGCTCATCCTGCCCTACCGCCTGCCGCTGGTGCTTGGCCACGACGTGGCAGGAGTGGTCGTGAAGGCCGGCCCGCGCGTGCGGCAGTTCAAGCCGGGCGACGAGGTGTATGCGCGCCCCGATGATTTCCGCATCGGCACCTTTGCAGAGTTCGTCCCGGTCAAGGAGGCGTCGCTCGCGCTCAAGCCCAGGAACCTGACGATGGAGGAAGCAGCCTCCATTCCCCTGGTGGCGCTGACGGCTTGGCAGGCGCTGGTCGAGAAAGCCGGGCTCAAGAAGGGCCAGAAGGTTTTCATCCAGGCGGGCTCCGGCGGCGTGGGCACCTTTGCCATCCAACTGGCCAAGCACCTGGGCGCCACAGTCGCCACGACGACAAGCGCGTCCAATGCGGCACTGGTCAAGAGCCTGGGTGCGGACGTGGTCGTCGACTACCGCACGCAGGACTTCGAAGATGTCTTGAAGGACTACGACGTGGTGCTGAACAGCCAGGACGGCAAGACGCTTGAAAAGTCGCTCCACGTGCTCAAGCGCGGCGGAAAGCTCATCACCATCTCCG
Organism: Variovorax sp. CCNWLW235; assembly: GCF_037204085.1. NCBI lineage: Bacteria > Pseudomonadati > Pseudomonadota > Betaproteobacteria > Burkholderiales > Comamonadaceae > Variovorax > Variovorax sp. CCNWLW235. Next base: position 47,801 of record NZ_JBBCBW010000014.1, on the reverse strand, counting down.
GACCGCCCGACCCCGAGTTCGGCAAGCAAAGCGGCGCACCCGGCTTCGTGAAACTGGTCATGCGGCTCCTGAGCGCGGGCATCCGGCGCAGGGCCAAGGGCCGCGGCGTCGGCTTCTCGTTTCTCTTCATGAGGGCGAACGGGAGCCAACTACGCGAAATCACCCGCCTGTACGAGGCCGGCACCATCCGCCCGGTGGTGGACCGCGTGTTCCCGTTCGAGTCCGCCAATGAAGCCCTGTCCTATGTCGTCGCAGGCCGCGCAAAGGGCAAGGTCGTCATCAAGGTCAAGTGAGCTTCGTTCGTCCCCTATCCCTCTCTGGAGATTCCCATGAAGATCGAAAATTCCGTTGCTCTCGTCACGGGTGCCAATCGCGGCATCGGCCTGGTGTTTGCACGCGAGCTGCTCGCCCGCGGCGCGCGCAAGGTGTATGCCGGCGCACGAAACCCCGTGGCTGTGACGCAATCGGGCGTTCAGGCACTGCGGCTTGACGTCGACAACCCGCAAGACGTGGCGGCCGCTGCCGCGCAAGCGTCTGACGTGACGCTGGTGATCAACAACGCCGGCATTGCCCAGGTGGGAGGCTTTCTCGCAGCCGACAGCGAAGAGGTTGCGCGGCGCATCTTCGAGACCAACTTCTTTGCGGTGCTGCGCATGAGCAAGGCCTTCGCGCCGATTCTCAAGGCCAACGGCGGCGGCGCGCTGCTCAATGTGCTGTCGGCTGCATCATGGGCGAACGGCGGCGAGCTGGCGGCCTATTCGGCCAGCAAGTCGGCGGCATGGTCGCTCACCAACGCATTGCGCAGCGAACTGTCGGCGCAGCAGACCCAGGTGCTGGCGCTGCACATGGCCTATGTCGATACCGACCTGACGCGCGGGTTCGACGTTCCCAAGACCAGCCCCGAAGACATCGTCAAGCGGGCGCTCGACGGGCTCGAAGCGGGCGAGGACGAAGTGCTGGCCGATGAAATCACCCAGCAGCTCAAGCGCGGCATGACGGCGCCGCGGCCCAGCTACCTTCCGCAGGCCACCTGAGCCGCGCCGGCCCTAAAGATCGAGCCGCAGCCCCGCGAGCTTGCAGTTCTCGATCTCGACGGCGAAGCGCATGTGTGCGCCCTCGATCAGGAGCTGCAGCTTGAGCCGAGCGGTGATCCTGTCGCAGCCCAGCTGCACGCCCTTCCACTCCGCAGCCGCATCGCGGGCCGAAAGCGAAGCCATCTCGACGGTCAGGCCCTGGCCGAGCGCATCGGAGCGCATACCGACTGCATTGCGCCCTTCGCCGCGGCCCTCCATGTGCGCCTGTGCACCCGGCACCGCGAGAACTCCATCGCCAAGCTGCACTTCGCCCGAAATCGCCGTGCGGCCGAGCAGCAGGCGCGCCTGCTCGGTCAGCCCCTGGCCGTGGCCGCCCATGCACTGGCGCAGCATGGCCTCGGCAAAAGCCTGCAAGTGCAGCTTGCCGCGCTCGGAAACCCACGGGCTCAGCAAGGCACCGCGGCGCTCGAACTCCACACCGGCAAGCGGCGCCGAAGCGAACTGGTACAGGTAGCTGCGGCCGTTCGGCGCATCGACGTAGAGCCCGAGCCGGCTCACGCCCATGCGCGAATCCGGGCCCACGTGCTCGACCGTCGCGTCGTTGAAGTCGATCTGCCCATGCCTGATGGGCACCGTGACATCGGCGTCGAACAACAGGTGCGCATCGGTGATCCGCCCGCGAATCGTGCCCTCCGCTTGCCCGAGCGGTCCGAGGCGCCACGCGTCGGCCGCTGCCTGGGGCGTGGTGGCAATCCCGGCAGCCGGTGCCGCGCCGCCCGCATCCTGCAGGGCATGCAACGCCGTCTGGATTTGCGGCGGCATGACGAAGGGCCCCTGCAGCCTCACTCCCGAGAGCTCGGCTTCGGCCGCCTGGACGGAGGAGAGGCTCAGCACGCCGGCATCGGCAGTGCGCACCTGGCCTGTGAGTGCATGCACGGCGATGCGGCCGATCTCGAGCACCAGCGGCCCTGACGCGAACTGAAGCGAGGTCGCTTCCAGCTCCTGGACAGTGACCTCGAGCACGCCTTCCTGGGTGGATTTCTTCCAGGCCAGGCCTTCGAGCGAGCAGCGGTTGCGAGCGGCCCCGCCAGAAGGCCCGAGCTCCAGCCCCAGAAGAAGATCGACAAGAGAAACCGCGAGTGGGACGGTCATCGGCCTTTTGTACCAGACATCGCGGCGGAACAATTCACAGCGATATATGCAGTAAGTCTTTCTACTACCACCAGACCGTAGCCATTTGGCGCATAGGTGGTAACCCGCGCAGGTGCTACAACCAATGGACCGCGAGGGGGGCGCGGTCGGGCACGTGGATTGCCCCCGAGGTGTTTCCCCCCGCAAGGGTCAACGCCTGCAATCGGAGAATCGAATGCCGCTTTCGTTCTTGAACAGGCTGCAGCATGTGCAGCTACCGGTTCGAGTCGCCAATCCGGAAGAGATCCGGCACGTCTCGGTGCTCCTGGCCACAGGCTTGATCGAGGCCGAGATCACGACACTCAAGCCGACTTCGCCCTATGTATCGTCGCGCATGGCCACCGTGATCCGCATCACGGAAGACGGCCATGCCGAGATAGCGAAGATGGGCAATGTGCCGGCGCCGATCAAGACCTTCATGCAGTTCAACCGGGGATTGCGGTTGATGTGAAAGACGGCGCCGGTCACTGCAGCATGGCGGGTGCCGGCGCAAGGCAGCGCTGCACAAAGGCGGACAAGGCGCCCACATCGGGAATCTGCACGTCGCGGCGGCCTTTTTCGACGAACTCGATCACCTTGTCGCGCGCCAGCCGCGACAGCGCGCGGCTCACGCTTTCGAGCGTCATGCCCAGGTAGTTGCCGATTTCGGCGCGCGTCATGCGCAGCGTGATCTGGTCGGTGCGCATGCCGCGCTCGGCCAGCGACTCCGCCCAGTAGCGCAGGAAGTCGGCCACGCGCGCATCGGCCGGCAGCGTGCAAACCGACATGAGCGAATCGCGGTCATGCGCGATCTCGCGGCTCATCGCGGTATGGAACACTTGCAGCAAGGCGGGCTCGGCAAGGGCGGCGGCCAGCAGCGACTCGTACGAAACCACCCAGACCTCGCCCGTGTCCATGGCGACCGCATCGCACGAGTAGCGCCCCCCGGCAATGCCGTCGAAGCCCAGCCAGTCGCCGCGGAACTTCAGGCCCACCACCTGTTCGCGGCCGTCGGCCGACAGGTTCACGATCTTGAAGAAGCCCGAGTTCAGGATGTAGAGGTTGCCGAAGCGCTCGCCGGCCTGGTAGACCACGTCGCCCGCATGCACCACGCGGTGCTGCGGGGCCAGGCGCTCCTTCAGCAGCTTTTGCGTCTCCATCAGTTTGTGGCTGGCCCGCTCGTGAACCGCCACGCCGGCCTTCGGCAATGCGCCTGCGGCAAGAAAGCCGCTCATTGCGGGTACGGCGGCCTGGGTCTGTGACGGGTTGAACATGTGAACGCTCCTGTTTGTTGTGTGCATCGCGGGTCGATGGATGGATGCTATGAAGCGCCCGGCAACACAGTGACAACAGCAGGAGTCGGTGGGTAACGCTCCGTGAATGGTTTGTGTCCGGCGTGTATCAGCGCACCAGCAGCACGGGCACCGTGCAGCGGGCCAGCACCTTCATGGCCACCGAACCCAGCACCAGGTTCGAAAGCGCTCCCTCCCCGCGCGACCCCATGACCAGGAGATCGAACTTGCCGTGCTCCGCAAAGGCGGCGATCTCGTCCGCCGGATGGCCGACCTTGTGTGCGAATGCCGCCTCGATGCCGCGCGCAGCCAGCGCGGCGCGCACCGGCTGCAGCACGACGCGGGCTTCGTCCTCGTAGTAGGTGTGCACGAGGTCGGGCCCTGCGAATGCCGCGGCCCGGTGCGGCACCGGAAGCACGGCGTTGAAGACGGTGAACGCATGGCCTGCGTTCGCCCATTCCTTGTGCGCGCCGATGTAGTCGAGCATGCGGGCGGTGTATTCGCTGCCGTCCACGGCGAGAAGAATTTTCATGATGTTCCTTGGTTGGTTTTTCTTGAAGAGGAGCAGATATCCGCCGCCGCACTACGCAGCAGGCCCCAGGCCGATGGGCGCGGGCACGATGTTCACGATGCGGGTGAAAAGAGCCTCGTATTCCCGCTCGGGCCGGTACCCGGTGAGCGGATCGCGGTTCCTGCCGAAGGCCTCGTCGAGCTCGCGCCAGTCGTCGGCCGTGAGCACCCGCTCGGCAAGCGGAAGAATCTCGCGCTCTTCCACCGACATGTGCTCCAGGTAGAACTCGACGTACTGCGCCATGGCCGTTTCGAACGCGGCCCGGCGCGACTCGCCCAGCATCTCGAACGCCAGCAGCGCATGCTCGACGTTGCGGACTTTTCGCTCGCCCCAGGCATGGTCGTTGTCGAGCCGGTCCATCAGCTCGCGCGATATCGGCGTTCTGGCGCGCAGCTTGGGAAACAGCAGCTCGCTCTCCTTGCGGTGGTGGCGCTTCTCGGGAAACTCGTCCACGTAGAACAGCATGGCCCGCAAGGCGGCGAAGTCGGGCCGGGTCCCCTTGCGGCGGTGCTGCTCCAGCAGCATGGTGATGGAGCGCAGCATCGCGGCAAGGGCCGCATGCTCCTGGCGAATGATGCGAATGGTCGCGTGTGTCATGAACGGCTCCTGTGAGGCACCCGGTTCAGGCGTAGGAACGAAGGCGCCTGGAGAACTCGGCCAGCGGCGCGATGCCGCTGGCTTCGGCCCGGTGGCACCAGTCCTGCAGCTGCTTGACGAGTTGCTCGCCCGTTGCAGCGGAACGGCTCCACAGCGCGGTCAGTTCCCTGCGCATCGAATACATCGTGGCCAGCGCATGCGATCCGCGCAAAGCCGTTGCAACCCGCGCGCGCCGCGACTCGTCCAGCATGCGTTCGTCCTTGGGCAGCCAGCGCTTCACCGCTTGCAGCGAGCGCGCCTCGCGCGGAGAAAGGCGGCGCAGCCTGCCGAACTCTTCGGCATAGGCCTGCTTCAGGGAGCGGCCATAGCTCGAAAGCACGTCGTAGTGGCAGCGGATGACTGCCTGCACGGTATCCAGGTCAATGGTTGGCTTGGGTGCGGCGAGCCGTGCTGTCGGTGCCACGTGCTTCACGGTGGCAAGGCCGACCGCCTGCAGCACGCGAATGTAGAGCCAGCCCACGTCGAACTCGTACCATTTATTCGACAGCTTCGCCGAGCTGGGGAAGGCATGGTGGTTGTTGTGCAGTTCTTCGCCGCCAATCAGGATGCCGATCGGCGAAATGTTGGTGCTCGAATCCGGCGCCTGCCAGTTGCGGTAGCCCCAGTAGTGGCCGATGCCGTTGACCACGCCTGCGGCCCAGAACGGAATCCAGGCGATCTGCGTGAGCAGGATCAACCCGCCGGGCACCACGCCGAAGAGCGCCATGTCCAGCACGCCCATCAGCACGATGCCAAGAATCTTGTGGCGCGAATACAGCTTGCGCTCGATCCAGTCGTCCGGCGTGCCGTGGCCGTAGCGCGAAATGGTCTGCGCCACGTTGCTCTCGCGAATGTAGAGAAACACGCCGCCCCACAGCACCCGCGAAAGCCCGAACACCTGGGGGCTGTGCGGGTCTTCGGGCGTGTCGCACTTTGCATGGTGCTTGCGGTGCACGGCGGCCCATTCCTTCGTCACCATGCCGGTGGTGAGCCACAGCCAGAAGCGAAAGAAATGGCTGGCCACCGGATGCAGCTCCAGCGCGCGATGGGCCTGGTGGCGGTGCAGGAAGATGGTGACCGAGGCAATGGTGACGTGCGTGAGCGCCAAGGCCACCAGCACGGCACCCCACCATGGAAGATCGAAAACTCCGGAGAACAAGACGGATTGCATTGGCACCTCTAGGACAGATGCGGCAATTCTGCGAACGGGTGGCGTGCGGGCCTTTGATACAGGTCAACAAAGGGGCCGGCCCTGCGCACCATTCAGCGGCACCAGATTTCGATCTGGCGGCCGAGATCGGACCAGAGCGCCTGCAGCGACACGGCCGCGAGCAGGACACCGGCAAGGCGCGCACCCCAGGCCTGGGAGCCGCCGCCGCTCCACCGCAGCCGCTGCCAGAGCCATGGCGCCAGCACCAGGGAAAGGCCGCTGCCCACGGCGAACAGCATCATCGCCACCCCGCCCTGCACGGGCCCGTTGGCCAGGCTGGCAAGCAGCAGTGCCGAATAGAGCAGTCCGCACGGCATGGCCACCCAGAGCGCGCCGGTCGCCAGAACGCCCCATGGCGTGCCTCCCGCGTGCGAACGAAGGCGGGCTTCGAGCGTGCGCCCGACGCGCCGTGCCCACGCCGGCTGCCGCCCCGCGACCGCCAGCGTCGCGCCCCAGGCGAAGACGAACACATGCAGCAGCATCCAGAGCGGCTTGAGCGCGGCAACTTGCGCGCCGGCGAGCGCCAGGCTGTTCACGCTGGCCGCGGCGACGGCGCCTGCCACGGCGTAGCTTGCGATGCGCCCGACGTGAAATGCCACCTGCGCAGCCGGTGCGGTGTCACCTGCGGCTGCGGGCGAGGCCGCAACCTGAACCGGCACGATGCGGATCACGGCGGCCGAGACCGCACCGCACATGGCCACGCAGTGCGGCCCGCCGGCCAGGCCCATCAGCAAAGCGGCACCGGCAAGCGCGGCCTGCATGTTCAGACCACGCGCGAAAAGCGGGTGCGGTTGTCGCGGCAATAGCGGTCGAACACCATGGCGATGGCGCGCACCACGAACCATCCCTGCGCCGTGACTTCGATGTCGTGGTCGGTCAGGCGCACCATGCCCTGCGCGGCCAGCGGCCCGAGCGCCGCGAACTCGGCGGCGAAGTGGTGCCGAAAATCGATGCGGTGTGCTTGGCCCATGGCATCGAAGCCGACGCGGCCCTTGCACATCAGCGCCATGATGACCGCGCGCCGCAACACGTCGTCGCGCGAGAGCGCAATGCCGCGGACCACAGGAAGGCGCCCCTGGTCGAGCAGGTCGTAGTAGGTGTCCACCGTCTTTGCGTTCTGGCTGTAGGTGGTGCCCACGCGGCCGATGGCGGAAACACCCAGCGCCACCAGGTCGCCCTCCGGCTGGGTGCTGTAGCCCTGGAAGTCGCGCTGCAGCCGCCCCTGCCGCTTGGCCACCGCCAGCGGATCGCCGGGCAGCGCGAAATGGTCCATGCCGATATAGGCATAACCTGCGGCGGTGAGCGTTGCAATGGCGCTGGAGAGCATGCGCACCCGCGTCTCGGCATCGGGCAGTTCTTCGGCCGCAATGCGCCGTTGCGGCTTGAAGCGCTCGGGCAGATGGGCGTAGGCATAGAGCGCAATCCGGTCGGGCCGGAGCTCGCAGACCTGGTCCATCGTGCGCGCAAAAGACGCATCGTTCTGGCGCGGCAGGCCGTAGATCAGGTCGACGTTGATCGACTCGAAGCCCAGCGCCCGCGCATCGGCCATGAGCCCGAACACCTGGTGCGCCGGCTGGATGCGGTGCACGGCCTTCTGCACATCGGGATCGAAGTCCTGCACGCCGAAGCTCAGCCGGTTGAAGCCCAGCGCCGCCAGGTTCGCGAGCCGGGCCGCGTCGACAGTGCGGGGGTCGATTTCGATGGACTGCTCGCCGCCGGCAGCCAGGTCGAACGATTCGCGCAGCATGGCAAGAAGGCCTGCCAACTGCGCATCGCTCAGGAAAGTGGGCGTGCCGCCGCCCAGGTGCAGCTGGCTCACGGTGGCGCGGCGGCCGAGCTGCGCGGCCTGCAGCCGCGTTTCGCGCTCCAGGTAGGCGAGGTACTGCACGGCCCTTTCGGGATGCCGCGTCACGACCTTGTTGCAGGCGCAGTAGTAGCAGAGCGATTCGCAGAACGGAATATGCACATAGAGCGAAAGCGGCGGCGCGGACGCACCGGCATCGCGCCGCGCGCGCAGCGCCGACGCATAGTCGTCCGCACCGAAGGCCTCCACGAAGCGGTCCGCGGTGGGGTAAGAGGTATAGCGCGGCCCCGCAACATCGAACTGCCGCAGCACGGTGGCCGGCAGGGGTACGGCGTCGGCCACGTCGGCGCAAGCGGTGGAAGGCAATGTCATTGCGCACGTCCTGGAAGGTCGCGGGAAGGCGGGTCGGCCAATAGCGCGGTGAATGCGCTGGAAGCTGCCGCCATGCCCCAGAAAAGAAAGAAAGCCACGGTGTAGACGCCCTGTCGCGACATCCGCAGCGCTTCGCCGCCCCAGTGCAGATCGGAAGGATCGACCAGCGCGAACACCAGGATCTCGATGGCGCAGGCCAGCAGGAACGAGGGCCACAGAATGCCGATCAGCTGGCGCGAGCCGCTCATGGCGCGGCCTCCCGGCGCGGCAAGGGCACGGCTTCGGCCGGGGTTGCCGCATGGTTCCTGCCGGCGAGCGCGGGCAGCAGCTTCTTGTCCGCCAGGGTCTTGTTGATCTCGACGCCGCGGCGGTAATAGTCCGCCGACACCAGCGGGTCGGGGCTGTCCCAGGCGTACCAGAAGGTCACGAAGCTCGCGACCACCACCAGCGCCGGCCCCGCAATCACCATCCACAGCAGCGGGTGCCGCCACCAACGGTCTTCCGCCACCGCTTCGTTGCTTGTTGCGTTCATATCGACTCCTTCAGCGCGGCACCAGGAACACCGCTTTTTCGGACACCTGGGCCCCGCCTGCGCCCTCTTCCCGGATGTCGAAGTACACCGCGTGCGACCCGGCCGATGCGGCGCCGTAGGGCACCTGGAGCCGCACGGCGACCCATCGCGATTGCGCCGGCCCGACCGTGACGCGCTCGTCGGGCGAGACGCGGAGCCCTTCGATGCCGTGCGCGGCAATGCGGTAGCCGCGCGGCTCTTCGGTGGCATTCATGATCTGCAGGCGGTAGACGTTCTCGAGCCGGCCGCCCTCCACGATGCGGGCGAGCGATGCACGGTCGCGCACCACGTCGACCTTGAGCGGCGTGCGCGTGACCAGGCTGGCAAGCAGCCCCGCCACCAGCAGCGCCAGCACCGCGGTGTAGACCAGCACGCGCGGACGCAGCACGCGGCGCATCAGCTGGCGGCGCGACCAGCCGGCCTCCATGCCGTTCTGCGTGTCGTAGCGGATGAGCCGTGGCGCATAGGCCATCTTCTTCATCACCGTGTCGCAGGCGTCCACGCACAGGCCGCAGCCGATGCACTCGTATTGCAGCCCCTCGCGGATGTCGATGCCCGTGGGGCACACCTGCACGCACAGCCCGCAGTCGATGCAGTCGCCCAGCGCCATGCTGCGCGGATCGGGGCCCTTGCGCCGCGGCGCGCGCGGTTCGCCGCGCTTCGGGTCGTAGGTGACGATGAGCGTGTCGCGGTCGAACATGGCACTCTGGAAGCGCGCGTACGGGCACATGTACTTGCACACCTGCTCGCGCATGAAGCCCGCGTTGCCGTACGTTGCAAAGCCGTAGAAGAACACCCAGAACACCTCCCACGAGCCCATGCGGGTCTGCAGGAAGGCCATGCCCAGCTCACGGATAGGTGTGAAGTAGCCCACGAAGGTGAAGCCGGTCCACAGCGCAATGCCGATCCACACCAGGTGCTTGAACCACTTCTTCACCAGCTTCTCGGCCGACAGCGGCTCGGCGTCGAGCCGCATCCGCGCGGTGCGGTTGCCCTCTATCTTGTGCTCCACCCACATGAAGATTTCGGTGTACACCGTCTGCGGACAGGCGTAGCCGCACCACAGCCGCCCGGCCACGGCGGTAAAGAGAAAAAGCGCCAGCGCGCTCACCACCAGCAGGCCCGAGAGGTAGATCAGGTCTTGCGGATACAGCACCCATCCGAAGACGTAGAAGCGCCGCGCGGCCAGGTCGAACAGCACGAGTTGCCGCTCGCCCCACTGCGTCCACGGCATGCCGTAGAACACCAGCTGCGTCAAAAAGACCATTGCCCAGCGCCAGCGCGCGAACATGCCGCGCACGCTGCGCGGATAGATCTTCTTCGTGGCCTCGTAGAGTCCCCCCGTTTCGGCGCCGGCCGGAACAATGGGAATGATCTTGCGCGAGGCAGGGCTCGCGGGTGCGGATGATTCCATGGTGCGCCGGCTTCAGGGCCCCGCGGCCGGGGCGTTGGAGAAGCCCCATACGTACGCTGCAAGCAGCTTGATCTGCGCCTCGGTCAGCCGGCCTTCCTGGGCGGGCATGGCGCTGTGCTTGCCGGCGTTGATGAGCTGCACGATGGCCGCCTCTCCATAGCCGTGGAGCCAGACCTTGTCGCTCAGGTTGGGTGCGCCCACCGCCTGGTTGCCGACGCCGCCGATGCCGTGGCAGGCGGCGCAAGCCGTGAACTTCGACTTGCCGAGGCCCGCGCGCACCGAGTCGTGCGGCTCGCCCGAAAGGCTCAGCACGTAGTTCGCGAGGTTCTTCACGTCGTCTTGCGAGCCGACCGCCGCGGCCATGGGAGGCATCACGCCGATGCGGCCCTTGGTGATGCTCTCGGCAATCTTCTCGGGCGTGCCGCCGTGCAGCCAGTCCTTGTCGGTCAGGTTGGGAAAGCCCTTGCTCCCTCGCGCATCGGAGCCGTGGCATTGCGAGCAGTTGTTCATGAACAGGCGCTCGCCGATGGCCATGGCCTTGGGGTTTCGGGCAGTGTCTTCCGCGGGCATGTTGTCGTAGGCGGCATACACGGGCTCCAACGCCTTGTTGGCCTTGGCCACTTCGGTGCCGTACTCGGACTCGGTGCTCCAGTTGGCCTGGCCGCTGAAGCTGCCCAGGCCCGGAAAGATCACCAGGTAGCCGGCCGAGAAGAAGATGGTCAGCACGAAGAGCCCGACCCACCACATGGGCAGCGGGTTGTTGGCTTCGCGAAGGTCTTCGTCCCACACGTGGCCCGTGGTGTTGTCGGCGTCCGACGGCACGCGCTTGCGCGCGGTGAGCCACAGCAGCAGCATGCATCCGAGAATGCTCAGCACGGTGCCGGCGGCAATGTAGTTGGACCAGAAGTTGTTGACGAAATCGCTCATCGGGGGCCCCTGTTCTTCTTCAGTCTTGCTCGAAGGGCAGCCGGGCGGCTTCCTCGAAGCGGGCCGTGTTGCGGCGGGCATAGGCCCAGGCCACGATGCCCACGAAGAGCGCAAAGCACAGAAGGGTCGCGGCAATGCGCAGGGTGGTGATGTCGGTCATGGTTCGGTGCTCCCTACTTGAGCGTGAGGCCCAGCGATTGCAGGTACGCCACGGTGGCGTCCAGCTCGGTCTTGCCGCGGACTTCTTCGCCGGCGCGGGAAATTTCTTCATCCGTGTACGGCACGCCGACCCGGCGCAGCGCGCGCATGCGGCGCGGAATGGCCTCGGCGTCCACCGCCGTCTTGCCGAGCCACGGGTACGCCGGCATGTTCGACTCGGGCACCAGGTCGCGCGGGTTGTTCAGGTGAATGCGCTGCCACTCGTCGCTGTACTTGCCGCCCACGCGATGCAGGTCGGGGCCGGTGCGCTTGCTGCCCCATTGAAAGGGGTGGTCGTAGACGAATTCGCCCGCCACCGAGTAGTGGCCGTAGCGCAGCGTCTCCGAGCGAAATGGGCGGATCATCTGCGAATGGCAGTTGTAGCAACCTTCGCGCAGGTACACGTCGCGCCCGGCCAGCTGCAGCGCAGTAGGCGGCTTCAGGCCCTGGATGGGCTCGGTGGTCGACTTCTGGAAGAACAGCGGCACGATCTCGACCAGCCCGCCGATGGCGACCACCACCAGGATGAGCACGATCATCAACAGGTTGTTGGTCTCCACCTTCTCGTGGGTGAAGCCGGTCTTGGTTTCGGTTTTCGGGTTCATGGCTGCTTTCTCAGGCGTGGGCAATGGCGGCGGCCGGAATCACGGCCCGCACCGAACGGCCGGAGATGACGGTCATCCACACGTTCCAGGCCATCACCAGCATTCCGCCCAGGTACAGGAGGCCGCCAATCAGCCGCACCAGGTAGAACGGAAAGGTGGCCTTCACGCTCTCCACAAAGGTGTAGGTGAGCGTGCCGTCCGGGTTGATGGCGCGCCACATCAGGCCCTGCATCACACCCGCGATCCACATGGCCGCGATGTAGAGCACGATGCCGATGGTGGCCACCCAGAAGTGGGCTTCGATGGCCTTCACGCTGTACATCTCGGTGCGGCCGTACATGCGCGGAATCAGGTAGTAGAGCGAGCCCATGGTGATGAATCCCACCCAGCCCAGCGCGCCGGCATGCACGTGGCCCACGGTCCAGTCGGTGTAGTGGCTCAGGGCGTTGACGGTCTTGATGGACATCATCGGACCCTCGAAGGTTGCCATGCCGTAGAACGACAGTGCCACGATCAGGAAGCGCAGGATCGGATCGGTGCGCAGCTTGTGCCAGGCGCCTGAGAGCGTCATCACGCCGTTGATCATTCCGCCCCAGCTGGGCGCCAGGAGGATGAGCGAGAACACCATGCCGAGCGACTGCGTCCAGTCGGGCAGCGCCGTGTAGTGCAGGTGGTGCGGGCCGGCCCACATGTAGGTGAAGATCAGCGCCCAGAAGTGGACGATGGAAAGCCGGTACGAATACACCGGGCGCGCGGCCTGCTTGGGGATGTAGTAGTACATCATCCCGAGGAAGCCCGCCGTGAGGAAGAAGCCCACCGCGTTGTGGCCGTACCACCACTGCACCATGGCGTCCTGCACGCCGGCATAGGCCGAGTAGCTCTTCATCCATCCCGCAGGAATTTCCGCGCTGTTGACGATGTGCAGCAGCGCCACGGCAATGATGAATGCGCCGAAGAACCAGTTGGCAACGTAGATGTGGCGCACCTTGCGCACGCCGATGGTGCCGAAGAACACCACCGCGTAGGCCACCCACACCACTGCGATGAGGATGTCGATGGGCCATTCGAGTTCGGCGTATTCCTTGCCCGTGGTGTAGCCCAGCGGCAGGCTGATGGCGGCCGCGACGATCACCGCCTGCCAGCCCCAGAACACGAAGGATGCGAGCCCCGGCGCGAACAGGCGGACCTGGCAGGTGCGCTGCACCACGTGGAAACTGGTGGCCATGAGCGCACAGCCGCCGAACGCGAAGATCACCGCGTTGGTGTGCAGCGGGCGCAGCCGCCCGTAGCCGAGCCATGGAATGCCGAGGTTGAGCTCGGGCCAGGTCAGCTGCGAGGCGATGATCACGCCGACGAGCATGCCGACCACGCCCCAGACCACGGACATGAGGGCGAACTGCCGCACGACGGTGTCGTCGTAGACCGCTGCGGGAGGATTGGGTTCTTGCATCGTGGTGCCTGTTGGTGGACTGCAGGCAGTGTCCCTTTGCAACCGGACACGGGGTTTGATGCAGATCAATCGCCGCGCAGGATCCGGTCGGCCTCGACGTCGACGTCTTCGAACTGGCCGCGCTCGATGGCCCACCACAGCCCCCCGAGAATGACGAGCACCAGCATGACCGACAGCGGAATGAGCAGGAAGAGGATGTCCATCAGCGCCCCGCTCCACCCACTGGTGCGTTGCCCGGGCCGGCGAGCCGCGCCGCGTTGAGCACCACCACCAGCGAACTGGCAGCCATGCCGATGCCCGCGAGCCATGCGGGCAGCCACCCCGCCACGGCCAGCGGCACGCACAGGGCGTTGTAGCCGGCAGCCCATGCAAGGTTCTGCCGCACCACGCGCAGCGTTCGGCGCGCCTGCGCAATGGTGCGTGGAATGGCCGCGAGCGCATCGCCGAGCACCACGAAGTCGGCCTGCGCGCGAGAGAGCGGCACTGCGTTTCCGAAGGCGAAGGATGCATTGGCGCGTGCCAGCGAGGGGCCGTCGTTGAGGCCGTCGCCCACCATCGCGACTTGCCGGCCCTCGGCCTGCAGCCGCCACAGGGCCTCCAGCTTGTCTTCGGGCTTGCAATCGCCCTGCGCAAACTCGATGCCGGCACGCGCCGCAATCTCGCGGGCGGCGCTGTCGCGGTCGCCGGAAAGCAGGCGCACCGTGATGCCCTCCGCCTGCAGCGCGGCCACGGCGGCGGCGGCGTCCGCACGCAGTTGCTCGGCAAGCACGAAGCTCGCGATCCATCCCTGCTCGTCGCAGAGGTGAACCTGCGGCGCATCGACCTGCAGCGGCGCCACGCCGCAGTAGCTTGCGGAGCCGAGCCGCACGCGACGAGCGGCACCATCGTCGCCTGCGCGCCGGCACAGCAGGCCTTCGAGGCCGAGGCCCGCGAGTTCGGCCGGCCGGGTCACGTTCCAGGCAGGCGCAGTGCGGAACTGCGCATTCCATGCGTTCACGAGCGCACGTGCCCCCGGATGAAGGGAGTGCATGCCAAGCGCGGCGCCTATCTCCAACGCATCGCCGGGGCGCAGGCCCTGGCGGCAATACACGCGTTCGAGGCGCGGCGTGTCGCCGGTCAAGGTGCCTGTCTTGTCGAAGACCACCGTATCCACGCCGGCCAGTGCTTCCAGCGCCTGCAGGTTGGCCGTGAGCACGCCGCCGCGGGCCAGTGCACCTGCGCTGGTGAGCATGGCAGCCGGCGTGGCAAGGGACAGCGCGCACGGGCAGGTCACGATGAGCACGGCCACTGCCACCATCAGGGCCTTGCCGGTGTCCGCATGCCACCAGAACGCAGCGGCGCCCGCGGCCGACAACAGCACCAGAACAAGAAACGGACGCGCGATGCGGTCGGCCAGCTGGGCCAGCCGCGGCTTGCTCGATGCGGCGCTTTCCATCAAACGCACGATCTGCGCGAAGCGGGTGCCCTCGCCCACCGATTCGATGCGCACCTGCACCGCGGCCGAGAGGTTGTGGCTGCCCGCGAGCACGCGCTCGCCGCACGCACGCGGCACCGGGCGCGACTCGCCGGTGAGCAGCGCCTCGCCGGTGCTGGTGTTGCCGTCGATCAGCACGCCGTCCGCGGGAAAGGCCTCGCCCGGCAGCACGCGCACCACGTCGCCCACGGCCAGGCGCCCGACGGCCACGCGCCGCCAGCCGCCGCCCGCTTCGAGCCGCTCGATGCTGTCGGGCAGCCGGTTCATCACCGCATCGAGCGAGCCGGCCGTGCGGTCCCGCAGCCGTGCCTCGAGCCACCGGCCGGTGAGCAGGAAGAACACGAACATGGTGAGCGAGTCGAAATACACCTCGCCGCCCAGCACGCCCGCGGTGTCGAAGGTGGCCGCGCTGCTGACGGCAAAGGTGATGGCAATGCCGAAGGCGACCGGCACGTCCATGCCGATGCGCGCATGGCGAAGGTCCCGCCATGCGCTGCGGAAGAACGGCCCGCACGAGAAGAACAGCACCGGAAGCGTCAGCACCCAGGAGGCCCAGCGAAGCAGCTGCGCGGCATCCGCCGTCATTTCTCCCGGTTGCGCGATGTAGGCCGGGTAGGCATACATCATTACCTGCATCATGCAAAAGCCCGAGACGAGCCAGCGCCAGAGCGCGAGCCGCAGGTCCTTTGCGCGACGTTCGCGCGCGGAGCTGTTCGAGGCCGGCAGCAGCGGGTATCCGGCGGCGGCCGCCGCCTCGAACCAGCGCGAAGGCCGCGTGGCCGCAGCCGACCACACCACGCGCGCACGATGGTTTGCGGCATTCACCTGCGCTTCGAGCACGCCCGGCACCTGCAGCAACGCGGCTTCGACCGTGAACGCGCAAGCGGCGCAGTGCATGCCCTCCACCGCAATCTGCGACTCCCACCGGCCCGTGCCCGCATCGCCTTCCAGCAAGCGGCCGAACGCCGGCCATTCGGCGGAATCGTCCAGTACCCGCCATGCCTCGTTGGAGGCCGGCACGGGCGATGAAGGTGGAGAGAACGGGGCGAGCGCAGCTTGCATCGGGCAAGGCTAAGGGCGGCCGCCATGGCGCCGGTTGATCTGCATCAACACCTGGCGCCGCCGCCTGCCTAAGCTCGCGGCACAGACTCCCGGAGACCCTCATCATGTTCAAACGCATCCTCGTCGCCACGGACGGTTCGGCGCTTTCGAAGAAGGCCGTGACGAGCGCCATTGCACTCGCCGCAACGCACGACGCCGATCTGGTGGCGCTCAATGTGGTTCCGCGCTATCCGAAAGGCTACTTCGACGGGGCGATGTCGTTCTCCCCCGAGGACATTGCGCTCATCGAGAAGCAATGGGCCGAGAAGGCCCAGGCCATGCTCGATACCGTGAAGTCGCGCGCCGAGCAGAGCGGCGTGCGAATCAGGACGGCGACGGCCAACTCCGATCTCGTCGCGGAGTCGATCGTCGCCGCCGCGAAAAAGCACAAGAGCGACCTGATCGTGATGGCTTCGCACGGCCGCAAGGGCATCAAGCGCCTGCTGCTGGGCAGCGAAACGCAGCACGTGCTCGCGCAATCGATGCTGCCCGTGCTCGTGCTGCGGTAGGCGCTTAACGCGCCTCGCTCGTTTTTTACGCCTCCAGCGCTTCGAGCGGCCCGAAGAACTCGTAGCGCAGCTGCTGCCTCGGTACGCCCAGGTCGAGGCTGTTGGCATACACCGCCTTCATGAAAGGCTTGGGGCCAAGAAAGTACAGGTCGACATCCCGATCGGCCGGCAGTTGCTGCGCGAGCAACTCGCGCGTGACGAAGCCGGTGGCGTGCGGCCGGTCGGATTCACGCGGCGTGTCGTACACATAGAGCGGCTTCACGTTGGCATGCTGCGCCGCGAGCGCATCGACGCGCTCGCGGAATGCATGGGCGCCGCCATGCCGTGCCGCGTGAATGAAATGCACCGACCGCCCGGTGTGCGCCACCGACTCGAGCATGCTCATCGCCGGCGTGATGCCGACGCCGCCCGTTACCAGCACCAGCGGACGCGACTGCTCGCCCGCGGGCTGCAGCACGAAGTCGCCGCAGGGCGCCTGCGCCTTCAGGACCGTTCCGACGGCCGCGTTCTCGTGCAGCCAGTTCGATGCCTTGCCGCCTTCTTCCTGCTTGACGCTGATGCGGTACCAGGGCTTGCCCGGCGCATCGGACAGCGAATAGTTGCGCCTGAGCGGCTCGCCGTCGATGTTCAGCACCAGCGTGAGGTATTGGCCGGGCGAGAACGCGAGCAGCGGGCCGCCGTCGACGGGCTCCAGGTAGAAGGAGGTGATGACTTCGCTCTCCTTCTCGCGCCGCGCAACGCGAAACTCGCGCTCGCCGCGCCACCCGCCGGTCTGGGCGGCGTTGTTGCGGTAGACCTCTTCTTCGGCGGCAATCAGGATGGCCGCGAGCGACTCGTAGGCCTCGCCCCACGCGGCAATGATCTCGTCGGTGGCGGCGTCGCCGAGCACGTCCTTGATGGCCTGCAGGAGGCAGCCGCCGACAACCGGGTAGTGTTCCGGCAGCACGCCCAGCGCCGCGTGCTTCTGGATGATGCGCGGCAGAGCGCCGGCAATTTCGTCGAGCCGGTCGATGTGCATGGCATAGGCCAGCACGGCGCCCGCGAGCGCGCGCGCCTGGCTGCCGGCGGCCTGGTGCGCCTCGTTGAAGAACGCCTTCACCTCCGGATGGCCTTCGAACATGATCCGGTAGAAGTGGCTGGTAATGGCCTCGCCGTGCGCCTGGAGCGCGGGGACGGTGGCCTTGACGATGGCGATGGTTTGCGGGTTCATCTGTGGCTCGACGATGGCAGTTGAGAGGCTTCTTCTCTCTCACGATCCGTGCCAGTCGCGCACGCTGCGCAAATGCCCGCCGCCATTGGGGATTTTCGATGCGTGGTCAAATCCGCCACAACATTCACGTTGTATTTATGACCACATACAGTGTCGATTCGACCACGGCTGAGGCCGGCGCCGCCGCCGAAGGCCAGCGCTACCGTTCGCTTCTTGCCGCGGCGCGCGGCCTGGTGCGGTGCGATGCCGCCGCGCTACTGCGGCTCGAGGGTGACGTGCTGCGGCCGCTTGCGGTGGACGGCCTGAGCGACGAGACCCTGGGGCGGCAATTTCCGGTGGCGTCGCACCCCCGTTTTGCGCGCCTGCTCGAGAGCGGGCAAGGCCTGCGCTTTGCGCACGACTGCGGCCTGCCGGACCCTTATGACGGACTCGTGGCGGGCCAGCCGGGCATCTTGCCGGTGCACGACTGCATGGGCGCGCCGCTGCGCCTGCGCGGCGACACCTGGGGCCTGTTGACGCTGGATGCGCTGGAGCCCGGCGCGTTCGACTCGGTGAGCCCGGCACAGCTCGACGCGCTCATTGCGCTGGTGGAAACCGGCATCGAATCCGCCCAGACGATCCAGGAGATGGAAGCGCGCGCCATGCGCGAGCAAGCCGTGGCGCAGGCCCTGCGGTCAGGGCGCGGCACCACGCGCGAACTGCTCGGGAGCAGCGCTGCCATGAAGCAGCTGTGCAGCGAGATCGATACGGTCGCGGTGTCGGACCTCACCGTGCTGGTGCTCGGCGAGACGGGCGTGGGCAAGGACCTGGTGGCGCAGCGCCTTCATGCGCGCTCGCGGCGGCGCGACCAGCCGCTGGTGCAGGTGAACTGTGCGGCGTTGCCCGAGACGCTGGCCGACAGCGAACTCTTCGGCCACAAGCGCGGCGCGTTCACCGGGGCGGTGCAGGACAGGAACGGCAAGTTCGAGATTGCCGACGGCGGCACGCTCTTTCTCGATGAAGTGGGCGAGCTGCCGCTGACGGTGCAAGCCAAGCTGTTGCGCGTGCTGCAAAGCGGCGAGGTGCAGCGGCCCGGCAGCGACCGGACGCTGAAGGTCGATGTTCGCGTGATTGCGGCCACCAACCGCGACCTGCCCGCCGCCATTGCACAGGGCCGCTTCCGCGCCGACCTGTACCACCGCCTCTCGGTGTATCCGCTGGTGGTGCCGCCGCTGCGCGAGCGCGGACGCGACGTGGTGGCGCTGGCCGGCGGCTTTCTCGAAGAAAACCAGCATCGGCTGGGCGCGCGCAACCTTCGGCTTTCACCGGCTTCGAAGGCCGCCCTTCTCGAACACGGTTGGCCGGGCAACGTGCGCGAGCTCGAGCACGTCATCAGCCGCGCATCGCTCCGGGCCTTCACGGAACAGGGCCGCGGCGCACGCTGGACGGCGATCGAGCCGCACCACCTAGCGCTGGATGCCTCGGCTGCCGGCAGCCATGCGGCGGGGTCCGCACAGACGCCGCTTGCCCAGGCACCGGCGGACGGCGGCCACGCCAGCTTTGCTCTTGCAGCCGGCGGCACGCTGCGCGAAGCAACGGCCGCTTTCCAGCGGGCATGGCTTGCCGACGCGCTGGCGCGGCACAACGGACATGTGGCCAACGCCGCGCGCGAGGCCGGCATCGACCGCAGCAACTTCCATCGGATGCTGCGCAAGCTCGGCATGCGGCCCGCGTCCGCCGACTAGTACCGCGCCGTCACCGCTGCATTGCGCCGGCGCCAGGAGCGTGCGCAAAAAAAGAAATGCCGGTATAGTCAACCAATTGGTTCACTGTATTCAGATTTCTTTCGGAGCAAGACGATGAACATCCGTGCCTCCGCGCGCCCGGCCGACGCGCTCGATTCGAACTGGTCCATTGTTGCCGCCGGCGCGCTGATGACTTGCGTGGCCATTGGCGTGCTGTTCTCGCTGGCGGTCTTCCTGGAGCCGATGAGCGCGGCCACCGGCTGGTCGCGGGCAGGCATTTCAAGCGCCATGACACTGGCCTTCCTCAGCATGGGCGTGGCCGGGTTCGGCTGGGGCGCGCTGAGCGACCGCTACGGCCCGTGCGTGGTGGTGCTGGCAGGCACGGTGCTGCTGGGGCTTTCGACGGTTCTGGCGAGCCGCGCGTCGACCTTGATCGAGTTCCAGCTTTTCTACGGCGTGATGATGGGCATTGCCGCCGGCAGCTTCTTCGCGCCGGTGATTGCAACCACCGCATCGTGGTTCGACAGGCATCGCAGCCTGGCGGTGTCGCTGGTTTCGGCCGGCATGGGCGTTGCGCCGATGACCATCTCTCCGCTGGCCGCATGGCTGGTGACGCACTACGACTGGCGCATGGCCCAGCTGATCATCGGCATCGGCGCATGGGTCGTGCTGCTGCCTGCGGTCTGGCTTATTCGTGCGGCCCCCGCCGCTGCTTCCGCCTCCCCTGCCGGAGGCGCGGCACCAGCGCCGGAGATGAAGGTTGGGCAGGCGCTTCGCTCGCGCGCATTCCTGGTGCTCGGGATCACGTTCTTTGCCTGCTGCGCGGCGCATTCGGGGCCGATCTTCCACACGGTCAGCTATGCAATCGGTTGCGGGCTTCCGACGTTCGCGGCCGTCACCATCTACAGCATGGAAGGCGCGGCCGGGCTGGGCGGGCGCCTGCTCTTCGGCGTGCTGGCAGACCGGCTGGGGGCCAAGCGGGTGCTCGTCGCCGGACTGTTGATCCAGGCCTTTGCCGCCGCCAGCTACCTGCTGGTCAACCAGCTTGGCGGCTTCTATGCCGTGGCCATCGTTTTCGGCCTCGCCTATGGTGGCGTGATGCCGCTCTATGCGGTGCTGGCGCGAGATTACTTCGGCGCCCGGATTCTGGGCACCGTGCTGGGCGCGGCGTCGATGCTGTCCAGCCTGGGCATGGCGCTGGGCCCGGTGCTGGGAGGCTGGCTGTTCGACCGCTACGGCAGCTACGCCTGGATGTACATCGGCTCGATGGCCGTGGGACTTGGCGCGGTGCTCATCGCACTTACGTTCCCCCGAACGGACCACGCCGGCAGGCAGCCCCGGCTACAGCCGGCGGGCTAAGGGCAAGCCACGACCCGTCAGCGCTCGACATGGAACTACACGCTGTTTTCGACCGGCAGAGGCGCCGCCTGAACGTTGTTGCGGCCCGACCTCTTGGCCTGGTAGAGCATCTCGTCCGCGCGCCTGACCAGCGTGGCGGCAGTTGCGCTGCCGCCCTGGTAGAACGCGAGGCCGATGCTGGCGGTGATGCAGATCGTCAGCTGCTGCTCCAGGGCGAACGGCGCCTGCATGGCCACCACGAGCTTGGCGGCAGTGGAAAGCGCAATGTCCGCATTCGGCAGGCCTTCCATGATCACCGTGAACTCGTCGCCGCCCAGGCGCGCGCGAACGTCGCTGGAACGCAGGCCCTGCGACAGCCTGCTGGAGAAACCCTTCAGCAGCTCGTCGCCCGCCTGGTGGCCGAACTGGTCGTTGATCTGCTTGAAGCCGTCGATGTCCAGGTACATCAGCGCCGTCAGGGCACCGGCGCTGCGGCTGCGGTCCATGGCCTCGGCCAGGCGCGCTTCGAAGCCCGCGCGATTGGCAAGGCCCGTGAGCGGATCGATCTGCGCCAGATTGACCAGGCGCTTCTCCTCGAGCTTCTGGCGCGTGATGTCGGTGATGACGGCATGGAAGCCGACGATGGTGTCGGCGTTGGCCGCCGGCTGCGGAATGTACTGGGCCTCGTAGCAGTTGTAGCTGTCGCTCTGCGTGTCTTCGCTCTGGAAGGTGACGACCTCCCCCGCCAGCGCGGCGCGAATGTGCGGCTTGACCGATTCGTAGGCTGGCCCGCCCAGGAGCTCTTGCACGGTGTGCCCCTGGATCTGGTCCCGCGAGAGCCCGAATTCGCGTTCATAGGCCAGGTTGTTGAACCGGTAGCGCTCGTCCGCGTCGATGTAGGCGACGCGCATCGGCAGCGCGTCGGCCACCGTGCGCAGGCGGGCCTCGCTTTCCTGGAGGGCTTCTTCCGCCTCGTGGTGCGCGGTGATGTCGCTGTCCAGGGTGTAGAGGCCCATCACCCGGCCTTGTTCGTTGCGCTCCGGGACCAGCGTGGCCTGGATGTCGCGGCGCCCGCCGGGGCCCTCGACCCTCCGCTCGTAGGTAACCTGGCGCCCGGCCAGTGCAGCGCGCAGATGCGGCTCCATCTGCGCCCAGGCCTCGTCGCCGTAGAACTCTCGCATGCTCCGGCCGATCAGTTGCTCGGGCTCGACACCGAACCAGTCCTGGTAGGCCTTGTTGACGAAGCGGAAGCGCAGATCCCAGTCGAGATAGGAGATCAGCGCAGGCAGGTGGTCGGTCACCATGCGCAGGCGGTGTTCGCTCTCGCGCAGTGCCTGTTCGGCCGCCTTGGCCGCCGAGATGTCGCGCATCAGCCCCGAGAAGTACTCCACCTTGCCGTGCTTGTCGCGGTGCGCAATCACCATGTGGCTGACCGGAAACTCCTGGCGCTGGTCGTCCCACACCATCGACTCGCCCACCCAGATGCCTTTGCCGACGGCAACAGGCACCACTTCCGACCTGAACCTTTCGATCGTCTGGGGTGGATTGAAGTCGTTCACGCTCAGCTGCTCGATCGGCGCATCCAGGCGCAGGCCGGTGCGGCGGCGCGCGGCCGGGTTCATGTAGATGAGCCGCCCCGCCGCGTCCATCTGCACGATGTAGTCGGTCGTCATGTCGAAGACGGCGGTGAGCGTGCGAAGAGCCCGCTCGGCCCGCGTGCGCTCGGTGATGTCCGTCACCGTTCCGACGTGGCCGAGCACGCGGCCTTCGACAATCACGGGGCGGCTCCTCAATGCCACGAGCACCCGTGTTCCGTCCTTGCGATGGAGCCGCCGCGTGGCGGTGAACGGCTCGGGTGCGTTGACGAGGCGAATCCATTCCTTGAGAACCTTCTCCCGGATGTCTTCGCGCACCAGCGAGAGCCAGCCCCGCGCGGCGTCTTTCCGCTCCAGGCCGTGGATCGCCAGGTACTCGTCGTTCACGTAGGTTGCACGGCCTTCGGTGTCGGAGCGGAACAATCCCACGGGCGATGCATCGGTGACCGCGGCCACCTCGAGCCGCTGCTCGCGCAGCTCGGCCATGAGTGCGTCGAACTCGCGGGCCAGCTCGCCGCGCTCGTCGGTGGCGACGACATCGAGCTTGAGCTTGCTGTCCGGCGATTGCCGCAAGGTACGGATCGCATTGGTGAGCGCATCGAGCGGCCGCATCGCCCAGGACGTACCCATCCACACGAGAAATGCGCAGCCCAGGCCCAGCCACAGCAATTGCAGCAGCAGGCTTCGTTTCGCCTGCTCCAGCGGCGCGTAGGCAATGTCGGCCGGCACGATCAGGCGCAGGTCCCAGTCGGCGCTGCGCACGATGGCGCGCGTTGCCAGGTCGTTCCGGGTGTCGTCGGCGGATACAACCGCCATTGCGCTCGCAGGTTTGAGCAGCAGGGTCGAATCGTGGTGCATGACGACGCGCGGCGATGCTTCGCGCGTGACGATCACGTAGTAGCCGCCGCGGCCGATGGTGGCTCGGCTCATGTCGCCGAGCACGTTGGCGCGCTGCAGGTTCAGCGCCGCGCCCAGCACGCCGATGAGCCGGCCGTCGGGTGCGTCGACGGGAACGGCCATGACCACGGCAGGCTGTTTGCTGTCCTTGGTGAGCAGGGGGGCCGAGATGGCGGGCTGCCTCAGGTCGCGCGCCTGCCGGAAGTAATCGCGATCGGCAATGTTCGGAGGCTGGTCCGCCGGCGGGTTGATGGCGACGATGGCGCCGTCCAGGCTGGCCAGCGCGGCGTTGTCGAACAGCGCCAGCAAGTCCCGGTCTTTCAGGAAGCGCTGCCGCGCTTCAGCGTCGCCGAAGCCGCGCGCGCCGAGCTCCCGGGCCGCGCGCTCCAGGGCGGCGAGGTGAACGCCCAGCTTGTAGTCGAGATCGGCGGCGGCGCTATCGGTCAGGGCCTGCTGCTGGTCGCGCATCAGGTTGAGATATTCGCCGGACAGGTTGCGGTATTGCCACCACTCCGTTGCGCCCACAAGGGCGAGCACCAGCGAGGTGACCAGCAGTGCCGTCTTGGTTCTCAGCTTGAGCCGCACGTGGTTTCCTTCGCGAGGACGGTTGTTCCGGGCCGCATTTTTCGATGATAGCAACGGCCTTTTCCTGGCCCTGCCAGCAACCATCCGGCGGACATTGCCCGGGGCGACCGCCATTCGCTCCGCCGGCAATAGCGCCGATGGCAGCCGGACCTGTATTTGCGTATGGTCCGGTGCTTACCGCCGATGCGACGAAGACCGTCGCCGCATCGATCTTTCCCCCAACCCAGGAGAACCAAGATGGTCAGCAAGAACACGATTTGTCTCTGGTATGACGGCACCGCGCTGGACGCCGCCAAGTTCTACGCCGAAACCTTTCCGGACAGTTCGGTGGGCACAGTCCTTCGGGCTCCCGGTGACAACCCCTCGGGCAAGCAAGGCGATATCCTGACGGTCGAATTCACCGTGATGGGCATTCCTTGCCTCGGACTGAACGGCGGACCGGCGTTCAAGCACAACGAGGCCTTTTCATTTCAAGTGGCGACCGACGACCAGGCCGAGACCGACCGGCTGTGGAATGCGATCGTCGGAAACGGCGGGCAGGAAAGCGCGTGCGGATGGTGCAAGGACAAGTGGGGACTGTCGTGGCAGATCACGCCCCGCGCCTTGATTGCCGCTATTGCCGACCCCGACCCCGCGGCAGCCAAGCGCGCGTTCGACGCGATGATGGAAATGAAAAAGATCGACGTCGCCGCAATCGAGGCGGCCCGGCGCGGCTGACGCGCCACCCGGCCCCGGGGCGAAAAATGAAAAACGGGTTGGAGCGTGCGGCCCAACCCGTTGATTTATCTATCTGGCACTTGCGGGCGGCGTGAAGCCGAGCGCTGCGTTGCGGGAGCAGTTTCCGTCATTGTTGACGGAACTCACGCTGAAGGTCAGCCGAAACTCCGGCCTGTTCTTGCGCCGTTCCTCCCACCACGAAATCTTCCGCGACGCCGTCTGAACGAAAGATGCGCAACGCCATGCAGTTCAGAGAACCGAACTCCGCTTCATGCAGGAGCTCCCGCAACATCGCTACAGCCGCATCTTTGCCTAGCAAGTGATTCATCAATTGGCCTCGAGTGTGACGATTCTCACAGCAGGATCGTACTGGCATTGGCGTCAGATGTGATGCATTTTGTATCAAGTGACGACAAATTTATAGCTTTGGTGGTATTTGCAACAGGCTGAAGTCCCTGCCTCAGTTGAGCTAAAATGTAGTTCCTTTGTTCTACTTTTACTGATCACTGGTTGCCCGATCTGCGCCAAAAGTGACAACAGACCAGCGCCGGTTCACACGCATCAGGGCCGCGAACGGCGGCATCAACATGAACCCAGAAGATCAATGGATCGCTTCCGACGCCGCAGCGCGCATCGGCGAATCCGAAGTATTTGACGCGCGGATCAACGCGATCGTTTCGATGCTGCGCGCGATGTACATGGCACACCCTGCCCCGGAAAGGGTCAGGCATCACTTCGATCAACTGATGGCTCAGCTGCTTTCGAGCCCGTATGCGAGCGATGACCCGGATCGGCAGCTGGTTCTTCAAGAGACTGCCGCGAGCCTGACGCGGCGCCCGCGGCCGGCAGAAGTGGGCTGAGGGCGCGTCTTTTCCCACATGTACGGCGCTCGCCAGGGCAAGCGCGACGGCCATCATGGGGTGTAGCGTTCGGAGGAGTCGAGGCTGTCGCTGTTGAACCCGCCCACTTCCAGCACGCTGCCGTCGTTCAGCAAGACGGCCGAGGCTGCGCTGCGTCCGGTGGACATGGGGGCGGCCGTGGTCCACACATTCGCATCGGGGTTGTAGATCTCGGCCGTCGTCAGTCGAACACCGCCGCCGCCGGTGCCCCCGGCGAGCAAGACGCGCCCGTCTGCGAGGGTGGTCATGGTGGGCAGCGAGCGCGTCGTGCTGAAGGTGCTCGTGGTCCAGCTCGACGTGGCGGGATGAAAGCGCAAGGCGGTATTGCTGCCGTCCGTCATGGCGAGCACGCTGCCGTCGTCGAGCAGCACGGAGGTGTAGACGTTGCCACTCGGAACGGTTCCGGGCAGCACCGTGGTACCGCCGCTGTCGTTGACGGGAAACAGTTCGGCAGTGTTCACGAACCCGGTTCTGCTGACCCCGCCGATCAGCAGCACGGCGTTGCCGCCAGGCAGCAGCTGCGCAGCGTGCTGGCCACGCGGCCCAGCCAGCTGAGTGGCCATGGCGGCCCAGGTGCCGGTTGCGGGGTCGTACATTTCGGCCATCTGCGAGAAGGTGAGGCTGCCGCTTCTGTCATAGCCGCCGATGACGAGGACTTTGCCGCTCGGGAGCAGCGTGGCGGTTTGCCGGGTGCGGGCCTCGGCCATGCTGGCAGTCGCGGTCCAGGTGTTTGCCACCGGATCGTAGATTTCGGCGCTCGCAAGGGTCGCAATGCCATTCGTATCGCCTCCGGCGACCAGCACCCGGCCATCCGGCAGCACCGTTGCCGACGGATCGGAGCGCGCGGACAACATCGGTGCAACCGGCGACCAGCTTTCGGTTGCAGGGTCGTAGATGACCACTGAGTTGGTGACGCTGCTGCTCGCGAAGCCGCCGATGACCAGCACCTTGCCGCTCGGCAGCCGCACCATTGCGAAATAGTGCCGGGCGAGCGGAACCGCATTCAATGTTGTCCAGTTTCCGCGTCCGGTGACGATGATCCGGATCTGCGTTTGCGCCGAGCCCACGCTGTTGCTGGCGGTAACGGTGTACGTGGCTTGCCGCTGCAGTGCGGTCGGCGTGCCGGTGATCGCGCCGGTCAGCGTGTTCAGGCTCAGCCCGGCCGGCAGCGCCGGCGAAACCGAGAATGCGGAGGCCACGCCGCCGGTGACTTGCGGCGTGTTGGGAACGATGGGTTCGCTCGTCACATACAGCGCATCGGGCGTGGCATAGCTCACGCTGGCGGGCGCCACCAGTGCCGGGTTGACGGCGAGCCGCAGCGTGACCGCGGCCGAACCGGCCGCGTTGCTGCCGGTGACGATGTAGTCGGCCTCGGCGGCCGGCGCGGTGGGTGTTCCGCTGATGACGCCCGATTGCCCATCGAATAGCAATCCGGCGGGGAGCGCCGGCGCGACGGTGTAGCCGGTGATCGGACCGCCGCTGCTGCTGGGTGCGTTCGGAGCAATGGTCTCGCCCACGGTATAGACCGCAGCTACGACGCGGTAGATCAGCCCGGCAGGCGCAGCCGGCGTGCTCCGCACTTCGATCTCCACGCGGGCCGTTGTGTTGCCGCCGGCGTTCTCGGCGGTAACCACATACACGGCGGCCGGTGAGACCGCGGTGGGCGTTCCACTGATGACGCCCGTGGCGGTGTCGAGGACCAGGCCGGCAGGCAACGGCGGCGCAACCGAATAGCGTTCGACCGTGCCACCGCTTGCGCTGGGCCGGTTCGGCACGACCGGCTGGCCGACTTCATAGACTGCGGAAGTCATCGCATAGCTCAAGCCGGCAGGCGGCTGCGGGCCCGCGGGAATGGTGCCAACAAAGCCTATGCCTCCCCCCGAGCCGCCGCCGCAACCGGACAGCAGCGCAATGACGCCCAGCAACAGGGCAAGGAGACAGGAGATGAGGGATCGCGGGCGGGCAGACGGCACGCGCGCGGCTGGAAGGACAAATGAAGATGTCATATGGCCGTGAGTCCGAGAGCAAGGTGGGTGACCTGGAGCGCTTCGGACTACCGTTTGAACACGGCAATGCCGCAGGACCGCTCCGTGCGGAGGCCATCTCCCAATTCCCGCGTGCGAACGCATGAAGGTTCGCTGCAGGTTGGCCTTTTTTTACGAATTTAACATTTCGCAAGCTTGTGTGCTGCGCATTTTGCTGCCTGGCTTGAACACCTTCTCTCGCCTGTAGAAACATTAATTACATCGAATTGCAGCGACGTGTAGCTGCACGAAGTTGTTGTGCGCAATGGAGCGAAATGCGCGTGTGATTGCACTTGCATGGTGGATCTATCGCAGATTGCGCCGCTGTTTCCGCGATTTGGTTGCGTCAATCGCGTGGTCGCGAGCTTGCGTGGGCCGAGCTTGCTCGCGCTCGCCCGCTTGGCGTAGTCTGGCGCTTCTTCGCTCGCTGCAGGCACTTCTTCACGGTGTTGCGAGACAGACCTGTACGCCCGGCAATCTCGCGGATGGACACCTGCTCGCGCAAGGTCCAGCGTCCGATGGCACGACACTCAATGTCGCCACGTCTATCACTCCTAGGATTCTCTGCCTTAAAAATGAGCAGGGTAGAGTTTTACGTGGGTCAGTCTTAGACGGAAATTAGTGCGTTAACCCCGCCTTTATCGAAGCGGTCCGGCCGCAACTACAAACCAGGTCCAAAGCCCGCCGCTAAGGTGGGCACCTAAAGAAGTCGCCTCCCGCGTCCCGCCAAGCCCGCTTTACGCGGGCTTTTTTTGGCCTTCGCACGCCTTAACCCAAGCCACGCTTGACTTCAACGCCACCTCACCGAAGAGACGAACACGGATAACTGGTAGACGTAGAGATTGGAACCAAATTCCCTGGTGGCAAATCTGCCGGGTCCCAGAACATTAGCGTCCCTGTGTGTTTGCTCAGATGCGCCCTGTACTTCGGTGGCCAGTCCCACAGATATCCGATTCGCTCTTCTGCGTACGAAGCAGTGAAGTTGTTCCCGGCGTCGGTGAACACGACAGTTTTAGAACCTTCGTCGATGGTGATTTTTGTCATTCCGGCACAATCAAAACGAAGCAGCGCAGCTTGGGCGCTACAACTCGCCGCCCAAGCCAGTAGGACAACCGCTGCAATGTGTCTCGTCTTCATCAAACCTCCCGAAAGAAGTGCGTCGAGAACCTAATCCTGACATAGCCCCATCGACAAGCAAGTTTTTGGATCTGCATAGGGCCGTCATCGACTGCGGTTTACCTCGTTGCGGTTGCCCAACAGCAGGGTTCGGCTCAATGTCAGCAGCCCCTTCTCATCCCAAATCACCCAAGCGCGTAGCAAGTGGTATCAGAACTGATTCCAGAATAGAAAAAGGGCCTGGTTCGTTGGAACCAGGCCCTTCTAAGTCCTTGTTAGACAAGGCAATTCTGGTCGGTGTGAAAGGATTCGAACCTTCGACCCCTTGCACCCCATGCAAGTGCGCTACCAGGCTGCGCCACACACCGAAGCTCTCGATTATAGCCGGCTGAAATCACCGTCCGACGGTCAGCAGCTCACGAATTTCAAAGAGTTCGCGCCGCAGGTGCAGCAATTGCGACGGATCGATCGTGCGAGCGGCACTTTCGGATTCGGGATCGTCCTCGTGAACAGCCGCATCGAACTCTTCCTGATCGATTTCGACGGCCTCCATGCCCTCGAGCGGCACCACGCCTGCCTTGCGGCGATCGCGCTCGCCCTGCACCAGTTCTTGCAGCTTGTTGCGCGCACCGCTGATGGTGAAGCCCTGGTCGTAGAGCAGATCGCGGATGCGGCGGATCATGAGCACCTCATGGTGCTGGTAGTACCGCCGGTTGCCGCGCCGCTTCATGGGGCGCAGTTGCGTGAACTCCTGCTCCCAGTAGCGCAGCACATGCGGCTTGACGCCGCAGAGTTCGCCGACCTCACCGATGGTGAAGTAGCGTTTGACGGGAATGGGCGGGAGCGTTTTCTCCATTGAAATCAAGACCGTGCGCGGGAAACCTTAGAGATTACTCTACGCACCCGCGCAGCACCAAGCACTATTCGGCGCCCAGGCTCCACTCGACTTCGGAAGTGCCGCTCTGCTCGATGCTTCCGTGAATCTGTTCCTTCAGCTTGGCGCTTGCGTGGAAGGTGGCCACGCGGCGCTCGCCGATCGGAATGGCTTCGCCGGTGCGCGGGTTGCGGCCCGGCCGAGGTGCCTTCACACGGATCTGGAAGTTGCCGAAGCCGGAGATCTTCACGTCCGTGCCTTCGATCAGGCTGTTGGCGATGAGGTCGAAAAACGCCTCGACCATGTCCTTGGATTCGCGCTTGTTCAGGCCGATCTGCTCGAACAGCAGGTCGGCCAGGTGCGCCTTCGTGAGTGCGGGCGTTTCGAGGGCTTCGAGCGTGAATTCCGCAGCGTTCATTCTCATCAACCCCTCAGGCGTGCGCCGAGCTTGGCGCTCAATTGTTCGACGATGGCGCGCACGGCCGGCTCCACCTGCTCGTCCGTCAGCGTGGCGCTGTCGTCCTGGAAGCTCAGGCGCACCGCCATGCTCTTCTCCCCTTGCGCCAGTCCGCCCGCCGATGCCGCCACCGCACCGTCGCGCGCGGGTTGCGGGCGATAGATGTCGAACAGCGTAGCGTCCCGCAGCAGCCCCTGGGCTGCTGCAGCCGAATGAATGGTCTGCATGAGCGCATTGTGCGTGACGGCCTCGGCCACCACCACGGCGATGTCGCGCTCGACGGCCTGGTGCTTGGGCACAGGCTTTGCCACAGGCACGGGTCGCGCGGCAACGGCATCGAGGTCGAGCTCGAAAACCACCGGCGCCAGCGCAAAGTCCCACTTCTGGCGCCAGCGCGGATGCAGTTCGCCGACAAAACCGATGGCCTTGCCGTCGATCAGCACGCGCGCCGAGCGGCCGGGGTGCAAGGCGGGATGCTCGGCCGCCTCGAAGCTCGGCACCAGCGGCGCGAGCAATGCCTCGACGTCGCCCTTGGCATCGTAGAAGTCGACCCGGTGCGGCTTGCCGTCCCAGCGTGCTTCTTCGGCATCGCCCCAGGCAAGGCCGGCCACCCGCATCGGCTGGTGTACGCCGCGCACGGTGCTGTCGGTGGTGGCCACGCTGTCGTCGCGCATGAACACGCGGCCCAGCTCGAACACGCGCACGCGCGGCGCCTTTCGGTCGAGGTTGAACTTGAGCACCTGCAGCAGCGAGCCGATCAAGGACGAGCGCATCACGCTCATCTGGCTGGCGATGGGGTTCAGCAGCTTCACCGGATTGGCGTTGCCTGCCAGGTCTTGCTCCCAGTGCGCCTCGACAAAGCTGAAGTTGATGGTTTCCTGGTAACCGAGCGCCGCCAGGCTGCGGCGCACCGCGAAGCGGCTGCGCCGGGCTTCGGGCCGCACGCGTGCCGTAATGGGCGCCAATGGTGCGGTGGTCGGCAGGTTGTTGAACCCGATCAGGCGCGCAACCTCTTCGATCAGGTCTTCTTCGATCAGCAGGTCGAAGCGGTGCGGCGGCGGGGTGACGGTCAATGTGCCCTCACCCTCGCTGAGCGCAAACCCCAGGCGGCGCAGCGCGTCGGCGCATTGCGCCTGCGAGAGCGGCATGCCGATGACGCGCGAGGCGCGCGCCACGCGCAGTGTGACCGGCATGGCTTCGGGCACGTTCAGGATCTTGTCGTCCATGGCGCCGGCCTGGCCGCCGCAGATCTCGATGATGAGCTGCGTGATGCGCTCGATGATCTCGACCGTGCGGCTCGGGTCGACGCCGCGCTCGTAGCGGTGCCCCGCGTCGGTCGAAAAATTGAAGCGGCGCGAGCGGCCCTGAACGGCTTCGGGCCACCAGAAGGCGGCTTCGACGTAGATGTTGCGAGTGTCGTCGGACACCGAGGTCGCGTCGCCGCCCATGATGCCGGCGAGTGACTCGACGGCCTCGTTATCGGCAATCACGCCAACCTTGTCGTCGACGCTGATCGTGTTGCCGTTCAGCAGCTTGAGCTGTTCGCCCGCCTTGCCCCAGCGCACCGTGAGGCCGCCGTGGATCTTGTCGAGATCGAAGATGTGGCTGGGCTGGCCGTACTCGAACATGACGTAGTTCGAGATGTCGACCAGCGGCGTCACGCTGCGCTGGCCGCAGCGTGCAAGGCGCTCGACCATCCATGCCGGCGTGGCCACCTTGGTGTTCACGCCGCGCACGATGCGGCCCGAAAAACGGCCGCAGAGTTCAGGCGCTTCCACCTTCACCGGCAGCACGTCGGCAAACGATGCGGCCACCGACGGGATGGCGGGCGTCTTGAGCGGCGCGCCGGTGAGCGCTGCGAGTTCGCGCGCAACACCGTAGACGCTCAGGCCGTGGGCAAGGTTGGGCGTGAGCTTGAGGGTGAGCAGCGCGTCGTCCAGCTTGAGCACGTCGCGCACATCGGCGCCAATGGGTGCGTCGACAGCGAGCTCGAGCAGGCCGCCGTGGTCTTCGCTGAGCTTCAGCTCGCGCGCCGAGCACAGCATGCCCTGGCTTTCGACACCGCGCAGCTTGCCAAGCTTGATGAGAAAGGGCTTGCCGTCTTCACCGGGCGGCAGTTCGGCGCCGACCAGCGCGCAGGGCACCTTGATGCCGACGCGTGCATTGGGCGCGCCGCACACGATGTTGAGCAAGGCGCCCTGCCCCGTGGCGTCCACCTGGCCTACATCGACTTGGCAGATGCGCAGGCGATCGGCATTGGGGTGCTGCACGGCTTCCTTGATTTCGCCGACCACGATGCGGCTGAAGGGCGGCGCGACGGGGCGGCGCTCTTCGACCTCGAAGCCGCCCATGGTGAGCGTTTCGGCCAATTCGGCGCTGCCGAGGGGCGGATTGCAGAACTCGCGCAGCCAGGATTCCGGGAATTGCATCTCTTCGATCTCGTATTCGGTTTTTCTAGTATTGAGCTGGGGAAGTCACTGGAACTGCGAGAGAAAACGCAAGTCGCCGTCGAAGAACAGCCGCAAATCATTCACGCCGTAGCGCAGCATCGTGAGCCGGTCGGGCCCCATGCCAAAGGCAAAGCCGATGTAGCGCTCGGGGTCGAGCCCCATGTTGCGCACCACGTTCGGATGCACCTGGCCCGAACCCGCGACTTCGAGCCAGCGGCCGGCCAGCGGGCCACTCGCAAACTGGATGTCGATTTCGGCGCTGGGCTCGGTAAACGGAAAGAAGCTCGGACGAAAGCGCAGCACGAGGTCGTCGCTCTCGAAGAAAGTACGGCAGAAGTCCGTGAAGATGACCTTCAGGTCCTTGAAGCTCACGTTCTCGCCGAGCCACAGGCCTTCGCACTGGTGGAACATGGGCGAGTGCGTGGCATCGCTGTCGACACGGTAGGTGCGGCCCGGCGCAATCACGCGGATCTCGGGCGCCTTCACGGCACCGGTGGTGTCTGCGGCTGCAGCCGCAAACTCGGCGGCGTACTTCTTGATGTGCTGATGCGCATAGCGCACCTGCATCGGGCTGGTGTGCGGACGCAGGTTGTACGGAATGCCGTCGTCGCCGTTCAGGTCGACATAGAAGGTGTCCTGCATCGAACGCGCCGGATGGTTCGGCGGGTTGTTGAGCGAGGTGAAGCTGTGCCAGTCGCTCTCGATCTCCGGGCCATCGGCCACGTCGAAGCCCATGCTCGAGAAGATCTCCTCGATTCGCTCCAGGGTGCGGCTCACCGGATGCAAGCCGCCGGGAATGCGGCGGCGGCCGGGCAGGCTCACATCAAGCGCTTCTGCGCGCAGTTGCTGCGAAAGCTCTTCGTCGGCCAGTTGCTGGCGCCGTTCGGTCAGTGCGGACTCGATGGCCTGCTTGGCCACGTTGATTGCGGCGCCGCGCGACTTCTTCTCGTCGACGCTCAGCGCGGCCATGCCCTTCATCAGCTCGGTGATGCGGCCCGACTTGCCGAGGAACTGCGCCTTGGCGTTCTCGAGCTCGGCGGGCGTTTTCGCTTCGGCGAAGGCAGTGCCTGCGGTGGCTACCAGGGAGTCCAACTCGTTCATAGCAACAAAAAATAGGCGGGGAAATAAAAAAAGAGCTGGAGCCTTTTCAAGCGCCAGCCCTTGTGTCGTGGGCGCAGGAGGCTGCCACGAAGACAGCCGCCCTGCTGTACAGGATCAAGCAGCCAGCTTGGCCTTGACCTGCTCCACGATGCCGGCAAAAGCGGCCTTGTCGTGCACTGCGATGTCCGCAAGCATCTTGCGGTCGATCTCGATTCCAGCCTTGCGGATGCCGTTTGCAAACTGGCTGTAGGTCAGGCCCAGTTCACGCGAGGCGGCGTTGATACGCGCGATCCACAGTTGACGGAAAACGCGCTTCTTGGTGCGGCGGTCACGGTAGGCATATTGCCCAGCCTTCATTACCGCCTGTTTGGCGATGCGGAAGACATTACCGCGGCGACCACGGAAACCCTTGGCGAGTGCGAGAACTTTCTTGTGGCGGGCGCGAGCCGTTACACCACGTTTGACGCGAGGCATGTGTGTACTCCTTGTTCGTCTGAGTTAAATGCCACGGCCTGGCAGCATGGCGGCGACGGAAACCATGTTGGTTTCATGCACTGCCACTGCACCACGGAGGTGACGCTTGTTCTTGGTGGTCTTCTTGGTCAAGATGTGACGTTTGAAGGCTTGACCGCGCTTGACGGTGCCACCGGGACGAACGCGGAAACGTTTTTTCGCGCTGCTCTTGGTCTTCATTTTGGGCATATGAATGCTCCTTTAGTTTGTGCTCGTGAGGCGCCGCGGATACTCCACGGACTTGTTGGCCCCGAGACACTTCTTTATTTCGCCCCTGCCGGCACTTCTTTCGAAGCGCCCTCAAAGGCGAAATTCTTTAAAACCCTGCTATCTCTCTGTCACTCAGCCGGCCTTTTCAGGCTGCTGCGGGCGCCGACGTTTCCGACGACGCCGGCTTGGCGGTACCGCCGCCCGGCTTCTTGCGGCCCGGAGCGATCATCATGATCATCTGCCGGCCTTCGAGCTTCGGGAACTGCTCGACGACGATCAGGTCGCCGAGTTCATCGCGAATGCGCTGCAGCAAGGCCAAACCGAGCTCCTGGTGCGTGATCTCGCGGCCGCGAAAGCGCAGCGTGATCTTGCATTTGTCGCCCTCTTCAAGAAAGCGCTTGATGTTGCGCATCTTGATGTTGTAGTCACCATCGTCGGTACCGGGCCGGAACTTGATTTCCTTGACCTCGATGACCTTCTGCTTCGACTTTGCCTCGGCCGCCTTCTTCTGCTCGTGGTACTTGAACTTGCCGTACTCGATCAGACGACAGACAGGCGGGTTGGCCGCGGCAACGACCTCGACCAGATCCACGTCAGCCTCACCGGCGAGGCGCAAGGCCTCGGAGAGACTCATAACACCCAATGGCTCGTTTTCCGGGCCTACAAGGCGGACTTCCGGGGCCATGATTTCCCGGTTCAGGCGGTGTTGGCGTTCCTCGCGGTGGCGGCGGTCGCGAAATGCAGTAGCGATGGTCAGAATCCTTCAAAAGTTGCTACAAAATCTGTAGCGGACGCCGGTCAGTTCTCGCGAACAAGCGGCATGATGGGTCAGGAAACACATGTGAGGGTGCTTCCGGGACAAATCAACGCTTGTCAGCAATATCCTGAACGAGCCGTAGTACGAACGATTCGAGGGACATTGCACCGAGGTCTTGATTGCCCCGGGCGCGCACTGCGACGGCACCGGCTTCCTTCTCCTTGTCGCCCACGACGAGGATATAGGGAAGCTTTTGCAACGAATGCTTGCGTATTTTATACGTAATCTTCTCGTTGTGCAGATCCAGCTGCACCCTAAGCCCTTGATTCTGCAGCGTTTTCGCCACTGAAGCGGCGTAATCGGCCTGCCCTTCGCTGATATTGAGCACCGCCACCTGCACCGGAGCGAGCCACGCAGGCAGCGCGCCGGCATGGTGTTCGATCAGCATGCCGATGAAGCGCTCCAGGCTGCCCACGATGGCGCGGTGCAGCATCACGGGGTGGGCGCGGCCACTCGATTCCGTCACGTATTCGCCGCCCAGGCGCTCGGCCGTATTGAAGTCGACCTGCATCGTGCCGCACTGCCACTGGCGGCCCAACGCATCCTTCAGCGTGTATTCGATCTTCGGGCCGTAAAAGGCGCCGTCGCCGGGCGAGATGATGAAGTCGACGCCCGAACGGCGCAGCGCCTCCATGACCGCATGCTCGGCCTTGTCCCACAGCTCGTCGGAGCCCACGCGGTTGTCAGGCCGCGTGGCCACCTTGTAGAGAATGTCCGTGAAGCCGAAGTCGGCATACACCTTCTGCAGTTGCTCCGTGTACGCAATGCACTCGTCGAGGATCTGGTCTTCCGTGCAGAAGATGTGGCCGTCGTCCTGCGTGAAGCCGCGCACGCGCATGATGCCGTGCAGCGCGCCGCTGGGTTCGTTGCGGTGGCACTGGCCGAACTCGCCGTAACGCAGCGGCAGGTCGCGGTAGCTGCGCAGGTCGCTCTTGAAGATGAGCACGTGGCCAGGGCAGTTCATCGGCTTGAGCGCGTATTCGCGCTTTTCCGATTCCGTCGTGAACATGTTGTCGCGGTAGTTCTGCCAGTGGCCCGTCTTCTCCCACAGGCTCTTGTCCAGAATCTGCGGGCCCTTCACTTCCCAGTAGCCCGTGTCGCGGTAAATGCCGCGCATGTACTGCTCCACCGCCTGCCACACGGCCCAGCCCTTGGGGTGCCAGAACACCACGCCCGGCGCCACTTCGTCGATGTGGAACAGGTCGAGTTCCTTACCCAGCTTGCGGTGGTCGCGCTTCTCGGCCTCTTCGATGCGCTGGATGTACTGGTCGAGCTGCTTCTTGTCGGCCCAGGCCGTGCCGTAGATGCGCTGCAGCTGCTCGTTCTTGGCGTCGCCGCGCCAGTAGGCGCCGGCCAGCTTCGTGAGCTTGAAGACCTTCAGGAAGCGCGTGTTCGGCACGTGCGGGCCGCGGCACATGTCGACGTATTCCTGGTGGTAGTACAGGCCCATGGCCTGCTCGTCGGGCATGTCTTCGACCAGGCGCAGCTTGTAGTCTTCGCCGCGCGACTTGAAGACCTCGATGACTTCGGCGCGCGGCGTCATCTTCTTGACCACGTCGTAATCCTGCGCGATCAGTTCGCGCATGCGCGCCTCGATGGCCGCCATGTCTTCGGGCGTGAACGGGCGCTCGTACGAAATGTCGTAATAAAAGCCCTCTTCGATCACCGGGCCGATGACCATCTTGGCCGTTGGATACAGCTGCTTCACCGCATGGCCGACCAGGTGGGCCGTCGAGTGGCGAATGATCTCCAGGCCCTCATCGTCCTTGGGCGTGATGATCTGCAGCTTGGCGTCGCGGTCGATGACGTCGCTGGCATCGACCAGCTTGCCGTCGACCTTGCCGGCCACTGTCATCTTGGCGAGCCCCGGTCCGATGGACTGGGCAACTTCGGCCACCGAAACCGGGCCGGGAAACTCGCGGCGCGAGTTGTCGGGAAGCGTGATCTGGATCATGGAAAAACCTCGGACGGAAAAACAAAAAAGCGCGGTGATTGCCGCGCTTTGCCTGGTGTGAGAGCTGGAAGAAACCAGCGTGCGCGGTCTACCGGCCTTTTCCTTCGAAGAAGAAAAAGCCGCTGAATCCTTGCGGAGTAGTTCGCGGTGTCATAACCAGGGTGCCTTTCTCGCTCTTGTTGGGTGCAGAGACCGCGATTCTATCCGCTGCCGGTTCAGGCCGCCGGCATCGGGCTTTGCAAGCCCGGACGAAAAAGCCCGGCACAAGGCCGGGCTCCGAGGTGACCGCGAACCGCCTGCGCAGGCGATTCGAGGAACAGCCGAATCAGTGGAACTGCTCTTCTTCGGTCGAGCCGGTCAGCGCCGTGACGCTGGACTTGCCGCCCTGGATGACCGTGGTCACCTCGTCGAAGTAGCCCGTGCCCACTTCCTGCTGGTGCGACACGAAGGTGTAGCCACGGTCGCGTGCCGCGAACTCGGGCTCTTGCACCTTCTCGACATAGGCCGACATGCCGCGCTGCACGTAGTCTTGCGCCAGGTCGAACATGTTGAACCACATCGAGTGGATGCCGGCCAGCGTGATGAACTGGTACTTGTAGCCCATGGCGCCCAGCTCCTTCTGGAACTTGGCAATGGTCGCGTCGTCGAGGTTCTTCTTCCAGTTGAACGACGGCGAGCAGTTGTAGGCCAGCATCTTGCCGGGGTGCACCTTGTGCACGGCCTCGGCGAACTTGCGGGCGAACTCGAGGTCGGGCGTACCGGTTTCGCACCACACCAGGTCGGCGTAGTACGCGTAGGCAACGGCGCGGCTGATGGCCTGGTCCATGCCCTTCTTCGTCTTGTAGAAGCCTTCGGCAGTGCGCTCGCCGGTCAGGAAGGGCTTGTCGTTCTCGTCGTAGTCGCTGGTGATGAGGTCGGCCGCCTCAGCATCGGTGCGGGCGATCACGAGCGTCGGCGTGCCGCAAACGTCAGCCGCCATGCGGGCAGCGATGAGCTTCTGCACGGCCTCGGTGGTGGGCACGAGCACCTTGCCGCCCATGTGGCCGCACTTCTTGACCGATGCGAGCTGGTCTTCGAAGTGCACGCCGCCGGCGCCGGCCTTGATCATGGCCTTCATCAGTTCGAAGCCGTTCAGCACGCCGCCAAAGCCTGCTTCGGCATCGGCAACGATGGGGGCGAAATAATCGACATAGCCCTTGTCGCCCGGGTTCACGTTCTTCGACCACTGGATTTCGTCCGCGCGGCGGAAGGTGTTGTTGATGCGCTCGACCACGTTGGGCACCGAATCCACCGGATACAGCGATTGGTCGGGGTACATCGACGAATAGCTGTTGGCATCTGCCGCAACCTGCCAGCCCGACAGGTAGATGGCCTTCACGCCGGCCTTCACCTGCTGCATGGCCTGGCCGCCCGTGAGCGCACCAAGGCAGTTGACGTAGGGTTCGTTGTTCACCAGTTCCCAGAGCTTCTCGGCACCGCGGCGGGCCAGCGTGTGCTCGATGGGGAACGAGCCGCGAAGGCGCACGACGTCGGCCGCGCTGTAGCCGCGCTTGATGCCCTTCCAGCGGGGATTGGTGGCCCAGTCTTTCTCGAGGGCGGCAATTTGCTGTTCGCGGCTCAGTTGTTCGGTGAGGGTCTGGGGCATGGTCACTCCGTGAGGTTGATTGAAGGTTGGGCGCTGCGGCCGTGGAGTTACTTTAAGCGCAAGCAACACTCTTATGTCTTATAGAAGACATATTTTTAGACCAACAAAATCAACTGCTTACGGCAGTATTTCTCCATGCAAAATTATTTTTCTCATATCGAGAAAAAATATTGCAATGCAGCAGCCAGCCATTTCGCAATGTGCAATCGCCGCCTCAGCTATGAAAAACGATGGCGGCAAGCGCTTATTTGGCGACGGCGTGCGCAATCCAGTCCCCGCTGCCAATCACAGCCCGCCCGCTGATTCGCGCCGGATGAA
The DNA here is from genome assembly GCF_037204085.1 of Variovorax sp. CCNWLW235. Taxonomy (NCBI): domain Bacteria; kingdom Pseudomonadati; phylum Pseudomonadota; class Betaproteobacteria; order Burkholderiales; family Comamonadaceae; genus Variovorax; species Variovorax sp. CCNWLW235. The sequence goes on along the minus strand of NZ_JBBCBW010000014.1, from coordinate 9,019 downwards.
TTTCGTAGACGAGGCATTCGAACTGCCGCGTTCCGGCATTCACCGTCACACGTCGCTTGATGTATTCGCCGGAGTCGTCGTCTGCAACTTCCTCGAGCACGTCGAGCGCCGCCTCCACCTCGGGTTCGATGCGGTAGATCTCGCCCAGCACGCGTCCTTTTCCGTTCAGCACCAGGCCGGGATAGGCACCCAAGTCGTACAAGGTGCCTGCGATTGCAGCGTCGGCCACATGGATCGGTTCAGGCCGAAAGCGCGCGATGTCGTTGCGCCCGCCGCGTCGCAGCGTGCCGTAGACGAAGACATGTCCTGGTGTGCGCACGGCCGGTGCACCATCGAACTTCAGCGATTGCGGCATCATTGAATCCATCGTTCCAACAAGCATTGCAGTCTATTGAACACCGCCGCTCCCGCCTCCAGCCGTCTTGTGGCCTATGGCTGCCTGGCCTTGAGCATGTCGCTCGTCGGCGGCTACGTCGCCCTTTCCAAACCGCTGGTGGCGGCCTTTCCGGTGCTGCTGCTCGCATGGCTGCGCTTCGGCATCGCCGCGCTGGCCATGCCGCATTGGCTTCGGCGCGCGCCGGACGAACCTCCCATGAGTGCGCGCACGCGCGGCCTCGTTTTCCTGGAGTCGTTCCTCGGCAATTTCCTGTTCTCGATCTTCATGCTGTTCGGCGTGAGCCTCACCAGCACGGTGTCCGCGGGCGTGATCATGGCGTCCATTCCCGCGGCCGTGGCGGTGGCAAGCTGGCTCTTCCTGCGCGAACGCATCACGGTGCGCATCGGCCTTGCCATCGGTTGCGCCGCACTCGGCATTGGCTTGCTGGCCCTCACGCCGGCGCATGCACCGGCAACTACAGACGGCGTGGCGCCCTCATCGATGCCCTGGCTCGGCAACCTGCTCGTGTTCTGCGCGGTGCTTTGCGAGACGGCCTACGCGGTAATCGGCAAGTCGCTCACCGGCCACCTGGGACCCAAGCGGATCTCGTCGCTCATCAACCTTTGGGGCTTCGTGCTGTCGATGCCCTTCGGCATCTGGTTCGCACTGCAGTTCGACTTCTCCGCCGTGCGCTTCGGCACCTGGGCCTTGCTCGTGGTCTACGCACTCGCAGCCAGCATCTGGACGGTGTGGCTCTGGATGACGGGCCTGCGCCATGTGCCCGCTGCGCAAGCCGGTGTTTTCGCGGTGATGCTGCCCGTGAGTGCGGCCCTTGTCGGCGTGCTGGTGCTCGGCGAAAGCCTCTCCGCAGCACAGCTCTTTGCATTCGCACTTGCACTCGTTGGCGTGGTGCTGGCGACCTGGCCTGAACGCCGGAGGTGAAAACCTCGGGTTCTCCCCTCTGAAAAAACAACAACTCCCAATGAAAAAAGCTCTTTTTCCCTTGGAAACGCGTTTTTTCTCCTTTAGCATCCGCAATGCCACTGGAGACGCAAGTTTTTCATTGGTGACTGTTCAACCAAAAAAGGAAATCAACCATGGCAACTGCAAAGAAGGCTCCGGCCAAGAAAGCTCCGGCAAAGAAGGCCGCTCCCGCCAAGAAGGCTGCGGCTCCTGCGAAGAAGGCCGCACCGGCCAAGAAGGCAGCCCCCGCCAAGAAGGCTGCTCCTGCGAAGAAGGCTGCACCGGCGAAGAAGGCTCCTGCAAAGAAGGCCGCTCCCGCCAAGAAGCGCACGCCCAACGCCGCGTTCATGAAGGCCCTGACCCCCAGCCCGGCACTCGCCGCTGTGGTCGGTTCGACGCCTCTGCCGCGCACCGCAGTCGTGAGCAAGCTGTGGGACTACATCAAGAAGAACAACCTTCAAGACAAGGCCAACAAGCGCAACATCAACGCCGACGCCAAGCTGAAGGAAATCTTCGGCAAGCCGCAAGTGTCGATGTTCGAACTGGCCGCGCTGATCGGCAAGCACGTCAAGTAAGCGCTCGGGTACTGCGCGTCCATCGCGCTCCCGAATCAAAAAGCCGGCACATGCCGGCTTTTTTTTGGCCGCGAACGGAGATCGGTTCGCGTTGCTAGTTCAGCCCCGCGCCTGCGCCGCACGCGTGATCGACGCCAGCGTGCCGCGTGTCGTGATCACCTCCGGGTCGAGCGGAATCTCGATCAGCGTGCCCGTATCTGCCGCCAGTGCGCGCAGCAGCGCCGCTTCGAACTGTGCGGTTTCCGTCACGCGTTCGGCGGCATATCCATAGGCCCGCGCCAGGCCGCAGAAGTCGGGGTTGCGGAGGGCAGTGCCGCTCGTGCGCTCCGGATATTCGCGCTCCTGGTGCATGCGGATGGTGCCGAACATGCCGTTGTTCAGCAGCACGATGATGCTCTTGCCGCCATGCTGCGAAGCCGTCGCGAGCTCTTGCCCGGTCATCAGAAAATCGCCGTCGCCCGCAATCGTGAAGGCCACCCGGCCGGTCGCAAGGTTGGCCGCAATGCCCGCCGGCACGCCATAGCCCATGGCACCGCTGGTGGGCGCCAGCTGCGTCTTGCTGCCCTTGGCAAGCCCGTGATAACGGAAATAGCGGTGCACCCAGCTCGCAAAGTTGCCGGCCCCGTTGGTAATGGCCGCATCCGGCGGCAGGTGCTTCTGCAGCAGCGCGACCACCTCTGCCATGTCGACCGGGCCGCGGGGCGTTTCAGCCGGCATGCCCGCGAGCGCCTGCGGCTCCAGGTTCGCTTCATAGTCCGCATGCGCCTGCGCCGCCCACTCCTCCCACGGCAAGGTATTGGGCGCACTTAGCACCTCGAGGCTGCGCGCCGCGGCGCTCATCCCGGCGTTGATGGCCAGGTCGGCTTGGTAGACACGGTTGAGTTCTTCCGCGCTCGCGTGGATGTGCACCAGCTTCTGCCTGGCCTTCGGCGCTTCGAGCAGGGTGTAGCCGCCAGTCGTCATTTCGCCGAGCCGCGGGCCGATGGCGATGATCAGGTCGCTGTCTTTCACGCGCTGCGCGAGCTTGGGATTGATCGCAATGCCGACGTCGCCCGCGTAGAGCGGGTGGTGGTTGTCGAAAGTGTCCTGAAAGCGGAAGGCATTGGCAACTGGCAGCCGCCAGTTCTCGGCAAAGCGCTGCAGCGCCTGCGCGGCCTGCGTAGTCCAGCCGCCGCCGCCCGCAATCACCAGCGGCCGTTGCGACTGGAGCAGCAGCTCACGCAAGGTGCGCAGCGAGCCGGGGTCGCTCCAGGGCTGAACGGCGTCCACGCGCGGCAGCGGGCGCGACGCGGTCTGCGTGCGCAGCATGTCTTCGGGCAGCACCAGCACCACCGGTCCGGGCCGTCCGTTCATCGCGGTTGAAAACGCGCGCGCCACGTATTCGGGGATGCGGCTCGCGTCGTCGATGCGCTCCACGCGCTTGGCAAAGCCCTTGGTGCTCGGTCCGAAGAAGCTGCCGTAGTCCACTTCCTGGAAAGCTTCGCGGTCGCGGAAGTCGCTGCCGACGTCGCCGACGAACAGCACCATCGGCGTGGAATCCTGGAAAGCGTTGTGCACGCCGATCGATGCGTTGGTGGCACCCGGCCCGCGGGTGACGAAGCACACGCCCGGCCGCCCCGTGAGCTTGCCATGCGCTTCGGCCATGAATGCGGCGCCGCCCTCCTGGCGGTTGACGATGAAACGGGCGCGTTCACGGTAGGCATGAAAGCCGTCGAGCACGGCAAGAAAGCTTTCGCCCGGAACGCCGAACGCGATCTCCATGCCCTGCTCGATCAGGCATTCGACGATCAGGTGGCCGGCGGGTTGTGATGTACTCATGAGAAGTCGAACCTCAGCTGCAAATGTCTTCGGAATTATGTGCGCCCGCTCCCAACGCTTTGCGTTAATTCACCAAATGGTTAAATTCGTGCGATGAAAGCCGCGAAAGATTCCCCACCCGAAGCCATCGAGCCGCGCTCCCGCGATGCCGATCGCTCGCAACTGGCCATTCTTGCGTCGGCACGCGACGAGTTTGCGCAGCGGGGCCTGGCCGGCGCGCGCATGGACAGCATCGCCGCGCGCGCGGGGCTGAACAAGCGCCTCATCTACTACTACTTCGGCAGCAAGGACGACCTGTTCCTGGCGGTGCTCGAGCGCACCTACGCAGACATCCGCGAGGCCGAGCAGCAGCTGCACCTGGACGAGATCGATCCGGTCGAGGCCATCCGCCAACTGGTTTCCTTCACCTGGCACTACTATCTGGAGCACCCCGAGTTCATCACGCTGCTGAACAGCGAGAACCTTCACTGCGCCGCGCACCTCAAGCGCTCCGAGCGCATCCAGGAGATGAACTCGCCACTGGTGCAGCTGCTCGACACGGTGCTCGAGCGCGGCAAGCGCGACAAGCTGTTCCGCGCCGGCGTCGACCCGGTGCAGCTCTACATCTCGATCGCCTCGCTCTGCTACTTCTACCTGTCGAACAACCACACGCTCTCAGCCGTCTTCGGCCGTGACCTGCGCGCGCCCAAGGCCATGGCGCAGCGCCTCTCGCACATGACCGACCTCGTGCTGGGCTACGTGCTGCACTGAGCCTTTCGGGCGCCCTTTCTCCATCTTCGGGTATTTACCAATCAGCGGCGGTTGCGCCGCGGCGCCAGCCTTCCTAGAATTATCTAATTCACTTATTGGTGAATTAATCGATCAAGACAAGGCGGCCCGACCGCACGGAGACAACCATGAAGCAACTTGCACGCACCACTGCACTCGCCACGCTCACCTGCCTCGCCGCCTTGATGCCCGGTTTGGCATCGGCGCAGAACGGGTATCCCAACAAGCCGATTCGCGTCGTCGTGCCGTTCGCGGCCGGCAGCACCACGGACATCATTGCGCGGGCCATTGCCGACAAGATGGGCCAGAGCATGGGCCAGACGCTGGTGGTGGACAACCGGGGCGGCGCCAGCGGCACCATCGGCCAGCAGGCCGTGGCCACGGCCGCGCCGGACGGCTACACGATCATGATTCACTCGTCGTCGCACACGGTGAGCCCCTCCACCTTCGCAAAGCTCCCGTTCGACACGGTGAACGACTTTGCCGCCGTCACGCCCATCTCGTCGCTGCCCAATGCACTGGTGATCTCGCCTGCGAAGAACATCAAGACGCTGCAGGAGCTGGTCGCCGCGGCCAAGGCCAAGCCGGGCACCATCAACTTCGCATCGGCAGGCCAGGGCAGCGCCACCCACCTCAACGCCGAGAAGTTCAAGATGGCCGCAAAGATCGACGCCACCAACATTCCGTTCAAGGGCTCGGCAGAGGCCGTGACCGAAGTGCTGTCGGGCCGGGTCGACTACTACTTCTCGCCCATCGCGCCGGTCATCGGCCAGATCAAGGATGGCCAGCTGCTGGCGCTGGCGGTCGGCTCGCCCAAGCGCGCGGCCGCCCTGCCCGATGTGCCGACCACGGCTGAAGCCGGTGTGCCGGGCTCCGAGTTCAACTTCTGGATCGGCATGATGGCGCCGGCCAAGACGCCGCGCGACATCGTCAACCGGCTGCACGACGAAGTGGCGAAGGCGCTTGCTTCGCCAGAAGTCAAGGAACGCTTCCTGAAGCTGGGCGCCGATGCATGGACGCTCAAGCCCGAGCAGTTCGACGCCTACATCAAGGACGAAATCAAGACCAACGCGGCGTTGGTCAAGGCTGCCGGCCTGACGCCCGCGCAGTAATCCGCCCTCTTCTTCTATCTCTTTCTCTCCAACTCTTTTTCGGCTGAAGACATGGCTACACAACGACTCGGAATCATCATGCACGGCGTCACTGGACGCATGGGCATGAACCAGCATCTGATCCGCTCGATCTGCGCGATCCGCGCGCAAGGCGGCGTCACGCTGTCCAATGGCGACAAGGTCATGCCCGACCCGATCCTCATCGGCCGCAACGCCGAGAAGATGGAAGCGCTTGCCAAGACGCACAACATCGCGCGCTGGGGCACCGACCTGGACGCGGCGCTGGCCAACAAGGAAGACACCATCTTCTTCGACGCCGGCACCACGCAGATGCGCCCCACGCTGCTGGCCAAGGCCATCCGCGCCGGCAAGCACGTGTATTGCGAGAAGCCGATTGCCACCAACCTGAACGAAGCCGTCGAAATCGCGCGCCTGGCCGAAGGCTCGGGCCTGAAGCACGGCGCGGTGCAGGACAAGCTCTTTCTGCCAGGCCTGCGCAAGCTCGACATGCTGCGCCGCGCGGGCTTCTTCGGCCGCATGCTCAGCGTGCGCCTGGAGTTCGGCTACTGGGTGTTCGAAGGCGACCTGCAACCCATTCAGCGCCCGAGCTGGAACTACCGCAAGGAAGACGGCGGCGGCATGATCCTGGACATGATGTGCCACTGGCGCTATGTGCTGGACAACCTGTTCGGCGAGGTCAAGTCTGTGTCTTGCCTGGGTGCCACGCACATTCCCAAGCGCTGGGACGAAGCCGGCAAGCCCTATGAAGCCACCGCCGACGACGCGGCCTATGCCACCTGCGAACTCACCGGCCACAACGGCGAGCCGGTCATCGCGCAGATCAACATGAGCTGGGTCACGCGCGTGCGCCGCGACGACCTCGTGACCTTCCACGTCGACGGTACCGACGGCTCGGCCGTTGCGGGCCTCTCGAGCTGCCGCGCCCAGTCGCGCGTGGCCACGCCGCGCCCGGTGTGGAACCCCGACGAGAAGCAGATGATGAATTTCTTCGACCAGTGGCAGGAGATTCCGGATTCGCAGGTGTACGACAACGGCTTCAAGATCCAGTGGGAGCACTTCATCCGCCACGTGGTCGAGAACGAGCCCTACAAGTGGACGCTGCCCGAAGGCGCCAAGGGCGTGCAGCTGGTCGAGGCCGCGCTCGAGTCGTGGAAGGAACGCCGCTGGATCGACGTGCCCGCGCTGAAGGTCTGAGGCAGGCAGCATGGCACTTTCGCTGACCCTCCCCACCGCGAGCGGCTCGCTCGCGCCGTACGCCCTGCGTGGCACCGCGCCGGTCAAGCCCGAAGCGGACGTCAAGTTCAACCGCATCGCCTATTCGGCCGCGCACGTGGTGGCCGATCCGCTGGCCGCGGTAGACCCGTGGCTGCAGGCTGCAGTCGACTGGGACACCACCATCGCCTACCGCCGCCACCTGTTCTCTCTGGGCCTGGGCGTGGCCGAAGCCATGGACACTGCGCAGCGCGGCATGGGCCTGGACTGGCCGACCTCGCTCGAGCTGATCCGCCGTTCGCTCGATGCGGCGAAGGACGTGCCCGGCGCGCTGGTGGCCTCCGGCTGCGGCACCGACCACCTGAACATCGACGACGTGAAGAGCGTCGACGACGTGATCCGCGGCTACGAAGACCAGATGGCAGCCATCGAGGCGCTTGGTGGCAAGCTGATCGTAATGGCCAGCCGCGCCCTCGCCCGCGTGGCCAAGAGCCCGGCCGACTACGAGCGCGTGTACGACCGCATCCTGAGCCAGGCAAAGCAACCGGTGGTGCTGCATTGGCTGGGAGACATGTTCGACCCTGCGCTGGCGGGCTACTGGGGCAACAAGGACACCGATGCGGCCATGGACACGGCGCTCGCCGTGATTGCTGCGCATCCGCACAAGGTGGACGGCATCAAGATTTCGCTGCTCGACAAGGACAAGGAAATTGCGATGCGCCGCCGCCTGCCGGCAGGTGTTCGCATGTACACCGGCGACGACTTCAACTACGCCGAGCTGATTGCCGGTGACGGCTTCGGCAGCGAGCCGACGCACGGCAAGAGCGACGCACTGCTGGGCATCTTCGACGCCATCGCGCCCGCCGCGAGTGCGGCGCTGGGCGCACTGGCCCAAGGCAACACCGAGAAGTTCCACGCGATTCTCGGCCCCACGGTGCCGCTGTCGCGCCACATCTTTGCGGCGCCCACGCGCTTCTACAAGACCGGCGTGGTGTTCATGGCCTGGCTCAACGGCCACCAGAAGCACTTCACCATGGTCGGCGGCCAGCAGAGCACGCGCTCGCTGCAGCATTTTGCCGAGCTATTCCGCCTCGCCGATGCGGCCAACCTGCTGGAGCAGCCGGAGCTGGCCGTGCGGCGCATGAAGACGCTGCTCGCACTGCACGGCGTGGAAGGCTGAGCGAGCTCATGCGCGATTTCTCGCAGAACCACGACTGGCTGTCGATCAACACCGCGACCATCCGCAAGCAGTCGGGCATCGAGGTGCCGCTGGACCGCATCATCGACCAGTGCGCCAAACGCGGCATCCGCGCGATCAGCCCCTGGCGCGACCAGGTCGCTGCCGTCGGGCTCGACAAGATCGCGAAGCAGCTGAAGGCTCATGGCATTGGCCTCTCGGGCTACTGCCGCGGCGGCTTCTTCCCCGCGCCCGATGCGCCGGGTCTGAAGGCCGCGCTCGACGACAACCGCCGCGCCATCGACGAGGCAAAGACGCTCGAAGCGCCCTGTCTCGTGCTAGTGGTCGGCGCACTACCCGGTGCTCTCGACGGCAAGGCGGCCTACAAGGACATCACCCGCGCACGCAACGAAGTGCGCGACGGCATCGCCGCCTCGCTGGATTACGCCCGCGAAGTCGGCATGCCGCTTGCCATCGAGCCCTTGCACCCCATGCAAGCGGCCGACCGCGCCTGCATCAACACGCTCGAACATGCGCTCGACATTTGCGACGAGCTCGATGCAGACAAGAGCGGCATGCTCGGCGTGGCGCTGGACATCTATCACGTATGGTGGGACCCGAAGCTGCAGCAGCAGATCGCCCGCGCCGGCCGCGAGCGCTTGCTGGCGTACCACGTCTGCGACTGGCTGACGCCGACACGCGACTTGCTGTCTGACCGCGGAATGATGGGTGACGGCGTCGTGGAACTCAAGAAGATCCGCGGCTGGGTCGAAGAGGCGGGCTTTGCGGGGTTCAGCGAAGTCGAGATCTTTTCGAACCTCGACTGGTCGCAGCGGAGCGGTGACGAGACGCTCGATGTGTGTATCGCGCGGCATAAACAGGCTGTTTGAATTTTTTGTCTGTGGGCGCATTCGGGGTCGTGTTCAGGGCTTGTGCAAAGGCCACCGGGTACTCCCCTCCGCGAATGTCCCCCGGGGCTGCGCCCCTCCTCCTTTAT